>CAYYRN010000009.1:44707-47470 GCA_964474295.1 uncultured Eubacteriales bacterium
ACGGTAAGAAAGGGCAGAATGACGAAAGAAGTCTGAATGGCGGTAAAATTTAAAGTCAAAACTTTTTGATGGCATTGTTTTCTGCGCATATTAACCTTTTACATCACCTCTCATATAATGATAGTGAAGTTTTACAAATTTCAAAATTTTACATGAGGAGGAGAACCAATGGCGGAAAACAGAATGTGTAACCCGTGTAATCCGAATGCCAAATTCAAAGAGGCTGTTTGCATCGACACAAGCAGAATTTACGATTCCTGCTGTGACAGAGACTGCCTTTCGGATTTGAGAGTACATTTTACCGACAGAGCGCAAAACATCATTAACTGTGCAAAATCCGTGCGTACAAGAAAAGCGGAAATTATCAATACCTGCATTGATGTTGAAGAGGTTCCTTTCAACAAGGGCTGTTATTCTGTTGATATAACATTTTTCTTCAAGCTTCATTTGGATGTTTTCACGGCTTCCGGCTGCGATACGCAAAAAGCCTGCGGACTTGCAAGCTTCAGCAAAAAATGTGTTCTTTTCGGCGGCGAAGGCTCTGTAAAAACATTCAGCTCGGAATTTGCGGCTGACGAAAGCGATGAGCAATTGCCCTGCATTAAAACAGCTCCGAGAGCCAAAGTTCAAACCGTAGACCCGATTGTTCTTGACACATCTTTGTGCAAAGCGGAAGAATGTTGCGACAACTGCTGTAAAATTCCTTACAATGTTTCGAGATGCTTTGACGGCGAATTTATCAATTCCGGTAACGAAACCGCAGTTAAAGTAACTCTCGGTCTGTTTACGGTTGTTCAGCTTGAAAGAGACGTTCAAATGCTCATTCCCGCATACGATTTCTGCATACCGAAAAAAGAATGTTGTTTCAATGCAGAAGACCCCTGCGATTCATTCAAGAGAATCAAATTCCCGACAAGTGAATTTTTCCCGCCGTCACAGAACCGCTGCTGACGGAAGCGGAGCTGTAAAAAACTTGCGTTTTTACAGCTCCGCTTGTTAAATACCGAAATATGCGTGATTTAAAATTCGTTTTGTGTCAAAAGCTTACCTTCGGGGGAATATGTTGCCATGGAAATGCAATTATAATCTTCATCATATTCCCACTTAAAAATCGTGTCAACCTTTGCTTCGGAATTATAACGGTTATATTTCAGCTTAATGAATTTTTCACCCTTATCGGTTTTAACCTTTTTATACTCATAATCCTTATTCATATATTCAAGCTTGTTATCGCCGTCATAAACTGCCATTTCGATAATATTGGAATTTTTATCGTATTTGTAGCTGATTGTGCTTACAAGCTTATCTTCTTCATCATAAGTGCTTTCTTTTTCGACAAGCTTTTTATCGTTATACACAGTCACCACTGTGCTTGCAACGCTGCCGTCGGCGGCATAATAAACCGTCTTCATCGTTTTGCTGTTTTTGTTGTACGTTGACTCGACTTCCATAGTCTGTGCTTCGAGAGTTGTGGTTTCGTCATTTTTCCCGCTTCTATCGGTTTTTTCACATCCTGTGAACACTGCCGCAAAAGTCGCAAGTACAAAAATTAATGCTAAAAACTTTTTCATACGAACACCTCTTTTATTTCTTTCTCGTATCAAGCAAATCCACATATTTTGCTTTAAATTCTTCAAAAGTTCCGTTATCGAGAGCCTCTCGTATTTTTTCCATAAGCGTATTGTAAAAATACAGGTTATGCGTTACGGCAAGCCGCAACCCCAAAACCTCTTTGCTTTTAAATAAATGCCTGATGTACGCTTTTGAATGATGTTGGCAGGTCGGGCATTGGCATCCCGGTTCTATCGGCTCGGAATCGTTCATAAACTTCGCATTGTTTAAGTTTATTATTCCGTCCCATGTGAAAAGATGCCCGTGACGTGCGTTTCTTGACGGCATAACGCAGTCAAACAAGTCAACGCCCCTGCTGACACCCTCGATAATGTTTCCCGGTGTTCCCACGCCCATAAGATACCTCGGCCTGTCTTTCGGCATAAAAGGTTCAACAGCGGAAATTATACGGTACATATCCTCTTTCGGCTCACCCACCGCAAGCCCGCCGATAGCGTATCCGTCCAAATCAAGCTCGGCTATTTTTTTCATATGCTCTATTCTCAAATCATCATATGTACAGCCTTGATTTATGCCGAAAAGCATCTGCTTTTTGTTTATTGTGTCACAGCGTGAATTGAGCCTTTCCATTTCATCCTTACATCTGTAAAGCCAGCGTACCGTTCTTTCACAGCTTTCCTTTGAATACTTATACGGTGACGGATTTTCAACACATTCATCAAAAGCCATTGCGATTGTCGAAGCAAGGTTTGACTGTATTCTCATACTTTCTTCCGGCCCCATAAAAATCTTTTTGCCGTCAATGTGCGAAGAAAAGGTAACACCCTCTTCTTTGATATCACGAAGCTTTGCAAGAGAAAAAACCTGAAATCCGCCGCTGTCGGTCAAAATCGGTTTCTGCCAGCCCATAAAGCTATGAAGTCCGCCGAGTTCTTTGATAAGCTCATCGCCCGGTCTTACATGAAGGTGGTATGTGTTGCAAAGCTCAACCTGACATTTTATTTCATCAAGGTCAAAAGACGACAAGCCGCCCTTTATTGCCGCACAAGTGCCTACATTCATAAAAGCGGGGGTTTGAACCGTTCCGTGGACTGTGGTAAACTCCCCTCGCCTTGCGTTGCCGCATTTTTTTATAAGTTTGTACATAAATAACTCCTTTTTGTGTGAAAATCACAGGATAAGCATTGCATC
>CAYYRN010000010.1:0-4039 GCA_964474295.1 uncultured Eubacteriales bacterium
TGGTTTGTGCCGCCGTCAGACGCGGAAGGGTGCAGCTTAGTCCGAGAAGAAGACCGTCATCCTTTATCTTTGTCGGCCCGACAGGTGTGGGAAAGACAGAACTTGTCAAACAGCTTGCAAATGAATTGTTTGATTCACCCGAAACGCTCATAAGGCTTGATATGTCCGAGTTTATGGAAAAACACAGCGTTTCGAGAATTATCGGTTCGCCTCCGGGATATGTCGGATATGACGAGGCAGGTCAGCTTACCGAAAAGGTCAGAAGAAAACCTTACTCGGTAATTTTGCTTGATGAAATCGAAAAAGCTCATCCCGATGTTATGAACATCCTTCTTCAGATTCTCGATGAGGGAAAAATAACGGATTCTCACGGCAGAAACGTCAGCTTTGAAAATACAGTGATAGTAATGACTTCAAATGCGGGAAGTGAGAGAAAAGAAGGTGCGCTCGGCTTTGCAAAAACTCAAAGCGAGGTTAACAAGGATAGAGCGATGAAAGCACTTTCCGAATTTCTTCGTCCCGAATTTATCGGCAGAGTGGACGAGATTGTCGTATTTAACGATTTGACAAAATCGGATTTTGAAAAAATTTCCGTGCTGATGCTTTCGGAGCTTGTGGAGTCGCTCAAGGATAAAGGAATAGAATTTAACTGGGACGAAAATGTACCCTTGAAGCTTGCCGAGTTGGTCGGTGAAAAGAACGGCAGGGGAGCGCGTGACCTCAGAAATGTAATCAGACGCAATGTCGAAGACAAAATCGCAAACATTATGGTTGAAAGATGCGACAGCACAATTACTTCTGTTCATCTTTGTACCGAAAATAATGAAATAGTTGTCGAAGTAAAATAAAACGGATTTTTCGGTGAGCTTTCTTTAAACAAGGCTCACCGAAAAAATTTTTATATTTTTTAAGAAAACCCTTGACAATTATTTGTATGTGTGATAAAATAATCAGCGTTGTGAAAGTTAATATTTGCGGGTGTAGTTCAATGGTAGAATCCCAGCCTTCCAAGCTGGTCGTGTGGGTTCGATTCCCATCACCCGCTCCATTTTAATTTATGCGCTTCTAGCTCAGCTGGATAGAGCAACTGCCTTCTAAGCAGTAGGTCAGGAGTTCGAGTCTCTTGAAGCGCGCCAAATTAAGCACACTTCGGTGTGCTTTTTCTTTTGCCGAAATTTCAGATGAGTAAAATTAAAAAGACTTCGCCCCAAATTAACCCGCCGACAGTTCGGGTTAATTTGGGGCGAAAATCGTAAAACGCCGATAAGGCATATTTCTTTATTTTATCAAATCGACTATTTCGGAAACCTTTCCGTTTTTAATGTAAACTCTCGGAACACGCTTGTTTACGTTGCAGACAAACTCATAGTTAAATGAATTTGCTTCATTCGCAAGTTCTTCAACTGTTATTGTGTTGTCGCCGTCTTTTCCTATAACGGTAACAACATCGCCCTGTGTAACGTCATCAATGTCCGTTACGTCAACCATCATCTGATCCATACAAATTCTGCCGATTATCGGAGCGAATTTTCCTCTTATCAGCACCTTTCCTTTGTTTGAAAGCGCCCTCGGATATCCGTCCGCATAGCCAATGGGAACGGTTGCTATCTTAGTTTTTCTTTCGGTAACATAAGTTGAACCGTAGCTTACCGTAAAATCTTTGTCAACTTCTTTTACAAAAACAACGTGGCTTTTAATGCTCATAGCGGGGATAAGACTGATTTTGTTTTTGTCAACCTCGTCCGACGGGTAAAGACCGTATGTTATAATTCCGTTTCTTACCATATTTGCATATGCGGAGGAAAATTCCATTATTCCCGCAGAATTGCAAAGATGCTTTACGGGTATATGAACGCCGCCTTTTTCAAGCTTTTCGCAAAAGCTGTCAAACATTTCAATTTGGCGGTATGTCATTGATTTATCATACATATCGGCACAGGCAAAGTGCGTATAAATTCCGCTGATGTTGACGTTTTCCAAGCTGCTGATTTTCTTTATTGTTTCAAAGCTGTCTTCAGAGGGTATAAAGCCGATTCTACCCATACCTGTGTCAAGCTTAATGTGTATGTCGGCTTTCTTGCCGTGTATATTCGCAATGTCATTGAGCTTTTTTGCGTGAGAGTATTCAAAAACGGTACTCGTTATATCATTTTCTATAAGCTCGCTGTAACATTCTTCAAAAGTGTAATCGAGAATCAGTATTCTTCCGTCTATTCCGTGTTTTCTTAATTGCATGGCTTCCTCGGCAGTTGCGACACCGAAATGGTTTATTCCGATTTCGGAGAGTGCTTTGGCTGTACGCAATGCTCCGTGACCGTAAGCATCGGCTTTGATGATTGCAAGAACATCAACATTTTTTCCTACGATTTTTTTTGTTTCTTCAACATTTTTGCAAATTGCGTCAAGGTTTATTTCGGCATAAATTCTTTTTGGAAGCATAAAAACATCTCTCTTGCTCATTATTTTATCCCGTATATTATATAACTATAATTTTTGAGTGTCAATAATTACAAAAAAATATTGACAAAACACTCGATAAATGGGATAATAATTTGGTATATTACTAATTCAAAAAAGGGATGATATTATGGCAAAAGAACTTGCTAAACAATATGACCCGAAAAATGTTGAGGACAGAATTTACAAATTTTGGCTTGACGGAAAATATTTTCACGCCGAACCCGATGAAAATAAAAAACCGTACACAATTGTAATTCCGCCACCGAACATTACGGGTCAGCTTCATATGGGACACGCACTTGACAATACCTTGCAGGATATTCTTATCCGTTTCAGAAGAATGCAGGGTTATGATACTTTGTGGCTTCCCGGAACCGACCACGCATCTATCGCAACCGAGGCAAAAATTGTCGAGGCTATGCGTAAAGAGGGTTTAACCAAAGAGGATATAGGCAGAGAGGGCTTCCTCAACCGTGCGTGGGATTGGAAAGA
The DNA here is from genome assembly GCA_964474295.1 of uncultured Eubacteriales bacterium. Lineage (GTDB taxonomy): Bacteria > Bacillota > Clostridia > Oscillospirales > Acutalibacteraceae > SIG575. The sequence continues at coordinate 2,953 of CAYYRN010000010.1, forward strand.
AAAATTCGGCGGAAGAATTATAGAACAGCTTAAAAAACTCGGTTCTTCCTGCGACTGGGACAGAGAACGCTTTACTCTTGATGAGGGCTGCTCAAAGGCGGTGCTTGAAGTTTTCTGCCGCCTTTACGAAAAAGGACTTATTTACAGAGGCGAAAGAATAATAAACTGGTGTCCGCATTGCCTTACGTCAATTTCGGATGCCGAAGTTGAGTATGAGGATCAGGCAGGCCATTTTTGGCATCTTCGCTATCCTCTCAAAGACGGTTCAGGTTATGTTGAGCTTGCAACAACACGTCCCGAAACACTTCTCGGTGATACTGCCGTTGCGGTAAACCCGCATGACGAAAGATACAAGGATATTGTCGGCAAAACGCTTATTCTTCCTTTAGTTCACCGTGAAATTCCGGTTGTTGCCGATGAATATGTCGAAATGGATTTCGGAACGGGTGTTGTAAAAATAACTCCCGCGCATGACCCGAATGACTTTGAGGTAGGCAAACGTCACAATCTTCCCGTTATTAACGTAATGACGGATGATGCGAAAATCACGGAGGATTATCCCAAGTATGCAGGTATGGATCGCTTTGAAGCAAGAAAAGCGATTGTAAAAGACCTTGAAGAAGAGGGCGCACTTGTACGCATTGAAGATTACAGTCACAATGTCGGCACCTGCTACCGCTGCGGCACAACAGTTGAGCCGAGGGTTTCTCTCCAGTGGTTCGTTAAAATGGAGGAGCTTGCAAAACCCGCAATTGAAGCTGTTGAAAACGGTGATATAAGATTTATCCCCGAAAGATTTAATAAAAACTATTTCCATTGGATGAGAAATATCCGTGATTGGTGCATTTCACGTCAGCTTTGGTGGGGCCACAGAATCCCTGCATATTATTGTGATGATTGCGGCGAAATCACCGTTGCAAAGACTGCACCCGATTGCTGTCCGAAATGCGGCGGTAAGGTTCATCAGGATCCCGACACGCTCGATACATGGTTTTCATCCGCACTTTGGCCTTTCTCAACACTCGGATGGCCGGATGATACAGAGGATTTGAAACGCTATTATCCCACAAGCACACTTGTTACAGGC
>CAYYRN010000010.1:4049-46891 GCA_964474295.1 uncultured Eubacteriales bacterium
CTACGATATCATCACGTTCTGGGTTTCGAGAATGATTTTTTCGGGACTTGAATATATGGGTGAAAAGCCGTTCAGCGATGTTTTGATTCACGGTCTTGTTCGTGACGCACAGGGCAGAAAAATGTCAAAATCGCTCGGCAACGGCATTGACCCGCTTGAAATTATCGATAAATACGGTGCAGATGCATTGAGATTTACTCTTGCAACAGGCAACAGTCCCGGAAATGATATGCGTTTTTCGGATGATAAGGTTGAAGCAAGCCGTAATTTTGCAAATAAGCTTTGGAATGCGGCAAGATTTATTTTGATGAATCTTGATGAAAATGAGCCGTCGGCTCACATTCCCGAAGATTTGGCTTTGGAGGATAAATGGATTCTCAGCCTTCTCAACGAGCTTTGCAAGGATGTTACAAACAATCTCGAAAACTTTGAACTCGGTATGGCTGTTCAAAAGCTTTACGATTTTATTTGGGATGTTTTCTGCGATTGGTATATAGAAATTGCAAAAATCCGTCTTCAGGCAGGTGGTGAGGGTGCAAAAACCGCAAGAGCTGTTTTGGTTTATGTGTTTACCGAAATTTTGAAGCTTCTTCATCCCTTTATGCCCTTTATCACCGAAGAAATTTGGCAGACACTTCCGCACGAAGGCGAATCGATTATGATAAGCGAGTATCCGTCATATAAAGAAGAGCTTACCTTTAAAGCCGAAGAAATTGAAATGGGCAGAATTATGGATGCCGTTCGTGCCGTTCGTAACCGCAGAGCGGAAATGAATGTTCCGCCTTCAAAGAAAGCACACATTTATATCGAAAGTGACTTTAAAGATACATTCTCAAAAGCGGGTGTATTTATGCAGCGTTTGGCAAGTGCATCCGATGTTACGGTCGGTGAAAACTTCGATTTGCAGGGAGCTGTTTCGATAATTACGGCGGATGCCAAAATGTTTATTCCTATGGATGAGCTTGTTGATTTTAAAGCAGAGAAAGCAAGGCTTGAAAAAGAACGTGCAAACGCACAGAAAGACCTTGATTTCGTTATGAATAAGCTTAACAATCCGGGATTTGTGGCAAAAGCCCCCGAAAAGGTTGTTGCGGGCCAGCGTGAAGCTGCCGCAAAGCTTACCGAAAAAATTAAGATGCTTGATGAAAGCATCGCTTCGTTCGGAGAATAATTATGGATTATAACAGTGCTTTGGAATATATTCACTCGTTCCTCAAGTTCGGTACAAAACCGGGTTTGGAACGTATTCGTGCATTGTTGAAAAAGTTAGGCAATCCGCAGAATAATCTGCGGATTGTTCACGTTGCGGGAACAAACGGCAAAGGCAGCGTTTCTACAATGCTTTCGGAAATTTTCATTGCGGACGGTAAAAAAACGGGACTTTTCACTTCCCCCTATGTGGTGGATTTTTGCGAAAGAATACAGATTAACGGAAATATGATTTCGCACGGCGATTTGACCGCACTTACGGAAAAAATCAAGCCGATTGTCGAAGCTTTGCATCGTGAGGGAATCGAACCTACCGAATTTGAGATAATAACGGCGATGGCGTTTGATTATTTTAACGAAAAAAACTGCGATATGGTTGTCCTCGAAGTCGGATTGGGCGGACTTCTCGATTCCACAAATGTAATCGAAAAACCATTGGCTTCGGTCATCACCTCGATTTCGTTTGACCATACCGAAATTTTGGGCAATACACTAACCGAAATCGCAGAACAGAAATGCGGAATTATCAAAGAAAATTCGTTGACCGTTGCGTATCCTTTGCAGGAAACCGAGGTAATAAAAACAATTGTAAGGTATGCCGAAAAAATGAACAATAGGCTTATTGTCCCCGATATAACGCTTCTTGAAACGGTTGAATACGGCTTTGAAAAAACGGTTGTTAATTATAAAGGCATCAGACTTTGCACACATCTTTTCGGTGAGCATCAAATTTTCAATATGCTTACGGCTGTTGAAACTGCACTGAGCATCGGAATTGATGAAAAAATTATCGCTGAGGGCATTGAAAAAACAAAAATGCCCGCAAGAGTCGAATTTCTGAGAAAAGACGTGCTTCTTGACGGCGGGCATAACGAAAGCGGAACGCTTATGCTTTCAAAAGTGCTTTCGCTTTTTGATGAAAACACGGTTGTTGTAAGTATGATGAGGGATAAAGATGTTGAACGTTCCGTCAAAAATCTTTCCCGAAAAGCAAAGATTATGATTGCAACGGAATGTGATAACCCCCGTGCGATGAAAGCGGATGACCTGAAAATCATTTGTGAGAAATACTGTAACGAGGTATATGCCGTGAAAAACCCGTTTGAAGCAGTAGACAAAGCTTTTGAGGTAACGGAAAAAGGAAAACTAAAAGCTGTCTGCGGCTCTCTTTACCTTGCCTCACAAGTAAGAGAATACCTTAAAAAGAAATCAAGCATCTGAAAATATGCACTCCGAAACGTATTTCTTTCGGAGTGCTTTTTCGCTTTAATAGGGACTTCCAAACGGTCGTTTTTTCGGACTTTAGAATACTCTGCTTATTTGACAAAAAACAACATATAGTATATAATAAAATGGATTGGATATTTATTTAGTAGTACATATTTGTCGAAAGGATTGTCATTAGAATGGCTAAAAAATCAACTTATAATGATAATAACATTTCGCAGCTCAAAGGTGCCGACAGAGTAAGACTTCGTCCCGGTGTTATTTTCGGCTCAAACGGACTTGACGGCTGTGAACACGCTTTTTTTGAAATACTTTCAAATTCGATTGACGAGGCAAGAGAAGGCTACGGCGACAAAATCGTTGTAACGAGATTTCTTGACGGCTCTATCGAAGTGCAGGATTTCGGCAGAGGCTTGCCCGTTGACTACAACGAGAAAGAAAAAAGATATAACTGGGAGCTTGTTTTCTGTGAGCTGTATGCGGGAAGCAAATATGACACCAATGACGGCGGAAGCTACGAATATTCGCTCGGTCTTAACGGCTTGGGCCTTACGTCAACTCAGTATGCTTCCGAGTATATGGACGCAGAGGTTTTTTACGGCGGCAACAGATATGAAATCCATTTCAAAAAGGGTGAGGTTGTCGGTGACCTCATTAAAGAACCGTACGGTAAAAGAAATACCGGCACAAGAATAAAATGGCGACCTGACCTTGAAGTGTTTACCGATATTGCCATACCGCTTGAATATTTTAAAGAAACACTTCAAAAGCAGTCGGTTGTAAATGCGAATATTAAGTTTATTCTCAAAAATCAAACTTCAAGAGGCTTTGAAACTTTTGAATATATTTACGAAAACGGAATAGAGGATTACGTCAAAGATTTTGTCGGTGAGAACGATGCCTTTACGGGTGTGCAGACTTGGCACACCGAAAGGGTAGGACGTGACCGTGAAGATTTAAGTGATTATAAGGTGAAAATCAATGCTGTCGTTTGCTTCTCAAACAAAAAGCAGCTCAAAGAGTATTTTCACAATTCAAGCTTTCTCGAACACGGAGGTGCTCCCGACAAAGCGGTGAGAAATGCTTTTACTTATCAAATCGACAATTATTTAAAGCAAAGCGGGAAATACACGAAGACCGATTCCAAAATTACATTTCAAGATGTCGAGGACTGTCTTGTTTTGGTAATAAGTTCGTTTTCTACGCTGACTTCGTATGAAAATCAGACAAAGAAATCAATTACCAATAAATTTATTCAAGAGGCAATGACCGATTTCTTTAAACGTCAGCTTGAAATTTATTTTATCGAAAATAAAATGGAAGCCGATAAAATTGCCGACCAAATTTTGATTAATATGCGTTCTCGCGTAAAAGCGGAAGCTACAAGAACATCAATTAAAAAGTCATTAAAGGCCAATAACGATTTTAAAAACAGAGTTCAGAAATTTGTCGATTGCAGAAGCCGTGATGTGGAGGAACGTGAAATTTTCATCGTGGAGGGCGATTCGGCTCTCGGTGCTTGTAAGCAGGCGAGGGATTCACGCTTTCAGGCAATCATTCCCGTAAGGGGAAAAATTTTAAACTGTCTTAAATCGGATTACAATAAGATTTTTTCAAGCGAAATTATAACCGACCTTATTAAGGTGCTGGGCTGCGGAGTTGAGGTCAATTCAAAAAAACACAAGGACCTTTCAAACTTCAATATGGACAACCTTCTTTGGAACAAGGTTATAATTTGTACTGATGCGGACGTTGACGGTTACCAGATAAGAACACTGATTCTTACTATGATTTACCGTCTTATGCCGTCTATAATAAACGCTCACAAAGTATTTATTGCCGAATCACCGCTTTATGAAATACAGTGCAAGGATCAGGTATGGTTTGCTTACACGGAAAAAGAAAAAGCAGATGCTTTGGCGGAAATAGGCAATCAAAAGTATACAATCCAGCGTTCAAAGGGTCTCGGTGAAAATGACCCCGATATGATGTGGCTTACAACAATGAATCCGAAAACAAGAAGACTTATTCAAGTTGAACCCGATGAGGCTCAGAAAATGGCTGACACTTTCGATTTGCTGTTGGGTGATAACCTACAGGGAAGAAAAGACCACATTACGAATGACGGCTATAAATATCTTGACGTTACCGATTTGAACTAAAAGGGAGGCGATAATATGGCAGGAAAAAAGAAAAAGGAGCTTGACCGTTCCGCAGAGGAAATTAATCCCAATGCACACATTCTCGGTGCCGGTATTGTGGCACAACAAAAAATTACCGACACGCTTGAAGAAAACTATATGCCTTATGCTATGAGCGTTATCGTTTCCCGTGCAATTCCCGAAATTGACGGAATGAAGCCGTCGCACAGAAAATTGCTTTACACTATGTACAAAATGGGACTTCTCACGGGCGGAAGGATAAAATCCGCAAACATCGTGGGAAGAACCATGCAGCTTAATCCGCACGGCGACGGCCCTATTTATGACACTATGGTTCGTCTTTCAAAAGGTAACGAATCGCTTTTGCACCCGTTTGTGGATTCAAAGGGTAACTTCGGTAAAGCATATTCAAAAAATATGCAATATGCCGCTTCACGTTACACAGAGGCAAAGCTTTCCTCTTTTGCGGCGGAGCTTTTTAAAGATATCGATAAAAACACCGTTGATTTTGTGCCGAACTATGATAACACAATGCAAGAGCCTCTGTTGTTCCCCGTTACAGTGCCGACAATTCTTACAAACGCAAACCTCGGCATTGCGGTAGGTATGGCAAGCAATATTTGTTCGTTTAATCTTCGTGAAATTTGCGATACAACAATCGCACTTATAAAAAATCCCGAAGCGGATTTGTTTGAAACGCTCAAATGCCCCGATTTTGTCGGCGGAGCGCAGGTAATTTACGACAGGGATGCCCTCGAAAGTATTTTTGAAACGGGACGCGGAAGCGTAAAAGTGCGTTCAAAATATACTTACGATAAGGTGAATAAATGTATTGACATTACCGAAATTCCCACAACTACCACATCGGAAGCGATTATCGAAAAGATAATCGAGCTTATAAAAAAAGGTTCATTCAAAGAAATTAAAGATATCCGTGACGAAACGGATAAAAAAGGTCTTAAAATCACAATTGACGTAAAAACGGGAACAGACGTTGAAAAGCTTATGTCAAAGCTGTTCAAGTCAACTCCGCTTGAAGACACTTTCTCTTGTAATTTCAATATTCTCATTAAGGGTATGCCTAAAGTTCTCGGTGTACGTCAAATATTGCTTGAATGGATTGAGTTTAGAACTGAGTGCGTAAGAAGACGTCTTGAATTTGATTTACAAAAGTGCAGGGATAAGCTTCATCTTCTTAAAGGACTTGAAAAAATCCTTTTGGATATTGACAAAGCCATAAAAATTATCCGCAATACCGAAGAAGAAGCCGAGGTTATTCCGAATTTGATGATTGGCTTCGGCATAGATAAAATTCAAGCGGAATATGTTGCCGAAATTAAGCTGCGACATTTGAACAAGGAGTATATTTTAAAGCGAATTAAGGATATAGAAAGTCTTGAAGAAAATATTGCATTGCTCGAAGACATACTTTCAAGCAAACAGAAAATAAGAAAAATTATCGTCGAAGAGCTTAAAAGCGTAGCTGAAAAGCACGGTCAAGACAGAAAATCCGAAATTATATATGTTGAAAATTCATCGGAGGAAGAAACGGAAGAAGATGTTCCCGATTACCCCGTAATGCTTTTCTTCACAAAAGAGGGCTATTTCAAAAAGATTTTACCTCTTTCGTGGCAAAAGAGTAACGGTGAGCATAAGCTCAAAGAGGGCGATAAGATAATAAAAACCGTTGAAACCTCAAACAAGTCAGACCTTTTGTTCTTTACGAATAAATGCCAGGTTTATAAAGCAAAAGCGAATGATTTCGACGAAACCAAAGCGAGTATTCTCGGTGAATTTGTGGCTTCACGTCTTAATATGGAAGACGGAGAAACCGCAATCCATATGATTGCAACAACAGATTACAGCGGTTACGTTATGTTCTTTTTTGAAAACGGAAAGGTCGCAAAGGTTGACTTGAAATCTTACGAAACAAAAACGAACCGTAAAAAGCTTATCAAAGCTTACAGCGATAAATCACCGCTTGTCGGAGTGAAATATATTGAAGAGGATAAAGAAATTGTCCTTATTTCTTCTGCGGGAAGGCATTTGCTTATCCACACCGGTGTAATTTCGCCCAAAAGCACAAAGGATACGATAGGCGTTAGTGTAATGACACTCAAAAAAGGTCAAAAGCTTTATGAAGTAAGAGATTATAAGGAAGGCGAGTTTTCAAAGCCTTACAGGTATAAAACGAAAAATCTGCCTGCACTCGGTATGCTTTTAAGTGCGGAGGATGCCGGCGAAGCGGAAGAACAAATAAGTATGCTGTAAAGGATGGTGTAAACCGTGATATATAAGGATTTTAAGGATAAAAAGCTGTCTTCTCTCGGTATGGGATGTATGCGTTTGCCGGGTGACGGTTACGGAAATGCGTTTATCGAGGAAGAAGAAACCGAAAAAATGGTTTACTATGCAATAAAAAAGGGCATCAACTATTTTGATACCGCATGGGGATATCACGCAGGACGTTCCGAAACTGTAATAGGCAAAATTCTCCGTAAATATCCGAGGGATAGCTATTATATCGCAACAAAATTTCCGGGATATGACCTTTCAAACGTAGATAAGGTTGAGGAGATTTTTGAAAAACAGCTTGAAAAAACAGGTATGGAATACTTCGATTTTTATATGTTCCATAACGTGTGCGAAGTTAATATCGATGCTTATCTTGACCCGAAATACGGCATTTTTGAATACCTGAAAAAGCAAAAAGAAAACGGCAGAATACGTCATTTGGGCTTTTCCGCACACGGTGACATAAATGTTATGAAACGTTTTCTCGAAGCTTACGGAAAAGATATGGAGTTTTGCCAAATTCAGCTTAATTGGCTTGATTGGTCTTTCCAAAATGCAAAAGGAAAAATCGAGCTTTTGAAGAAATGGGATATACCTGTGTGGGTTATGGAGCCGTTAAGAGGCGGCAAGCTTGCGAATTTGCAGGAAAAGTATTCGGAAAAGCTGAAACTTCTTCGCCCGAACGAAAGTATTCCCGCTTGGTCTTTCCGCTTTCTTCAGCAATTTGATAACGTTAAAATGATACTTTCGGGAATGTCGGATTTTGAGCAGATGAAAGAAAATATCGCTGTTTTTGAGGAAGAAAAGCCGCTGAACGAGAGTGAACAAAAGGCATTGTTTGAAATTGCGGATGATATGCTTAAATTGAAAATGCTTCCTTGCACGGAGTGCAGCTATTGCACAACACATTGTCCTATGGAGCTTAATATTCCGAGAATTATTTCTCTGTATAACGAACAGTGCTATACGGGAGGCAGCTTTTTGGTTTCGCTTCAGGTATCGTCTATGAGTGAGGATAAACGCCCGTCATCGTGTATAGGATGCCGAAGTTGTGAGGCGGTTTGTCCGCAGCAGATAAAAATTTCCGAGATGATGTCGGATTTTGCCGCAAAACTAAAGCTGTAAGAAAATTACATAAAAAGTAAGCAGTTCGGATATTCTTTAACCCGAACTGCTTTTTCTTTTTAAAATTTGATTTTTAACGTATGCTCACCTATATCCGTTTTCAGCTCTATGTCATAAGCTGTGTCCGATAAAGGAATAACCTTAAATTCGCCGTCGGTGATAATTTCCTTAAAAGGCTTGTGAGCATAAATTATGCTCGGAACGTCAAAAACGTCTTTTTGATTGAATGTGATTGTAAATTCATCGTTTTTTCTGTCATAGCGGTAATTTATGATTTCACCCGTTACCGCTTTCGGATAAGGACGTGAAAGCACAGACATAATATCCTCTTTCAAAAAACCGTCCCAATAACACCAATATGTATTGCTCCATTTGTATTTGTCGAATGTATCAATCAGATGCTCTATATGCGGGAACCATTCCGTTCCGTTTGAAAAGCCGCCCCATTCACCGACAAGAACGGGGTTTTGCATTTTTCTTTGTGTCGTTCGATGCTGGTCGAATATTGAATCAACACGGGAATTTGAAGCGAATTTGTAAAGGTCGGTGTCAACCATCAAATCATATCCGTGCGGAGCAAAGCATTGATTGGGTTCTTTTTTGCCGTTTATTTCAATAGCACTGTTGGCACACGGAATACCTAAATTTGAATAATAGCTGTTTTCTATAAACAATATGCCGTTATCGGTAACTTCTCTGATTTTAGATGATGTCTTGTTAAGAAAGGGCATATATCTTTCTTTGTCAAATTTATTTATAAGTTTTTCGCCGCTTAAAACAATCGAATGAAAAACATCCCCGTTATAGTGGTCAAGAACTTTAATTTTTTCTTTTCCCAAAGCGTCTTTAATGAGCTTTCCTCTTTTTATTCGTTTGTCGGCAAGAGTTACACGGACAAGCTTTGAAATCAGCTTTTTAAAAACCTTTCCTCCGTCCTTGCCGGGAAACGGTTCGTTGAAAACATCAAATCCGAAAAGGGCAGGGTGGTCTTTAAAACGGTTTGCAACGTACATCCACATATCCGCAAAACTGTCATTTAAGCCGTTTTTGTTGTCCCAAAAATTGTCAAAGGCTCTGTGTACAGCCTTTCCCCAAAAATATCCCTCAGCCCAAACAAATTTTGCTTTTTTAAATTTGTAAGGCGAACAATCCGTTGCCCAATCCGGCGCACCGTCACCGTCGCCTGATTGGTGAGAATACAAATCTTGGTGCATATCAAGGTAAACATATATTCCTTTTTGGTGGCAGCAATCCATAATTTTTTCTACCGATTTCAAATAATCGTCATTAAACTTTCCCTTTTCGGGTTCGACAGCATCCCAAGTCATACCGAGCCTGATTATATTAAATCCCTTTTTTTGAAATTCATCAACCCAGGACAAATCTTTTGAATAGCAGTGTTCTTTAAGCCCGGGTGTATAGTGCGATTTGTCTACAATATTCATACCGCTGAAAATTCTTTCACGTCCGTATGAATCGGTAAATTTCATATTTTCCGTTTTGATTCTGTCCATTTTGAGCCTCCCCTTGATGTGTGTTAAAAATATTCTACAATAAAAACTTTTTAAAGTCAATAAAGTGTGATTCATTTGTGTTTTTGATTAAAGTGCTTGAAAACCTTAGGCAAATATGTTAAAATATTACATCATAATAAAGAGGAGACAGACTATAATGAAAATCAGAACAAAGCTCATTTCATTGGTTATGTCGTTGGTTTTAATGCTTTCGGTTTTTGCTCCCGTAACAGCATTTGCCTTTACCGATGAAAATTCGTGGCAGGATTATCTCAACGAAAGCAAAGGACTTTACATCGCACCCGGCTCGGACGATACAGAAATGTATTTTGCGTGGTTCGGAGGAAAAGACGGCGTAATGCCTACTGTTAAAATCAGCGAAAAAAGTGATATGTCAAATCCCGTTGTTTTCACGGGAACAATCAGCTCAAATGAAAAAATAGAGCGTTCAAATCACGTTACGGCAACAGGTTTGGAAAAAGGCAAAACATATTATTACGTTTGCTCTGACGGCACAACGGATTCCGCTGTTTATTCTTTCAAAACGGTTGCGGACGGTGCTGACTTTTCCGCAATGTATGTAAGCGACATTCATGTTACCGGCGAAAGCTATGATGATCCCGAACTTTATGCAAGTGCAAAAAGATTCGATGCAGCTCTTGAAGATGCAAAGTCAAAAAGAGATATTTCTCTTGTTCTTTCCGGCGGTGACCAGGCAACAACGGCAAATCCGTGGGAATATGATGCCGCACTTTCAAACTCTACTGTCAAGAATATCCCCTTGTCAATGGCTATCGGCAACCATGATGTAAAAAGATTTACATACGATGCCGTCGCAAACTTCCCCAACACAAAGACAAAGAGCCTTTCAAAGTCGCTTATAAGCGGGGACTATTATTTCACAAAGGGCAATGCACTTTTCCTTGTTCTTGACAGCACAAATTCATCTGCGTCAGACCACTATTCCTTCGTGAAAAAAGCGGTTAAAGAAAATCTCGATGCACAGTGGAGAATTGTAATTTTGCACCACGATTTGTACGGCGGACACATTCAGTCGAGAGAAAGCGAAAACAAGCTTCTCAGACTTCTCTTTACACCGATTATCGATAAATTCCAAATCGACCTCGTTCTTGCGGGACACAGCCATTGCTACAGCCAAAGCCATGTAATTTACAAAGGCGAAATAACGCAAAACACAAGTGCCGTTGACAGCGTGACAGACCCTAAGGGAACAATTTATGTAACTAACGGAACTCTCAGAGTTAACGAAAACACCGAAAATCCCGAAACGATTTTCAATTCCGATAAAAAAAGTGAATTTGTCGATACCGATTGCATTACTAATGTTCACGGAATTTACAATATTCTTGATTTCACCGACAACAGCCTTACAATAAACTCTTATTTTGTCGGTGAAGATGAGCCGTTCAATAAGTTCACAATTAACAAAACCACACGTCAGGGCGGACATCCCGATGAAGCCACACCGTTGTGGTTCACCTTCGGAAAGTATATAGGAACAATTTACAACATCATAAACAATATTTCGAGAAAAATCGAAATAAACGAAAGAGGATAAAATTTCAGCCTGCCGATGATTTCGGCAGGCTTTTTGCTTGATAATATTGTAGTACTTTATTTCCTAAACAGCTCCGAAAGCTTGCTTGCAAGTCCGTTCAGTGTAAAATCGGTTCCTCCCGAAACGCTTTTGGCTTTAAGAATCGAATAAAACTCACTTTTTCCGAAAAGCGTTGACGGTGTTTCCTCTATTCTTTCAATGAGCTTTGCAAAGGTTTCCGTCTGTTCCGTCATAAGGTCGATGTTGAATTTTTCCATTTCGTGGCTGTCGCTTACAACGCAAAGATAGTACGGTGCGGGAACAAGGCTGATTTCGGGAATACCCATTGTGAAGAAATTCTGTCCCTCTCCGAAATGAAGTGCATTGTGACCTCTCAATGTCATGGTACGCACGGTTTTTCTGTCCTTAACCGTGTCAATGTAAAGCTTATCCATAAAGCTGTTGCCGGTGTAAACAATTTCAACTTCCGGTTTGCCTGTGCATTTGTATTCTCCGTCAATATCACGCCATTCCATACATCCCAAATGTTCAACAGTGAGGTTTGCAACACATTTTGAATGACCGTTTTTGCCGTCCCACAAATCACGGTGCATTGCCATCCAGCGTGAAGCCGACTGGAACGAACCTGTTCGGATATCTTTAAATGTCGGAAGTCTGAAATGACCTGTTGTGAAAACGAAAATATGGTCTCTTTCAAGCTCTGCACCTACCATATTTCTCATAAGCTCAAGCAACGCTATCGCGCCGTTTTCTTCAACGCAGTTTGTGCCGTCCGTATGGGTGTTTACAATAACATTTTCTTTTCTGTTTTTGCCGGGCAAAATACAGTAAAAGCTTTCTGTGTAAGCATTGTCTTCAGTGTTCGCTTCAAGCACGAATTTTGCCTTTTTATGTTTCTTTGCGGCATCGATTACCTTCTTGCCGTTTGTTTCGTTCACCCAAAGCATCGGCATCTTTTGGTATCCCATAATAAATGAAAGGTACTGCCCCTCAATCATATCATCATGAAGACCTTTCCAAACAAGTATTGCCGCTTTAGCTCCCGTGACCTTTGAAATCATACCGTTAAAGCACTGAACAAAGCTTGTTATAACGGGGCCCTCATATTTCGATTCGAGAGTAACATCTTCGGGGTAGCTTGTTCTTTTGTCAAATGCGATTTCGCTGGGAATAAAGTTTATGTTTGAAACATCAAAAACCGCAATTTTACCTTTTACGTTTGCGGCATCCGACAGACTTTTTATGTAAACGAGTTCTTCTGTGATTCCGTTTTCGTCTGTTTCGCCCGAATACGGGTATGCTGAGGAAACGGGTATGCTGATTTTTTCTTCGCCGTCAAGAATTTCTATTGATGAAGCTTTTTCCTCCCAACGCTTGAAGTAAAACGGGTCGGAATAAATTTTAACGCCCATTTTTTTGATTTCATCTTGAAGATAGTTGATAAAGTCGTTGTGAGCCTTGCTGCCTGTAAGTCTTATGCCGCAAGCGTTCATCTTATCCATACCGTTTTGTAAATTATCTTTTACAATATCAAAGTTCATAAAATTACCTCTTTTATTATATTATTGCCTTAAATCCAAAGGACATTGTACACTACACATTAATTATTGTCAAGGAATAACGCTCGGAACAAAACTAACGCATTTTAATTTCTTCAAGAAAGCTTTCACCGTCACATTTAAAATTCAAACCGAATACCTCCGCAATTGTGGCTGAAATGTCGGCAAAACTTTTTCGTGTTCCGAGGTTGACAGGCTTTATTTTTTCTCCGCAGATAATTAAAGGGACACACTCTCTTGTGTGGTCGGTTCCCTTGTAGCAGGGGTCACAGCCGTGGTCGGCGGTGATTATCAAAATATCTTCCGATTGCATTTTACTTAAAAAACTCGGCAGAAATTTATCAAAATCGCCAAACGCTTTTGCATATGCGTCACGATCACGTCTGTGTCCGTAAAGCATATCAAAATCAACAAGGTTAACAAAGCATAAGCCGTTAAAACTTTCTTCCACCGACTTCAGCATTTCTGCCATACCTTCTGTGTTGGAGTGTGTAAAAATGCTTTTCGTAATGCCTCTGCCGGCGAAAATGTCGGTGATTTTGCCTATTGCTATTGTGTCAAATCCGTTTTTTGAAAGACAGTCAAGTAGCGTTTCTCTCGGCGATTCAATTGAAAAATCGTGTCTTGCGGCAGTTCTTTTGAAGCCTCCGGCTTCACCGCAGAAAGGTCTTGCGATAACTCTGCCAACACCGTGCTTTCCGCAAAGTATTTTCCTTGCGATTCGGCAGTATTCATAAAGCTTTTCGGTTGAAATTATGTCTTCGTGTGCGGCAACTTGAAAAACGCTGTCGGCAGATGTGTAAACTATCGGCTTGCCCGTTCTTAAATGTTCTTCCCCGTAGTCTTTTATTACTTCTGTTCCCGAATAAGGCTTGTTGCAGAGAGTACCGAGCTTGATTTCGCTTTCAAATTTGTCGATTATCTCTTTCGGAAAGCCGTTCGGGTAGGTCGGAAGCGGCTTTTCGGAAACTATGCCCGCAATTTCCCAGTGACCGATTGTTGTATCTTTTCCTTTTGATTTTTCACAAAGCCTGCCGACACAGGCGATAGGATTGCTTTCTTTTCTTACACAGTCAATTCCGTCAATGTTGCCCAAACCCATTTTATTCATAAAGTCGGAATTAAAATACGGCGATTCCGAAATACTTTTCAGTGTATTTGCACCGCTGTCACCGAATTTGTCGGCATCGGGGGCATTTCCTATACCCATACTGTCAAGAACACACAAAAATACTCTTTTCATTTGTTTTTAAATTCTCCTTGCCGTTTCAAGGGCAATGCTTATCATATCTGTAAATGATGTCTGTCTGGCATCGGCGCTGAGCGATTCTCCCGTCACTATGTTGTCGCTTATCGTGCAAATGGCAAGTGCGTTCTTTTTCGCTCTTGCGGCATTCATATAAAGTGCGGCAGCTTCCATTTCAACGGCAAGCACACCCATTTTTGCCCATTTTTCATTTACCGTATTGTCATCGTTATAAAAAGTGTCGGAAGATAAAATATTGCCTATGTGTGTTTTTATTTTTGCTTTCTTACATTCGGAGTTTGCCGTTTCAAGCAAATCAAAGCTTGCAATCGGTGCGAAATTACCGGGCAGATTATACTGATTTTGATAATTGCTGTTTGTACAGGCTCCCATTCCCAAAACAATATCACGGACACATATATCTTTGTCCAAAGCTCCGGCGGAGCCTATGCGTATTATGTTGTCAACCTCAAAAAAGTTAAAAAGCTCAAAGCTGTAAATACCCATCGAGGGCATACCCATTCCGCTTGCCATAACCGAAACACGGATGTCCTTATAAGTTCCCGTATACCCGAAAACAGAACGCACATTATTTACAAGAGATGCGTTTTCAAGAAAATTTTCCGCTATGAATTTTGCTCTTAGCGGGTCACCCGGCATTAAAACCGTTTTGCCGAAATCTTCGGGTTTTGCATTAATGTGAGGTGTTGGATAAGCTGACATATTACATTGCACCTTTCCGACTGCAAATTTTAAGCTTTGCTGCCGCAGTCAAGCAGAAAACGCTGATTTATATTAACATTTTACCACATTTTAACATTAATATAAATATTTTTTGTAAAATTTGTTTTATAATTACTTGACTTTTATTATCAAAAAGAAGATAATAACACTGTAATATTAACGGAAAAGGAGATATGCAAATGTCAGGAAAATTAAAAAAAGTATTAAGTTTTCTTCTTTGTGCTTCCGTTTTAGCATCTTTCGGCGTGACGGCAAGTGCTGCCGAAAAAACAAACGAAGCGGAAAAAACATTAAAAATCGAAAATCCCTACAAGGATGTTGTTTGGAAAGGTGAAAATTCCTGGACGGCATATAAAGGCAATCTTCACACACATTCAACATACAGCGATGCCGATGTGTCACTCAAAGAAATGGTTATGGAGTATTATAATCAAGGCTTCGGCTTCCTCGGTATGGCTGACCATGCCGTAACGGGAATAGAATGGAATCAAGCGCCGGCTAAGGTTTGGATTTACCAGTATCAGAAGTTAATAGGCAACAAGGTTGAGCATCTTACGGATGATGAGTACAAGCAGGTGACGGCAGGAACATATCCTATGCCCGAAGGCTTGACGAGAAATTACGGTCTTACCTGCGTTACGGGTGCAAATGAGCTTAATGCCCTTACCCTCACAAAATGCCACGTTGTGGCTTACGATTTGCCGTCAGATATCGGCAACGGACACGGCGGTGTTGAAAACGGACAAAGGGAAGCTGTTGAATTTGCCGATGAAAACGGCGGGTACTCTGTTATAGCACATCCCGGTGATTGGCTGGAATCAAACAAAAATTTTGAAAATGTTTATGATGAGGATAACGTAGATTATTTTGCAAAAATATTCCTCGATTACGATTCTTGTTTGGGAATGGAAGTTTTTAACGAAACAAACAACGCAACACCTTACGACCGCAATCTTTGGGACAACGTTCTTATGCAAACGCTTCCTTACGGAAGAAACGTTCTCGGCTTTGCAAACAGCGACGCTCATGTTCTTAAAAATGTCGATTCCACATTCAGCGTGTTTATGATGCAGGATAACACTTCGGATTCCGTAAGAAAGGCAATGCATACAGGTACTTTCTTTGCCGTTACGAGAAAAATTCACGCAAACCCTGTTCTCGGTCCGGAAGAGACATATAACGTTATCGACCAAAGACTTCCTTATCCCATGGCAACAAACGTTTCGGTTGAAGATGATACAATAACAATGGATGTTGAAAACGCAACAAAGGTTCAGTGGATTGCAAACGGAGAAATTGTTGCCACAACGTCTGTTGATTCAACGGGTACTTCGACAATTGACTTATCGGAAATCGAAGGCTCTGAAGATTTTCTCTATGTCCGTGCCGAAATTTTCGGTGAGGGCGGTTGTTGTGCGAGCCAGCCGTTCGTTATCGATAACGGCAGTGAAAAGCTCGATTACGAAACCGATACTTCACTTTCGGCAAAGCTTGACTATATGTGGTACCGTTTCAAAAGCAACAGACTTTTCATTATAATTCAAGAAGTCGTAAGAATTATTAAAAGATAAACAGGCAGAATAAAGCGGGAGCTGTAAAAAACGAAAGTTTTTTACAGCTCCTTCTGTACTTGAAGCCTTCGGCTTACATATAATTTTTATTTGTAGTTTTCAATTGCAGCTTTAAGAATGTGGATTGCGTTTTCGATTCCCACAGTACCGCTGTTGATTGTGATGTCATAGTTTCTTGCATCGCCCCAATCCTGTGAGCCGTAAAATTGATTGTGTCTTATTCTTGCTTTATCGGTTTTCTTAACAATCTCGTTTGCGTTTTCCTTGTTAATGCCGTATTTTCTGACAGCTCTGTCACAACGTTTTTCAAAATCCGCACAAATAAAAATATTAAAGCACGGAACTTGATTTTTGAGAATGTAATCGGCACATCTGCCGACTATAACGCATGAACCCTCGGATGCCAAATCTTTAATTACCTTGGCTTCTGCCTGAAAAACCTGGTCTGAAAGAGATTGACCGTAATGCGAAACCATATTTCCGAAGGTGTAGGTGTTGGTTGCAAGATTGAACAGTAAGCTGCTTGTAACACGCTGTTCTTCTTTTTCGATAATCTCGGCACAGAAGCCGGTTTCCTTTGCGGCTTTGTCGATAATAGCCTTGTCATAGTAAGGTATACCGAGTTCTTTCGCAAGCTTTTCGCCTATTTCACGTCCGCCACTTCCGAATTCACGGCTGATAGTAATTATTAAATTATTTTTCATTAGCAAACAGTCCTTTCTGTTTTATTCTATAATTATATTACCACAAAACTTGAAAATTGGCAATAATAATGATAAAATATAAATCAACAGATTTTAAAGGTGAGATAGTTTTATGAATATATACGAAGCTGAAATGCGTTCAAAGGAATTAAGGGATTTTTTAAATTACCACAGCAAAAAATATTATGTCGATGATGACCCGCAAATTTCGGATTTTGAATACGATAAGGCACTGCGAGAGCTTGAAAACATCGAAAACGATTTTCCGAGTGTAATCACCGCAGATTCACCTACGCAGCGTGTCGGCGGAACAGCGGATAACCGCTTTGAAGCGGTTGAACATACCGTGCCGATGGAAAGCTTGCAGGATGCGTTCAGCTTTGACGAATTGAGAAGCTTCGATGAAAAAATAAGTGATAAGGTGTCTTATGTTGTCGAGCCGAAAATAGACGGTCTTTCCGTGTCGCTTGAATACCGTGACGGTTTGTTTTTCAGAGGTTCAACAAGAGGGGACGGTCAAACGGGTGAGGATGTCACGGCGAACCTGAAAACGATAAAGGCTATTCCGTTAAAGCTTGAAGAAAATATACCGTTCCTTGAGGTGAGGGGCGAGGTTTATATGCCGAAAGATGTGTTTTTTTCGCTTGTCGAAAAGCAGGAGCTGAACGATGAAAAACCTTTTAAAAACCCCCGCAATGCGGCTGCGGGTTCTTTGCGGCAAAAAAATTCCAAAATCGCCGCCGAAAGAAATTTAAGCATATTTGTTTTTAATATTCAGCAAATAGAGGGCAAGAAAATAAAAAACCACAAGCAGTCACTTGATTATTTAAAACAGCTCGGCTTCAGAACAGTGCCGTTTTACAATGAGTACGACAATTTCGATGACGTGCTGAAAGAAGTCGAAAGAATAGGAAATGAACGTGGAAATCTTTCTTTTGATATTGACGGTGCGGTGATAAAGGTAAACGATTTTGAAAAAAGAAAATCGCTCGGTTCGACTTCCAAATTTCCCAAATGGGCGGTTGCTTACAAATACCCGCCGGAGGAAAAAGAAACAAAGCTTTTGGATATTGAGGTAAATGTCGGCAGAACGGGGGTGCTGACACCTGTAGCACTCCTCGAACCTGTGTTTTTGGCAGGCTCTACCGTGAGCAGAGCAACAATGCATAATGAAGACTTTATTAAGGAAAAAGGCATAAGTATAGGCGACAGTGTGATTGTTCGCAAAGCCGGCGATATTATCCCCGAAATAGTTTCTGTATCGGCAAAAGGCGAAAACACCGAAACTTTTAAAATGCCCGAAAGGTGCCCTTCGTGCGGTTCTTTTACAGTCAGGGAAAACGGTGAAGCAGCCGTAAGGTGTAATAATCCCGAATGTCCGGCACAGCTTTTGCGTAACATTATTCATTTTTGTTCAAGAGATGCTATGGATATCGAAGGCTTGGGCGAGTCGGTAGCAGAAGTGCTTGTAAACGAAGGTATGATAAAAAATGCGGCAGACATTTATTATTTGAAAGAGGAACAAATTCTCTCTCTTGAAAGGTTTGCCGAAAAGTCGGCAAAGAATCTTATTTCGGCAATCGAAAAATCAAAAGAAAACGATTTGACAAAGCTGCTGTTTGCTTTCGGTATCAGGCATATAGGTGCAAAAGCCGCAAAATTGCTTTCGGCAAAATTCGGTTCTATTGAAAACATTATAAGTGCCGATAAAGAAGCTTTTTTGATGATTGACGGATTCGGTGATATTATGGCTGAAAGTGTCGAAGAATTTTTCTCCCTCGAACCTACCGAAAAAATGATAACGCAGCTTAAAAATGCGGGTGTGAATATGAAATCTCTCACTGAGGTTAAGGATGACCGTTTTCAAGGTATGACATTTGTATTGACCGGTACGCTGCCGAGTATGTCACGCTCCGAGGCCTCGGAAATAATAGAATCTTTCGGCGGTAAGACATCATCCTCTGTTTCAAAAAAAACAACTTATGTTTTAGCCGGCGAGGAAGCGGGTTCAAAGCTTACAAAGGCTCAAAGTTTGGGTGTGAAAATTATCGGTGAGGAAGAATTTAAAAAAATGATATGATGTAAAATATAATATTGCACGGCGGTGTGAAGATTTTTAAATTTTCACACCGCCGTTTTTTGATTTGTCGCTGAATTTACACCGACATACCACAATGCGGTTCTCGAATATTGAAAAAATACGCTGTCGGCTTGTGCTTTTTAGGGATTTTAAACCACCACATAAAAAATTACGTTTTTCTAAGGTTTTAGCCGTAAAACTCTTGACAAATCTACGGTAGGGAATTATAATAGTGGTACAAAGTGGTTCGAATTAGTAACTTGGTAGTAATCAAGTGGGAGTTTTCCACTTTTCCACAAAGTTTTCCACAAGGAGTGTGGGAAACAGCGAATATTTCGAGAGGAGGGGATACAGAATGGCAGATTTCAAGGGAGTTTATTTTCATTCGCTTGATTCAAAGAACAGAGTGGTAATACCGTCGGCTTTCAGGGAAGACCTGGGGCAAACTTTTGTCATTATGAAATCCCCGCCCAATGAAGAAAAATGTTTAACGCTTTATCCGATAGAGGAGTGGAAAAAAATCAAAGAAGAGCTTGACGCTCTCCCCGCAAGCGAGGAAAACAGAAGATTTTACAGATGGTTCTTTTCAAGAATCGATGATGCCGCTATGGATAATCAGAGCCGTTTGGGACTTAAAGAAAATTTCAGAAAATTCGCCGGTATTGAAAAAAACATTGCAATTCTCGGTTCGGGCAGAAAAATCGAAATCTGGGATGAAGATATGTGGAACAAGTTTAACGAAGAATCCGAAGAAGAAATCGATTTCAATGTCGATCTTGTAAGATTCTGATTTTTCGAGGTAATTTATTATGAGTTCAGATATAAATTTTTCCCACATCCCCGTTTTTTATAAAGAGGCAATTGAAGCTTTGAATATCGACCCCGACGGTGTTTACGTTGATTGTACGGGCGGTGGCGGAGGACATTCTTCAATGATTGCTTCAAAGCTTGAAGGCGGTCATCTCTATACCATCGACCGTGACCCCGATGCAATTGAAGTTTTGAAGAAACGCTTTGAGGGGAATGAAAAAGTTACCGTTGTAAACAGCACTTTTTCGAGAATTAAGGAAATTCTTGCGGAAAACGGAGTGAACAAGGTAGACGGTATTCTTGCAGACCTAGGTGTTTCGTCTTATCAGCTTGATACGGAAGAAAGAGGTTTTTCTTTTCATAACGATGCACCTCTTGATATGCGTATGAGCAAATCCGGCGTGTCGGCAAAAGATGTTGTCAACGGCTATTCCGCAGCGGAGCTTTCAAAAATAATTTCGGCTTACGGCGAAGAAAAATTCGCACGAAGCATTGCGGAAAATATAGAAAAACATCGCAAAGAAAAAGAAATAGAAACAACTCTCGAATTAGCCGAAATAATAAAAGAATCTTATCCGCCGTCTGTGAGAAGAAAAAGCGGACATCCCGCAAGAAAAACATTTCAGGCAATAAGAATTGAAGTAAATTCAGAGCTTGACGAATTAAAAAATTCTCTTGACGGTATGTTTGACTCCCTCTCAATCGGCGGCAGAATAGTAATAATCACTTTCCATTCTTTGGAAGACAGAATAGTAAAAACACGTTTTAACGATTTTTGTTCGGGCTGTGTTTGTCCTCCAGAATTTCCGGTTTGTGTTTGCGGAAAGTTGCCTTTGGGTAAGTTGCCGTTTAAGGTGAAAGAACCGACTCAAAAAGAAACGGAAGAAAACCCAAGAGCGAGAAGTGCAAAGCTTCGTGTTGTTGAAAGAATAAGAAATTAAGGGTGTTACCCAAATAACGAAAGGATGAGCCGTATGGCGGAATATATGTACGATCTTAATATGTTTGACGAGGGTACGGCTGCACCTAAGCCTGTTCCGGTAAAAAGAACAAAACCTAAGGACAGACTTTATCTTGTTGAAGAAACCCGTGAGGTTAAGCGTGAAAGGCTTTATTTTCAGGAAAAAAGAAGCTTGATGTCTTCTTTGTTTATAATTTCTCTTGCGTTTGTCTTGTCGGCTGTTGTGGGAGTGTTTATTTATCTCGGCGCATATGTGAACAATTATGACCATAAGATTGCCGATATGCAGAAAGAGCTTGATATAATAGAAAGTCAAAATGTTATTTTAAATATAAAAAAGGATTCTTTGGTATCGTTTGATTCTGTCAGAGAAACAGCCGAGGACCTCGGTATGATTCAGCGTGACAGGTATCAGGTAACGTATTTTGAACTCTCTCAGGAAAATTACGGGGAAGTAAAACCGGAGAACTAATAAAAGTCATAATGTCAGCGGCACGGAATAACTATTTATAAGGCAAAAAGGGCCTTTTAAATGGGGGATTTCCTTTGCCGCATTAATTGTTATTTAGAGCGAATCGGGAAAGTGAGGGATTGTTATGTCATTGCCGCAATCAAGCGAAAAGAAACTGGTCGAAAGGGCAGTGCATGTGCTTATACTTATTGTTGTTATAGGGTTCGGAGCTTGTACGATTTTTCTTGCTTATGTTCAGCTCGGACTCGGTGAAGAATACAGAGCAAAAGCCGAAGATAATCAGCTTCGTGATTCGGAAATTTCTGCGGAAAGAGGAGTAGTTTACGACCGCAACGGCAAGGAACTTGCCAAAAGTGCATCGGCTTGGAAAATCGTTATTTATCCGAACCGTCTTAAAGAAAGTGATACCGCAAGAGAAAAGGTTATAAAAAAGCTTGCGGAAATTCTTGATATGGATGAAGATTCCGTGCGTGCAAAAGCGGAGCTTTCGCAATACGGAAATATGGTGGTTAAGTACCGTGTTGAAAAAGATATCCGTGATAAAATACTTAAATTGCAGGATGAAGTTTGCGAAACTTTGAAAACCGATGACGGCGAAGAAGTTTCAAGAAAGTATTCAAGATATATCGGCATAGAAAATGATGTAAAAAGATATTATCCCTATAATTCATTCGCATCTACGGTTATCGGATTTACGGGAAATGACGATGTCGGTAAGGGCGGTCTTGAACTTCAATACAATTCAATTCTTACGGGAATACCCGGAAGAAAAATTACAGCAGTTTCCGGTCAAGGCGATTCAATGCCGTCAGAGTACGAAACGGTGACGGATGCCGTGCAGGGTACAAGTCTTCAAACAACACTTGACGAGACGATACAGCGTTACCTTGAAGAAGGACTTGACCAATCAATCAAAGATACTCAAGCGGAATATGCCTACGGAATTATTATGGATGTCAACACGGGTGCCATTCTTGCAATGTCAAGCAAACCGGATTATGATTTGAATAATCCTTATGAAATAACAAGTCAAACCGTCCGTGAACATCTTGATGAAATAGTTGATGAAAGAAAAAAAGAAGAAGCACAAACCAATGCATGGTTTAATCAGTGGAAAAACAGAACAATTTCAGACACATACGAGCCGGGTTCGGTTTTCAAGATTATAACTGCCGCAGCGGCACTTGAAGAAAACATTTGGAATATGTCGGAAACATATAACTGTATCGGCTCCATTAAGGTTGATGACAGAGTAATGCGTTGCTCACACACATCGGGACACGGTGTGCAAACCTTTTCTCAAGCCTTTGCCAATTCCTGTAACCCGTTCTTTATTCAATTGGGACTTGATATGGGTGTTGACAATTTTTATAAGTATTTTGAAGCGTTCGGATTTACCGAAAAAACAGGAATAGATTTACCCTCCGAAGAAATCGGTAATTACCACAGTGCAGATTCAATGAAACAGACAAAGGTTCAGCTCGCTTCAAGTGCTTTCGGTCAATCGTTTACCGTAACACCGATACAGGTTATCACGGCGGTTTCCGCAATTGCAAACGGCGGAAAACTTATGCAGCCCTACATTGTTGCCAAAACGACAGACCCAGACGGCAATGTCATTTCCGAAACCAAACCCACCGTAAAGCGTCAGGTAATTTCGGAAAACACGGCTAAAATCATTACTTCTATGATGGAAGAAGTTGTTTCTTCCGGTACGGGACAGAACGCATATGTTGCCGGTTACAGAGTTGCGGGTAAAACGGGAACTTCCGAAATTCTCGAAGAACCCGGTGAATATACCGCATCGTTTGCCTGCTTTGCACCGGCTGATGACCCGCAGGTAGCAATGCTCGTAGCAATTAAAAAGCCCGTAGGGGAATATTACGGAAGCCAAATTGCGGCACCCGTCGCTGCGGATATTATGCAAAAAGTTATGGTTTATCTGAACGTTGAGCCGAAATATACTGATGACGAATCGAAAAACGTCGATACAAATGCCGATAATGTTGTAGGCTCAACTGTTGAGGAAGCAAAAGCAAAGCTTACAAAATCGGGCTTTACGGTAAAAGTCATAGGTTCGGGCAGCACGGTTGTTGAACAGGTTCCGTCTTCAAATCAGTCGATATCGGTAAACGGAACGGTTATACTCTATACCGAGCAAAATGCGAAAAAGCAAAAAACCACAGTTCCGAATTTTGTGGGTATGACGATAAATCAAGTTTATAAGGCTGCCAACAACGCAGGCGTTAACGTTTCGATTGTGGGTAATGCCGCCTCAAACAGCTTTGTGTCATACAAACAGGATAAAGAAGTGAATAGCGAAGTTTATTACGGCGATACTATTGTAGTGTACTTTAAATCCACATCGTCGGATGCAGAATAGTAAAAGGGGTGAAAGTCGTGAAATTATCACAGCTTTTGACAAGACTCAAAACAAACGGAAATTATACGGATTGTGAAATTAATTCGGTTACGGACAAATTCGACGCAATAAAGGCGGGAGACGTTTTTGTTTGTATTAAAGGCAACCGTTTTGATGCACATACCGTTGCTGTAAGGGCAATTGAAGAAAAAAAGGCTGCGGCAGTTGTTGTCGAACATAAAACGGGAGCAAAAAATGAGGTTATAGTCGAAAATACAAGAAAAGCCTATTCGTATATATGCTCCGAATATTTTTCACGACCGACCGAAAGCCTTAAAATGATAGGCATTACAGGTACAAACGGAAAAACAACGGTTTCATTTCTCCTTAAACAAATACTCGAATCTGCGGGAATTAAATGCGGACTTTTGGGAACTGTTATAAACTTGGTCGGAGATAAAGAAAGACCGTCTTCTTTGACAACTCCCGACCCGTTTGAGATGCAGTCACTTTTCAGGGAAATGGTTGATGACGGATGTAAATGCTGTGTTATGGAGGTTTCATCTCAGGCACTCAGCCAACAGAGAGTAGCTCCGATAAGCTTTGATATAGGTATTTTCACAAATTTAACTCAAGACCATCTTGATTATCACGGCACAATGGAAAATTACAAAAATGCCAAACATATGCTCTTTGAAAACTGCAAAAAAATTATTGTAAATGATGATGATGAAGCATCTGACTTTATGAAATCGAATGTTTCGGCAGAAGTTGTTACTTATTCAATGAAAAACAATTCGGATTATACTGCGAAAAACCCGATTTTGAACGATAAATATGTTGCGTATGAGCTTGTATCAAACTCTATGATATCAAGGATAAAGCTCAACATTCCGGGTGAATTTTCAATTTACAATTCTATGGCTGCCGCAGTTGCCGCAAAAGAAGCAGATGTCGATATGGACACGATTCGTAAAGCACTTCTTTCTTCGGCAGGGGTTAAAGGAAGAATGGAAACTGTAAGTGTTGACACACCTTATACGGTAATAATCGATTATGCTCATTCTCCCGACGGCTTGATAAATGTTTTACAATCCTTACGCAAGGTATATACAAAAAAAATAATCACCGTTTTCGGCTGCGGAGGCGACAGGGACAAAACGAAACGACCGATAATGGGTGAGATTGTCGGAAATATGTCGGACGTTGCCGTGGTAACATCCGATAACCCCAGAAGTGAGAATCCGCAGTCGATAATTGACGATATTCTTTCGGGTATGGAAAAATGTAAATCGAAAGTTTATGTTGAGTGCGACAGAACAAAAGCAATAGAAAAGGCATTGTCAATTGCGAAGAAGGATGATGTTGTATTGCTTGCCGGCAAAGGCCACGAAACGTATCAAATATTGAACACGGGTAAAATTCACTATGATGAGCGTGAGATTGTAAAGGAAATTCTTTCTCGCTGAAAAAAGGAAGGCTGTTTTTATGCAAAAAATGTTACTTTCCGAAATCGCAAAAGCCGTTTGCGGAAATTTAAAAGGTGAAGATAAACCGGTTTTTTCAATCTCCACCGATACGAGAACAATCGAAAAAGATTCGCTGTTTGTTTGTATAAAAGGTGAAAATTTCAACGGACATACATTTGCTCAAAAAGCACTCGAAAAAGGTGCGGCCTGTGTGCTGAGCGAAGAAAACATTGATTGCGAAAATGTGATTTATGTAAAATCCACAAGGCAGGCTCAGCTTGATTTGGCGGCATATTACAGAAAAAAATTCAAAATTCCCGTTGTGGGCGTAACGGGAAGTGTCGGCAAAACAACAACAAAAGAAATGATTTCGTGTGTTCTTGAAGAAAAGTTTAAAACTTTGAAAACTGAAGGGAATTTTAATAACGATATCGGTGTTCCGAGGATGATATTCAGGCTTGACGAATCATACGGTGCTGCTGTTCTTGAAATGGGAATGAGTAATCTCGGTGAAATTTCCGCATTGACAAAAGCTGTTATACCGACTTGTTCGGTTATAAGCAATATAGGTGTTTCACACATTGAAAACCTGGGTTCAAGAGAAAATATTCTCAAAGCAAAGCTTGAAATTCTCGAAGGAATGGAAAAAGGCTCAGAGTTGTTTGTCAACGGTGATGACGATATGCTTTCGGGTGTTAAAAATTCAGATTATAAAATAATAACTTACGGTATCAACGGCACTAACCTTGATTTTACCGCCGAAAACATTAAATCAGACGGCGAAAAGACGGTTTTTGAAGTTTGTACGAAAAACATAAGACAAAAAATTACTCTGCCGTGTGTCGGAATACATAATGTTTATAACGCACTTGCCGCATTTGCCGTGGGTACGCACCACTTGATAACGCCGGAAGAATGTGCGTGTGCATTGGAAAAATATATTCCGTCGGGAATGCGTCAGAAAATTGTAAGAAAAAACGGAATTGTTTTTATTGAAGATTGTTACAATGCAAGCCCCGATTCACAGAAAGCTTCGCTTAATGCTTTGCTTTCAATTGAGGGAAAACGGCATATTGCCGTAATCGGTGATATGCTGGAACTCGGCTCATACAGTGAAAAAGCTCACCGTGATGTAGGCGTTTATGCTGCTCAAAAAAAAGCCGATATGCTTTTTGCCTACGGCAGCGAGTCACTTTATTCGGCAAAAAGTGCAAGAGAATCGGGACTTGAAAAAGTTTTTCATTTTTCGGATAAGGAAAAGCTCTCCGAGGCTATACTCGATACCTTGCAAGAGGGGGACGTAATTTCGTTCAAAGCAAGCCGAGGTATGAGGCTTGAGGATGTAATAAAAATGATTTATGAAGGAATGAGCAAAAAATGAACAGTATTTTCGCAACAATAATGACGGGTATTATTTCTTTCGGTGTGACGGCTGTGCTTGGCTTTGTGATGATTCCGTGGCTGCATAAGCTGAAATTCGGTCAAACGATTCTTGATATAGGTCCCAAATGGCATAAGAAAAAGCAGGGAACACCGACAATGGGCGGCATTATGTTTGTAATTGCGGTTGTGGCTGCCGTTGTTGTAACGTTTGCAACCGATAAGCTGATGTCGGGAGACCTCATAGGCGGTGACAGCATTGTAAAATCAACTTTTTACACACGCTTCTGGGCGGGATTGATAATGGCTGTAAGCTTTGGTTTTGTCGGTTTTTTGGATGACTATATCAAGGTTGTCAAAAAGAGAAATCTCGGACTTACGGTTATGCAAAAAACAGGATTGCAAATGCTTATAATTTTTGCATATCTTTTAAGTATGCGTATGACGGGCGAGCAGTCAATGTTCATACCTTTTGTCGGAAATGTGCCGATGGGTTGGTTCTATTGGATTTTCGGCGTTTGTGTAATTTACGGTACAATAAACGCTGTGAACTTCACCGACGGAATCGACGGACTTTGTTCTTCCGTTACGGTAACGGCGGCAATCTCGTTTATAGTTATTGCGTTTATGAGAAAAAATATGGGTGCAAGCATACTTTCGAGTGCCTTGCTCGGCGGATGTGCCGGATTCCTCGTATGGAATCACAATCCCGCAAAGGTGTTTATGGGCGACACAGGCTCAATGTTCCTCGGCGGTATGGTTGTGGCAATCGCCTATGTTCTTGAATGTCCGCTGATTCTTTTGCTCGTTGGTATAGTTTACGTAATCGAAGCTATGAGCGACGTAATTCAAATAGGTTATTTTAAATTAACGCACGGCAAGAGAATATTCAAAATGGCACCTATTCATCATCATTTTGAAATGTCGGGTTGGAGCGAAAACAAAATCGTGGTAATATTCAGCCTTGTTAATTTAATCGGAGGTGCATTGGCGGTAGCGGTTATGCATTTCGGTAAATAATATAATTGTAAATATACTTAAAAAACACAAACAGGGGGGCGGAAAATGAAAAAAGGCGAAAGCAGCTTAAAAGTGCTTTTTTTCGGTCATAGCGAAAAAAAAGGACTAAAGCATTATAAGGTAAACGGAGGTCTTGACACGATTTTTCTTATTCTTGTTATGTACCTTGTCGTTATCGGAACGGTAATGATGTTTTCCGCAGGTTATGTGAAGGCGGAGAATGAATCAGGCGACCCGTTTAGCTTCCTTAAAAGTCAAATTATTTTTTTGACAATAGGTATTCCCGTGATGCTTATTGTATCGAAAATAAAACCCGATTTGTATAAACGGTATTCGTTTACCATTTATACAATTGCCTTAATATTGCTGGTTATTGTTTTGTTTTATCATACCGAAGTTGTCAATACGGAGGGTGACAGCTACAAAAGATGGATTCCTATCGGAAGCAAGTCAAACGCGATTTTGACTGTTCAACCGTCGGATATTGCAAAATTCGCACTTGTACTGTTCCTATCCACACTTATGGACAATAATAAAAAGCGGCTTGAAAATGATTGGAAATTTATGATTCCGCTGATGTCGATTACTATTTTGACGGCGGGATTGGTACTTCTCGAAAAGCATTTCTCCGCAACATTTCTTATTCTTGCAATCGGAATACTTTTGATGTATCTCGGCGGAGGAAAGCAATGGGTATTCGTGGTGGGAATTACCGTTGCCGTTGTAGGAATAATTTTTTTAATAGTAAATATGGAATATCTGCCCGAATATGTTCAGTCAAGACTTAAAGGTTGGCTTGACAGAGATTACGATCCCCTCGGAAAACGCTGGCAGACAAATCAGTCGCTTTATGCTATCGGGTCTGGTGGATTGTTCGGCTTGGGACTCGGAAATTCAAAGCAGAAACATCTGTATCTGCCCGAACCTCACAACGATTTCATCTTTTCGGTTATTTGCGAGGAACTCGGTTATATCAGAACGGTTTTGTTTGTAATTATACCATTCGCACTTTTAATTCTCAGAGGTTTTCAGATAGGAATGAGAATTAAAAATCACTATGCATCGCTTGTTGTAATGGGTATTATGATACAAATCGGTTTGCAGGCGGTGTTTAACATCGGTGTTGTAACCGGTATGCTGCCGAATACGGGTATCAGCTTACCGTTTTTCAGTTACGGCGGTACGGCTTATGTAATGCTGCTCGGAGAAATGGGTGTCGTGCTTGCGGCATCGAGAGAACTAAAACTTAAAGAACTGTAAAGGGTTGAGACAAATGCTGAATAATAAAAATATAATTTTCACAACAGGCGGAACAGGCGGTCACATTAATCCGGCACTTGCTGTGGCGGGGGAAATAAAAAGAAGATATCCCAACGCTAAAATTCTTTTTGTCGGAACATCCGACAGGCTTGAAACAAAGCTTGTGCCTGATGCGGGATTTGATTTGAAAACCGTTGAAATGAGTGGCTTTCAAAGAAAACCGAGCATCGAAAATTTAAAAAGAAATTTGCTTACCGTTAAAAGATTGCTTACCGTAACGGGAAAAGTGAAAAAAATATTTTCCGAATTTTCACCCGATATTGTAATAGGCTTTGGCGGTTATGTAAGCGGCCCTGTTGTCAGAACTGCCGCAAAATCGGGTATTCCCACTGTGATTCACGAACAAAACGCTTTCCCCGGAGTTACAAACAAAGCACTGGCAAAAATGGTTGACAGGGTTATGCTCACCGTTGCGGAAGCTGAAAAGTATATGAAACCGAAAAATCCCGTTACCGTAACGGGACTTCCCGTAAGAAAAGAAATTATTGATGCCGACAGAGAATTTTCACGTTCGGAACTCGGACTTGACGAAAGACCGATGGTTCTCTCAATGGGCGGAAGTCTCGGTGCAAGAACCATAAACGAAGCGATGGTTGAGGTAATATCAAAGCTTCAATGTGAGCATAAAATTAAGTTTATTCACGCAACGGGCAAATTCGGAACATGGGTACCCGACAAGCTCAAGGAAAAAGGTGTTGACCTTGATGATAAGGATATAGAAATACGTGAATATATTAACGATATGGCAAGATGTATGGCGGCGGCGGATATTGTTGTCGGACGTTCCGGTGCAAGCACATTGAGCGAGCTTCAGGCAACGGGCAGTGCTTCAATTCTCATACCGTCTCCGAACGTTACCGAAAATCACCAATATCATAATGCTATGGCTCTTGTAAACAAGGGTGCGGCTGAAATAATAGAAGAAAAGGATTTAACGGGAGAGGTTCTTACAAACAAAATCTTAGAGCTTGTCGGTGATAAGAAAAAGCTGGAATCAATGCGAAAAAATGCAAAAGAATCGGCAATTTTGGATGCCACCGACAGAATTGTAAGGATTATTGAAGAAACCGTAAGATAAATGCTTATGTTTTTTAATACACCTTAAAATCACATTTTATTCCCAACGGCATATTATGGATTGAGTTTTATTAGTCGGAGGGATAAAAGCGTGGAAAGAATGGTTATTACCGGCAAAAAAAGATTGTTCGGTGAGGTCACGGTTCAAGGCTCAAAAAACAGTACTTTGCCGATTATTGCGGCATCCGTTTTGTGTGACGGAGAAATAGTTTTACATAACTGTCCGGATTTAACGGATGTTGCCGCAGCGGTAAACATACTTAAACACATAGGCTGTAAGATAATTCGTAAAGAAAATACGCTTATTATCGATTCAAGTAGCATTACTTCCTCGGAAATTTCAGATACTTTAATGCACGAAATGAGATCCTCCATTGTCTTTCTCGGTGCATTGCTTGCAAGAACGGGCAAGGCTAAGCTTTCAACCCCCGGTGGATGTGAAATCGGCGTACGACCGATAGATTTGCATTTGAAGGCTATGCGTGATTTGGGAGTGGAAGTGAAAGAGGAAAACGGTAATTTATGCTGTTTTGCAAGTAACGGAATTAACGGTACGGAAATTAACTTCGCTTTTCCGAGTGTCGGAGCAACAGAGAATGTGTTGCTCGCCGCAAGTCTCGCAAAAGGCAGAACAACGCTTATCAATGCCGCAAGAGAACCCGAAATCAAAAACCTTGCCGATTTTCTCAATTGCTGCGGAGCAAAGATAACCTTTGCAGGTGAAAGTAAGATAATAATTGACGGCGTAAAAAAGTTGCACGGATGCGAATTTGACGTAATTTCAGACAGGATTGTTGCCGCAACATATATGGCGGCAGCCGCAATGACGGGTGGGGAAATGGAAATCAGTAATTTCCCTGTTGAGGACATCAAACCCGTAATACCTGTTTTCAAAGCAGGCGGTTGCAAGATAGTATGTGATGAAAACAAATTGTACATCAAAGCTCCGAAAAGGCTTAAAGCTTTAGGTACGGTCAGAACTATGCCTTATCCCGGTTTCCCGACGGATTTTCAGGCACCTGCCATGGCAATGGCAAGCGTGTGCGACGGTACGGCAATTTTTATAGAAACTATTTTTGAAAGCAGATACAAACACGTTCCGCAATTAAAACGTATGGGTGCAAATATCAGTGTTGAAGGTTCTGTGGCTGTTGTTCAAGGTGTTGCAAAGCTGAAGTCGGCTGATGTTTATGCAGGTGATTTGCGTGGCGGTGCCGCATTGCTTCTTGCCTGTCTTGCTGCTGACGGCACATCCAATTTGTATAACTTAAATCATATCGACAGAGGATATGAAAAAATCGAAAAAAATTTAACCCTGCTGGGTGCTGATATAAAAAGGGAGGTTTGCTGATGTCAAAAAGAAAAAGAACGGAAGAAACGCAGGAATTTAAAAATGTTTATAACATATCAAACAAAAAACCTCTTTCCGAAACTCGAAAACGACACATTCCCGCACAGAATGTTGCATATAAAACAGGTGATATCAAAAGAAAAGGTCACTCTAAAAACAGAAAAAAACGAAAAAGAATAATAAGGCTCAGCTTGTTTGTTTTTTTCCTTGTTGCGATACTTTTTTCTGCGGTTTTGCTTATTTCACAGGTGTTTTGCAAAATTGACAGTGTTGACGTAAAATACACAAACAAAGCGGAAAATTCAAAAAGATATTATACGAATAAAGAAATAGAACTTAACAGCTCAATTGAAAAAGGCGATAATCTTTTGTTCCTCAGTTCTGCCGATGTGAGCCGAAAAATCGAGAAAAATCTTCCTTACATTTCAACCGCAATCGTAAAAAAGGATTTTCCTTCAGGAGTTATAATTGAACTGACCGAATGTAAAAAGGTATATTCATTCAACGGTATTTTGGCTGATGAAAACGGTAAGTTCATCGAAAAAGCCGAGGGCAACGATAACGTTGAAATCAAGTGTAAAAAGGTAGACGTTACCGCAATAGGTGAAAAAATCAAGATTGGAAATGATACCGATAAAATACTCGACTATCTTGAACTTATCAGAAAAAGCGGTATGAATATAACAAAAGCGGATTTCACTAAAATGTCGGATATATATATGACGTATGATGACAGAATTGAAATTCACATAGGCAAAATGTCTGATGAAGCAAACGGAGTGACCGCTTGGAAAAAGCTTCAGCTTGCCAAAAAGTCGCTCGATGCCGAAGATGAACAAAATCCGAATCAAAAAGGAACGCTGAATATGACAATATCAAAAAAAGCATACTTTAAATCGGATTCGGAAAGCACGAATGATTAAGAAATTGAGATTTTTAGGTCGATGTTTGCAAAAAGTAACATAAATTTCATAAAGATTATACATTAATTTGAATTATCAACTTGTAATTTGAATTTTTGTGTGGTAAAATATACGGGAATAGAATAAATTTCCATAGGAGGATGTAAAATGGCATTTGAAATGGATAACGAATACGAAAGCGCTGTCCAGATTAAGGTAATCGGTGTCGGAGGCGGCGGCGGAAACGCAGTTAACCGTATGATCGATGCAGGTATCAGAGGGGCAGAATTTATTTCAGTAAATACAGATAAACAAATTCTCGGCTTTTCAAAAGCAACTCATAAGCTTCAAATCGGTGAAAAGTCAACAAGAGGTCAGGGAGCAGGCGGACTTCCCGAAGTCGGTGAAAAGGCGGCGGAAGAAAGCCGTGAAATTATAACGGATCTTTTGCAGGGTACCGATATGGTGTTTATCACAGGCGGTATGGGCGGCGGAACAGGTACAGGTGCCGCACCGGTTATTGCATCAATAGCAAAAGAACTCGGTTGCCTTACGGTCGGTGTTGTTACAAAACCCTTTAAGTTTGAAGGCAGAAACCGTATGACACTTGCCGAAAAGGGTATAGCTAAGCTTGCCGAACAAGTTGACAGCTTGATTGTAATTCCCAATGACAGGCTCAAATATGTAAGCGAGCAGAGAATTACGCTGAAGAATGCTTTTGAAAAAGCAGACGAGGTGCTTCTGCAGGGTGTACGCAGTATTTCCGAGCTTATTAAAGTGCCCGGATTTATCAACCTCGATTTTGCCGATGTTACAAGCGTTATGAAGGGTGCCGGCTTTGCACATATGGGTGTCGGCAGAGCAAGCGGTAAGGATAAAGCCGAGGTTGCCGCAAACGCTGCCGTTACAAGTCCCTTGCTTGAAACCGAAATCAAGGGTGCAAAGGGCGTTATTATGAGCATTAAGTCTTCCGAGGATATCGACCTTGAAGATGTTGAAGTTGCAGCCGATATTATCACTCAGGCAGCCGATCCCGATGCCGTAATCACTTGGGGCGTTGCTTATGATGAAAACCTTGAAGACGAAATAGTTATTACTGTTATAGCCACAGGCTTCGGCAACGATAATAACGATTCCGAAAAGCTTTTTAACGATATTAAATCTTCTGTTTCTTCCGGTATTCCGAAAATGCCCGAAATGCCTGTCTTTTCGGCTGAGGAGGAAAAAACCTCCGAGGAAAGCAAAGAGGAAGTAAAAAACGAGGCTGCAAAATCAGAACCGGTAATGCCGAATTTTGATCCTGCACCAAAGCCTGCACAGATGCCCAAAAAAGAAAAAGCATCTTCGGGAACAAAAGATAAGCTTGAGGATGATGAATTTTATGTTATCCTCGATGACCTTATGAAAGGCAACTGATAAAGAATGTTAAAAAAGGATTCCTTTGGGTTTTGAATACCGAAGGAATCCTTTTCGTTTATTTTATTCGTTTTTTAAACCGCATAAAAATTACTTTCCCATGCGGGAATATACCTATGCTGGCGGAAGTAGAATTTGTAGTCATCCCTTATTCTGCTTATTGCCATAGGAATCGAAAACATATCGTCATTTCTGTGGTAAGCACATATGTACAGCTTCGGTTTAAAGCTTTTTATGGTATTTTCCGCACCTTTTATGGCTTCAAGCTCCGAACCCTCAATATCCATTTTTAAAAGCGAAATTTGCGATTTTATCAAGCTGTCAATTCTAACAGCTTTAATTTTTTCACCGTTTTCGGAAATTTTAGATTGTCTGCCGGCAGCTTTGCTGAAACCGAGCAGAGTGTCTTCACTGTATGCCGCAACATTATGTGCTTCAACGAACGGATATTTTGAAGTGTTTTTCAAAAGCTTTTCAAAATTTTTTCTGTCAGGTTCAAGTGCGAAAATTTTATTGACACTGCCGTGTGTACTTGCAAGAATTTCTTCTATTGTATCTCCGTTGTATGCACCTAAATCGGCAATCACATCGTTTCGGTCGATTTTAAGTATATCCTTGTAAACTTCTTCTTTTTCGCTAAAGCAGGGCAGGAGATAATCAAGCTTGCCGCTTATTTTGAAATTGATAAGATTTATATAAGTTTTGCGTGATTGCTCGTCCGCAAGCATATCGAAAACCTTATCGAATTTTTCTTCGTTTTGCTCAACAAATTCTTTTGTGAAAAGCCCGTCGCCCGCAACCGGTACCGTCAAAGAGTATAAAGGGTGCTTGTGCGACATTTCTTCAATTCTGCTTATTGTCTTTTCATCTTTTACGGCAAAGGTCATAAGCGAAATAAAATCACCGTATTTTTCCTCTGCCTCCGAATATTTCAGAACTTTTTTGCCGTGAAAAGAGTGACCGCGTACAAACTCATCGCTTGCGTATACATCGGAATATTCAATTCCGAATGATTTAAGCTTTTCGATTATCATATCGGCACCGTTTCCCATTCCGTAAAGAAGAATGGGTCTTTTTTCGCTTTTCAGCGTCTCCCAAACGGTTTCTTCGTAAATATGTTCAAGCATATCAGTATTTATCCATGCTGTCTACGCTTAAAACAAAAACAGTAGCACCGCCCACACTTACTTCTTTTGCTTTGTCAAGTTCGTGCATATTTGTTCCGAATGTTGCTGTCGAAGCGGCAGTATGCGTGCGTGTTTGTGAATATTTTGAAATGATGCTTTTTGCTCTTTCGACATCCTTGTCCTCTGAACCGATAAGCAGTGTTGTGTTGCCTACCATAAGAAAACCGCCCGTGGTGGAAAGCTTCGTTACGGTGAATTTTTCTTTTGTCAATGCCGATGCCACAACAGCACTGTCATCGTTGTTTACAATTGCAAGAATAAGTTTCATTTTTTGTATCTCCTTTGAATTATTGTAAGGTTTCAGCTTAAATGTCGGGAAGCATCATTTTTATGCTTCTTTTGTCAAGTTTGTAAAGGTCGGGAATTTCGTACCTGTTGTCATTTGCATCTTTAATGAGTATTCGGCCGTCATACAGCGTTTTAATCGCCGTAAGGCTGTTTCTTATTTCAAATGTGTATTCGCCTTTGTCGGTTTCAACTGTCCACATCCATATGCTGAATTTTTCGTAGCGTTTGACGAACTTCGTGATTTTCGGAATCATATAATATTCGTCAAGCGCACTTTGTAATGCCGCTTTGCTTTCGGGCAAAAGATTATCTATGTTTCTGACAATTGCACATTCGTTTCCTTCTTCGTCCAGCAAAGAAATGTATTTGTGAAGACCGCTTATTGGAAAAAGCCTGTGCGGTTCAAGTCCGCAAAGCTTTTCGTTTGAACCGTAAAATTCTGCATCTATAAATATTTTATCGTTCACAG
The DNA here is from genome assembly GCA_964474295.1 of uncultured Eubacteriales bacterium. Classification (GTDB taxonomy): domain Bacteria; phylum Bacillota; class Clostridia; order Oscillospirales; family Acutalibacteraceae; genus SIG575. The sequence goes on from CAYYRN010000010.1 coordinate 39,549, forward strand.
TCAATTTAACTTCAGGGCCGTCAATATATTTTAGCATATTCCTCGCTCCCTTTCAATATCATTCAAAGTTTTCGCTTTCTTTTTGCTCTCTGACCTTTTGAGACATCGATTGAATCTGTATCAGCTTATAATATTTTCCCTTGAGTGCCATCAACTCATCATGTGAGCCGTTTTCTATAATTCTGCCTTTGTCAACAACAAGAATTCTGTTCGCTTTTCTCAAGGTTGACAGACGGTGGGCAATCATCAAAGTTGTTCTTCCTCTGATAAGTCTGTCAATAGCCTGCTGAATGAGTTCTTCGGTTTCGGAGTCAACCGCTGCGGTCGCCTCGTCGAAAATAAGCACACTCGGATTTTTTATAACAGCTCTTGCAATTGAAAGACGCTGTTTTTCACCGCCCGAAAGGCCGATTCCTCTTTCACCGAGATATGTGTCGTATGAGTCGGGCAAACGTGAGATAAAGCCGTGAGCGTTTGCAACGTCGGCAGCGTAAATGACCTGTTCGACGTGTGCGTTGGGTGTGCCGTAAGCGATGTTGTTAAATACGGTGTCCTTAAACATAAGAGGCTCTTGCTGAACATATCCGATTTGGTCACGGTAATATTTCATATCGATATCTTTGATATTCACGTCGTCAACAAAAATTTCGCCCTCATAGTCATCGTAAAAACGCATCAAAAGGTTAATAAGCGTTGATTTTCCCGAGCCCGTTGTTCCCACAATTCCCACTATATCGCCGGGATTAATGGTAAAGCTTACGTTGTCGATAACTTTCTTTGAACGGTCAAAAGCGAAGTTGACGTTTCTGAACTCGATTTTTCCGTCCATTCTTTCAAGCTCTTTGCCTTTTGCAAAGTTATGTTCGGGTTCGGCATCGATAATATCGAAAATTTTCTCTGCGGAAGCAAGTGCGTTTTGATATGAGTCGCTGATGTTTGCAAAAAAGTTTACGGGGTTGTAAAACATACTTGTGTAAGAAATAAACGATACAAGTAAGCCTATTGAAATTTCGTTATTGTTCGGGTCGATTATCCATTTTCCGCCGACTAACCAGATAATAACAGAACCGCAGGTTATCAAAAAAGTCATAACATTCGGGAAAACGGAAGCGATAACGCCTGCTTTTTTGTCTTCGTTGTACCAATCGTCACAATATGCTTTGAATTTTCCGATTATCGAATCCTCGTTTGTGAATGATTTTATAACTCTGACACCGGGAATTGTGTCGGCAAGAAGTGTGGAAATGTGAGAACCTCGTATCCAAAGACGGCGGTATCTCGGCCCTATTTTTTTGCCGAAAATTTTTCCTCCTATAACAACAAGGGGAACGGGGATAAGCGAAAGAAGTGTGAGCTTCCAGTTCATTATAAGCATTATCACCGCAATGCCGATAAGAAGAAAGCCTTGTGTCACACCTTCCTGCGAAATACGCATAATGAAGTTTTGGAGGATAACAGAGTCCGAATTTACCCTGTTAATAACCGAGCCTGTCGATGTTTTATCGTAATAGCTCAAAGGTAAATACTGTGCTTTTGCGTATATATCTTTCTTTAAATCAACTATTATTTTGTCGCCGGCAATTCTTAAAAAGTATGAGCGAACAAAAGAAACAGTGTACTGCACAACGTAAACCGCAAGCAGGAATAATATTATTCTTACAAGTCCTGATGAATCTTTGTTCGGGATGATGTCATCGACCATAACCTGAGTGATTTTAGGCGGTACGAGTGAAAGACCGGTTGTTACAACGGAAAGAACAATGCAGAGGATAAGCTTTGCTTTCTCAGGTAAAATATATTTCATAAGCTTGGAAATGATTTTGCCCTTTCCCTTGCAGTTGTAACATTCGGCATCGGGCGAAGCAAGCTTCCTGCCGCATTTCGGACAAAACGAGCGTTGTTTATCATATGTTGATTTAACGATAAGAAGCTGCTCGTCAAAATCATAACCCTTATTTACATTGTTGATAAAAATTGCGGCGGCATCCGCAATGTCCGCATTCGCATATGTAAAGCGAAGCACTGTTTTTATACCGTCTGCTGTTTTAATTCTTATAACGGCATTACCGTACATTCTTTTGACGCTGACTTTTTCTATTTCTTCAAAGCTGAAAAGCTCACAGCCATTTTCAAGCTTGGAATCAACGGCGAGAACTTTGTTTTCCGTTACGATAAATGCCGAACTGTCATATTTGCCGTCAAGGTTCAAGTCACCGACAACAGCAAAAAGAATTTTTTGCGTTTTTAGTTGTTCTTCGGCTTTTTTTACAATGCCTTCGGGTATCGGTTTGTTTGAAAAGGTTTTGTGTTCCGCCATAAAAACACCCCCGTGTTGAGCGAAATTTGATGCGTTTTATACTTCTTTTTGCGGTAATTATAGCATAGAGAAAATAAATGTCAATAATTTTGTAAAATTTTTTTTAATTTTTATCTTTGGAATAAATTAATAAAATTTTATGTGTTTTTTTGGTGCAAATGAACAATACGGAAAATTAAAAACGGTGTGCGAAATATGATAAATTATAAAAAATAATTAAACCTTTAAATATCGCATTTTTTCTCTTGACACGGACTGTGAAATTTCATATAATTATAGTGAACTATGGGGTAGCTGTAGTTACTTTTGCAATATCGAAAGGAAGTGTAAAGAATGAATTTGTCAGATATCGTAGAAGGCATCAAAACAGGTGTTGAAATTATCCAGAAAATCGTTAATTTCGACGTACTTTGGGACTACATAAAGAAGGCTTTTGACGCAATCATCGCTCTTTTCTGATTTCCCGAAAAATATTGTAACAGCCCTGTCCCCACCGGTGGTTTTTCAGGACAGGGTTTTGTTATGATAAACCGAATAGTATTGTTTGATGAAAAAATTCATCATCCGAAATATATAAAAATTATTTAAGAGGTGATTTGAAACATGAAAAAATCCTTGTGTATTGTTCTGTGCTTTTCCGTTGTGCTTACACTTTGCGCAGTGGGATTTTCCGCTTTTGCGGGTACAGATTCCCTTTCAGTTGTTTCCGAACCGAACAAGCTTTATTATTTAAGCAATTCGGATGAAATCGACGTTACGGGAACTAAGCTTAAGGTCAAATTCAGCTCAAACGAGCAGGTGATAGAATTGACCGAAAACATCGCTCGAAGCGGTGACTTCGATCAAGCCGATCCCACAACAACAACCGAAACCCAAACATCGGCTGAAAGCACAACCGCTTCCGATGAGTCCACCACTGCCGAAAGCACAACCGCTTTAAATGCGGCAAAGGCGGCACAGGAAAGCACTGAAAAAGCAGATGCTTCCAAGGTTAAGGTTTATTATGATTATCCGCTTCACACGGGTGAAAATAAGGTTGCTTTCAAGTATGACGACAAAATCGCAAGCTGTACGGTTTATGTTGATGAAGACCCCGTAAAGAGCATAGCGGTTACAAAGATGCCTACAAAGACAAGCTATTATTACGGATACGATAACGATACCGATGTTGAGCTTGCGGGACTTGAAATCAGCGTTACTTTCAATCCCTGCGGCGGCACACAGGAAAAAACTTATGTTTATAAATATAACGATGCAAAATCGCTTGAATTTATGGGACATAAGTTTGAAATGAAGTTCGCTTATCAGCTTAAAGTCGGTGATAACCCCGTTATTGTAACCTATCTTGATAAGGAAACACAATTTGACCTTGAGTACGAGGCTGTTGTGGTAGGTGACGTAAACGGTGACGGCGAAGTCAATGCCGCCGACCTTGTTCGTCTTTCACGAATTATTATCAACGGTGAAAATCTTCCTTATAACGAGCTTGAAACAGATATTGAAACAGACGGTGTAATCAACCAGAAAGACTTGAACCGTCTTCGTGATATGCTCACTATTCCCGAAGATAAGGGCGGATATGATTGGGTGTTCGATGCAACGCTTCTTTCTTATAAGGTTTCAAAGGACGGATATTTTTATACCGACAACGACCCGTGGCAGAGAAACTTCGGCTACAATGCGTTCTATGACTATGCAACACCCTACACGGTAATGTATATAGACACATTCCGTATTTATTTCACCTATGGTAAATGCGATGACGGAACGGATAAGGATTGGATGCTCCAGGCTTGGAAGGGTCAGTACGGTATGGTTCTTTACGGAGCAGAGTTCGGAGTTTACACGAAATCTGCCGACAGAGTAACGCCTCACTATGACTGTGCGGCGGACGAAGACCTTCTCGGAATGGAAATGGTTGTTTATTTTGAAGAAAAAGAATCATTTAAACTTCCGTATGATAAGTATTGGTGGATAACGGGCTTCAAACCGGGCGCACTTGATGACTACACCAATCAGGACAAAATTTGTGACCAGCTCACAATTAAACTCACTGTTGATTTCCCGACAATCGAAATGGCAAAGCTTTTTGTTAACGGTCTTGCGGAAAAAGGCTTTGAAAAGGTCGGCTTCCTCGATACCGAAAACTTTAAAAAGGTAGATACCTATACGATTAAAAATAACCGTGTCGAATTCCTTTGGAGAAATATCGTTGATGCATCCAAGGGAACAAACAAGTAAGGAGGTTTGCAGATTATGAAATTCACAAAAAAAGTTATTTCCTTACTTCTTGCACTTGTTTTTGTCTTTTCGGCTTTCAGTGTCAGCATAACTTCCTTTGCGGCTTCCGATATGACGTTTACAGTCAGCAATGTAAAAAAAGCAAAACCCGGTGATATTGTTACCGTTACGGTTAAGCTTGAAAATTCAAAGGCTGTTTGTGCCGTTAACCCCACCGTTGTGTACGATGCCGATAAGCTTGAGTTTGTAAGTGCCACAAACGGTACGGTGTTTACATCAAATGCTTTTAAAATCGGTCAGGCACAGTCAGGCGAAGTTAAAATACTTTATTATAACGGTGTTACGGATACAAAAAATAACGGTACAGTATGCACTCTTAAATTTGAAGTTCTTGACGGTGCCAAGGGATATGCGAACATTAAACTTAAATTTCCCAATAACAGCGTGGTAAATTCAAAAGAAAAGGCTGTCGATTTTGTTAACAATGCAGGCTACGTTTCAATAATTTCTCCCGTGATTTATGCGGGAAGCAAGTCTGATGAAAACGCAATAGAAGATAAGTATTATCAGAAAGTTTCTCTTTTTGCAAGTTACAGAGATCAAAGCGTACAGCTCATTGCAGGCGTTGTGGGTGATACCGTAAAGAAAGTTGAATGGTCGGTAGACTCAAACAGACTTACCGTTGATGAAAACGGACTTGTTGTTCCCAACCGTTCTTGGTATTGCAGAGCCAATGTTACGGCTAAAATAACCACAAAGAACGGCGACGTTTATGAAGAAACGGTAATGGTTGAGTTTTACAAGCTTTCGATAACAAAACGTTTGCCCGTATTTTAATTTGATGATTCAAAGGAACGTGTCATAATTTATGGCACGTTCCCGTTGATATTTGAGAGGTGCTAAAAATGAAAAATAAAATTCTAAGCTTACTTTTGTCTTTTGCTCTTATTTTCACTGTTGCCGCAACTTCAATTGTTTCGGCTTCGGCGGCAGGTGCTTCCCTTACGGTGTCAAAAAGCAGTGAAAATTCATCGACTGTAACTGTGGCTGTCGGTATTTCGGGAAGTTCAGGCTTCGGTGGTCTCGGAATTAATCTTACTTATGACCCGACAATTCTTACTCTTGTGTCTGTCGATAGTGCAGGCGTAGCTCAATCAGCGGGAATGCCCGTGTTCGGAGGAAGCTCCGGTGGAGGAAGTGTAAGGATTATTGTAAGTGAAGGTAATAGCGGTAAAGGTTCTTCGGAAAACGGCACTGTGTGTGTTGTTACCTTTAAAAAGCTTTCAACTGTTAAAAACGGAACCTCCGCTACTTTCGGTGTAAGCGGAATTGACGGTCAGTGCTATGACCTTGACGGAAATACGCTTGCAGTTTCTTCGTCAAGCATCACTCTTTCGCTCAGTGCTGCTGCAACTACCACAAAAGCAACAACTACAAAAATAACAACAACCAAAAAAACCACGACTACCAAAAAGACTTCCACCACAAAGAAGAATGTTACAACTAAAAAGAATAACACAACCAAAAAGGTTGTAGCGGAAAGCCCCACACCTTATAATACCACTTCTGCCGTTGCGGAAACCACAACCGAACCCGAAACCACTGTTGAGGAATCGGCAACTGTCGAAACAACATACGAATACGAGTCTTATTCGTACAGTGAGCCTGTTACGGAAGATGATAAAGAGGAGGACAATTCTTCTGATAGCACAAAACGTATAATTGCGATTGTAATAATCGTTGTTTGTGCAGGTGCGGCTGCTGCAATTTATTTCACGAAGAAAAAATAAATTTGCATAATTAAGCAAAAGAGAACGGAGCTGTAAAAACATTTGTTTTGCAGCTCCGTTTATCATTTTAATTTTTATTAAATATTATTTTATGACGGTACAAGTTTTTATCCCGAAATATTCAAAACATTCAATTGCCGCATTGTTTATCCTTTCGCCTCCGACAACAATCGGAACCGCAGGGGGGCAACCGACTGAAGATACAGCAAGTATTCTGTCCCTGCACATATTCGATGGGATTGTTTCATTTGGCAAAAAAGCGGCTTCACGGGGTGAATACACTTTTTCGGCTCTGCTCATTTGCGGAGCTTTTTTTGTAATTTCATCTTTTATACCAACAGAAAAAAGAACCTTTTTTAATTTGTTGATTTCAGCTTTTTCCGTATAGGGAGTAAACATTAATACTAAAAAATCGGGGTCGGAAAATTCGCATACAATATTTTCTTTCAGCAGAATTTCGGCAAGCTCGTTGCCCGTATAACCGATTTTTTTTGCATCAATCGTAATTTTCAGAGGTTCGTTTTCAATCAATGTGAATCCGTAGACACGCATATCTTCTTTTAATTTGTTTAAAATCTTTATAAACTCATTAAGTTTTTCTTTGTAATTATCGGTAATAAGTTTGTTTGCCATATCGAGCGATTGCAAAATCAAATAAGACGGGCTTGTCGAACCGAATAAAGCTAAAGCGTTTTTGACATTGTTTTTAAATAAATCGGGGGCATTTTTCGATATGTGCAAATATCCGCTTCCCGTAATAACGGGAAGTGTTTTGTGTGCGGAATCGCAGCACATATCAGCACCCAAGTCAATCGGATGCAGCGATTCGTTTAAAAATTTAAGGTATGCACCGTGAGCGTTGTCCACAAGCAGCAGAACACCGAATTTTTTACAGACTTCGGCTATGCTTTTAATATCAGACAAATTGCCGAGATAATCGGGACTTGTAAGGTACACCGCAACGGGTAAATTGTCTTTTTGATTGTTGAATTTAC
>CAYYRN010000011.1:0-30767 GCA_964474295.1 uncultured Eubacteriales bacterium
GTAAATTCAACGCTTTCAAGCTCCTTGCCGGTAAGAATTTCGGCAGCGTAACGCAATGCAGCTTCCATAACACCGCCGGTTGCACCGAAAATAACACCTGCACCCGTACCCTCACCGAGAGGATTGTCAAACTGCTCATCGGGAAGAATATCAAAATTGATACCTGCTGTTTTAATCATACTTGCAAGCTCACGGGTTGTTATTGAATAGTCAACATCCGCAAAGCCCGAAGCCGCCTGGTCATCACGCTTGTTTTCGCCTTTTTTAGCCGTACAGGGCATAACGGCAACAACAACAATGTTTTCGGGGTCAATGTTCATCTTTTGAGCATACCACGTCTTCATCACTGCACCGAACATCTGCTGCGGTGATTTACAGCTTGAAAGGTTGTCTATCTGTTCGGGATAATAATGCTCACAGTAGTTTACCCAACCGGGTGAACACGAAGTGATAAGCGGAAGCGCTCCGCCGTTTTTAATTCTGTGGATAAGCTCCGTGCCTTCCTCCATAATTGTGAGGTCAGCGGAGAAGTCCGTGTCAAAAACTTTGTTAAAGCCGAGTCTGTGAAGAGCCGCAGCCATTTTGCCCGTTACGTTTGTACCGATTTTGTATCCGAAGCATTCACCGAGTGTTACACGGATTGACGGTGCGGTGTTTACAATCACGAACTTATCGGGATCGTTGATTGCATCAAACACAGCTTTTGTGTCGTCTTTTTCGTAAAGAGCGCCTGTGGGACAGTTAACAATACACTGACCGCACTCAACGCAAGCATACGATGCAAGACCTTTTTCAAATGCCGAACCGATATGTGTGTCGAATCCACGGGCATTTGCTCCGATTACCGAAATTGCCTGATTATCGCAAGCTGCCACACAGCGGCGGCAAAGAATACATTTATTGTTATCTCTAATCATATGAGTTGCCGAAGTGTCAAGCTCATAAACAGGTTTTTCGCCGTCAAAATGACCTTCGTTTTCAACGCCGTATTCAAGGCAGAGCTTTTGAAGTTCACAGCTTCCGCTGCGTACACAGGAAAGACACTTTCTTTCGTGTGTTGAAAGAAGAAGCTCAAGTGTTGTTCTTCTTGAATCGTGAACACGCTGAGTGTTTGTGAAAACCTCCATTCCCTCATTTACGGGGAAAACGCAGGATGAAACAAGACGGTTACCTCTGGGACCTGCAACCTCAACCATACAGAATCGGCAAGCACCGATTTGATTGATTTCTTTGAGGAAGCAAAGCGTGGGGATTTCGATGCCTGCATATCTTGCGGCTTCGAGAATTGTTATACCGTTTGGCACGCTGAAGGGCATGCCGTTGATTTTAATATTTACCATTTCCATTATTGGCACACTCCTTTCAATTAGCCTTTACTTATAGCGCCGAACTTACAATTGGATTCGCAAACGCCGCACTTGATACATTTTGAAGTATCGATAACGTGAGGCTGTTTTACAGCACCCGAAATTGCACCTACGGGACATTTTCTTGCACAAAGAGTACATCCCTTACACTTGTCGGCATCTATCGAATAGCTCAGAAGTGCCTTACAAACACCTGCGGGACATTTTTTGTCAACAACGTGCGCAACATACTCATCCCTGAAGAATTTGAGTGTTGCAAGAACGGGGTTCGGAGCTGTCTGACCAAGACCGCAAAGTGAATTTTCCTTGATGTAATGGGCAAGCTTTTCGATTTCATCGAGTGTTTCAAGCGTTGCCTTGCCGTCTGTTACTTTTTCAAGAAGCTCTCTCAAGCGTTTTGTACCTATACGGCAGGGAGCGCATTTACCGCAGGATTCGTCAACGGTAAAGTCGAGGAAGAATTTAGCTATATCAACCATACAGTTATCTTCGTCCATAACAATAAGTCCGCCCGAACCCATCATACATCCGATTGCGGTAAGGTTATCGTAATCGATTTCCGTATCCATAAGCGATGCGGGGATACATCCGCCGGAGGGACCGCCCGTCTGCGCCGCTTTGAACTTTTTGCCGTTGGGAACTCCGCCGCCGATGTCTTCGATTATTTCACGAAGCGTTGTACCCATCGGAATTTCAACAAGACCTGTGTTTGTTATTTTACCGCCGAGGGCAAATACCTTTGTACCTGCCGAGCGTTCCGTACCCATTGATCTGAAGAAATCGGCACCCTTGAGGATAATCTGAGGAATGTTGGCAAACGTTTCAACGTTGTTTTCCGTTGTCGGCTTTGCGAACAAGCCCTTAACTGCCGGATAAGGAGGTCTCGGACGGGGTTCACCTCTGTTGCCCTCGATTGAAGTCATAAGGGCTGTTTCCTCACCGCAAACGAAAGCACCTGCGCCGAGACGGATAAACAAATCGAAATCGAAACCGGAATTAAAGATATTTTTACCGAGCAAGCCGTGTTCCCTTGCCTGGTCGATTGCTATTTGCAAACGCTGAACGGCAATCGGGTATTCGGCACGAACATAAACGTAACCTTCGGTTGCACCCGTTGCGTAACCGCAAATTGCCATAGCTTCTATAATACAGTGCGGGTCGCCTTCGAGAACCGAACGGTCCATAAATGCACCGGGGTCGCCTTCGTCGGCGTTACATACAACATATTTCTGATCTGCCGCATTTTTTGACGTAAATTCCCACTTCATACCTGTGGGGAATCCGCCGCCGCCACGTCCTCGAAGGCCCGAATCCTTGACAACCTTAATTACTTCTTCGGGCGTCATTTCCGTAAGACATTTTGCAAGAGCCTGATAGCCGTCATAAGCGATGTATTCCTCGATGTTTTCGGGGTCGATAACACCGCAGTTACGAAGGGCGATTCTCTTTTGCTTTTTATAGAAATTGGTTTCGTTGAGCGATTTAACTTCGTTTTCGCTGACGACTGTTTCATCATAAAGAAGACGTGTTACTATACGTCCCTTGAGAAGATGTTCTTCAACAATTTCAGGAACGTCTTCTACCTTAACTTCGCTGTAGAAGCATCCTTCCGGATAAACAATCATAATAGGACCTAATGCGCAAAGTCCGAAGCAACCGGTTTTTATAACCTTGATTTCGTTTTCAAGGCCTTTATCGGCAAGCTCTTTTTCAAGAGCCTCGATAATCGCTCCGCTGTTTGAGGAGGTACAACCGGTACCGCCGCAAACCAGTACGTGTGAACGATACATTATTTTTCCTCCCTTACTTTTCAATAGACGCTACCGTATACTCGGTAACGGGATTTCCGTTTACAATGTGATCCGCAACAACTCTCGCAACTTTTTCGGGAGTCATTTTGATATAAGTAACTTTTTCCTCACCCGGTACAAAAACCTCAACAATAGGTTCATACTGGCACATACCTATACATCCTGTCTGTGAAACGGTAACGTGATGAAGATTTCTTTTTGCTATTTCATCAACAAAGCCGTTGAGTACGGGACGTGCGCCTGCCGCAATACCGCAGGTTGCCATGCCGACAACAACTCTTGTTATATTTTCACTGCCGTCCTTAGTTTCTCTTGTTGTGATATTTGCCTGTGCCTTTGCTTTTATTGCAAGTAATTCTTCAAGTGTTTTCATTTTTTGCCACACCTCCGCAAATAATTTGTGTTTGTTCGCTGATATAATCCTTTAGCCACAATCTGACTTCGTTTTCATTAAAGCTCACTCCGCCGAGAATTTTTTTCAATTCCCTCGTATCGAGTTCAAACTCCCTTTCATCAACCCGAAAGCGGTAAACAAAATCAATATCTTCGTGCATGGTAATGAGCATTAATATTGTCGCATCGATATCTCCGAGTGGTGTATAATCGATGCTTTGCGTGTAAAATAAAGCCGAAATTTCGGTTCCCTCACCGAGAGCTGATTTTAAATCAAGACAGCCTCCCGTCAGTTCCGCAGCCATTTTAAACAGAGGTATTCCCATACCGACCTTTCTTGTGGTTCTGGTAGTGTAAAAAGGATCCATTACGTTTTTTAATGTTTCCTCACTCATTCCCCTGCCGTTATCACGGATTTTTATTGAAAGAGTGTGTTTTTTCGTATCCTCAAAAACTTCAATTTCAATAACACTCGCTCCTGCACTGACCGAATTTTCGGTAATATCGAGAACATTCAGTGACAACTCACGCATAGCTTATGCCTGATATTTTGCCACGATATCGGGGATATCCTTTGCTTCAAGCTTTCCGTAAACCTCATCGTTTACAGTAATAACGGGTGCAAGACCGCAAGCACCGATGCAGCGGCAATCTTCAAGCGAAAATCTGCCGTCGGGCGTACATTCCTTAGCACCTATTCCGAGAACCTCTTCAAGCTTGTCGATAAGCTGCTGAGCGCCTTTTACATAGCAAGCCGTTCCGAGACAAACCGAAAAGTTGTACTCACCCTTGGGTGAAAGCGAAAACTGTGCATAGAAAGTCGATACACCGTAAACCTTTTCGACCGGCACGTTCATTCCGTCCGCAATCATCTTTTGAACCTCAAGCGGAAGATAGCCGTAAATGCCCTGCGCTTCCTGCATTACATGCATAAGAAGGCTTTTGTCGTGCTTGCTTTCCTCAATAACAGCATCAAGCTTTGCTTTCTGCTCAGGTGTGCCGTTAAAGGGGTTATTGCTGATTTTTTTAACCATTACTGTTCCTCCTTTTCACAAGCTGGACTTTTACAAGCAGCGAAATACACTGCTTACAAAAGTATAAATCAAAGCAAATAATTAAATAACTTAATTATTTGCTAAAACATACGTCGATATTGTAACATAAGATATGTAAAAAATCAATATTAAACGAATAAATCTAACGTGTTTTGTCTATAATCGACAAAATACTTTTGATGTCTTTTGAGGTCACATTCATTTTTCCTCCCGCAGAGGCGATGTTTTCAAGGTAATGTGCATCGGAGCTTGTAAAAATATTCATTTTGCCGAGTGCGGGATATTTTTCCTTATATTCCGTTATGTTTGCTTTTGACGTAATTTCGGCAGATGAAAAGCCCATACTTTCATCAATTGTACCGAGATTTGAAATGATGCTGTAGGATGCCCTGTCAATATGTGCGGGGAAAGCCACACCCGAATATTCCTTTACAATTTCGGGAACTCTGCCCACCGAAATATTCGCCGCAGTTGTCAGCAGCAGGCTCTCGCTTGAGAGAATGTTATCCCTTTCGTCCATAATCAACTGTTCTCCGAAAATTTCGAGACGGTTGGGAACGGGAGGAATCAGAGTATGAACGTATTCGGAAAATGCCTCTGCACTTTTCAAATCGGGAAAAAGGCATACAATATGCACTTCCTCCGACGTACACAATTCCATACCGGGAATTACGATAATTTCAGCCTGTTCGCCCGCTTTCAAAGCCGCCGCACAGTTAAGGCAGGTGTTATGGTCGGTAAGTGCCACGGCATCAAGCCCCATAACCTTAGCCATATTGACAAGGTTATACGGTGTCATTTCGTTATCTCCGCACGGTGAAAGACAGGAATGTAAATGGAAATCGTAGTTTAATTCCACATTTATCCCTCCCTCAGCCGAGCATTTCATAAACCTTTACCGCAGTTTCGTATGTATTCATTTTCGTTTGCAGGACAATGACGTTATTCTCTTTTGCACGCTTGAGTGCATCTTCGTCAAACGCCGCATTTTCCGTAAGAACAATGCAGGCAACATCCGCAAGCACCGCAACGCCGATTGAATTTACATTGCCCATCACGGTCAGCCATACGTCACCCTCATTCGCTCTTGACATAACCCAGCTTAACAAATCGCCGCAATAGCATCCGCTTGCCTGTCTTGTTTCGATATCCGCTTCGCTCAAAATCTTCATTGAATATTTTTCAGCCAGCTCTTTAACCTTAATCAAGTGCGTCACCTCGCAAAAACAAAAATTACTGTTCCTTTCTATACGGTGCGGGAACCAAATTTTGCATATCCTTTTCGTCAAACTGTTTTCTCAAAAGGAACATACAATCGTTTATACTCGCATAACCTTTTACAACGTCCTCCGCAAGTGCCTTGCACGACGGCGCACCGCAGGTTCCGCAGTCAAGTCCCGGCAGACGTTTTTGAATTTCGTTGATGTCATTCATCATTCGCATAGCATCCTTGATGTTGCCCGACAAACGCATTACGGGAAGCTCCTCCAAGGGGTTATCCCAAAACATACTTTCGGGAACATCATCCTCGCCTATTCTGTTGCAGGCAATCGGCAAATATTTTTTAAGTGCCTGAAGCCGATTTTTCGCTATGTAGGGATTTTCCGCAGTAAGGCAACCTCCCACGCAGCCGCCCGTACAGGCATTAAGCTCGATAAAATCGACATCGTTGAGCTTGCCGTCCTCGATTTCACCGAGAATTTTCATAACGTTTTCTATTCCGTCAACGTGCAGGCTGTTATCAAGCAGCAAAGCGGATGCCTCGCCGCCGCTTATCGCCCAACCGACGCCGATTCTGCCCGACTGCTGAATGTTTTCGATTTCGCTGACCTTTTTCATCTGCTGAACGGTAACCGTGTAAATATCGCTTATCGCAACAGCACCGTCGAGGTTTGATTTTTCCCCGAAAATAGGCTGCTTTATCGCCGTTATTTTTGCAGGACACGGAGTGATGAAAAATATCCCTATATCCTCGGACTTAAACCCTTTTTCTTCCATTGCTTTTTTTCGTGCGATTTTTGCGGCTTCTTCAAAAGGAGCGTTTAAATTCACAACGTGGGGAATAAGTTCGGGAAAAGAAATTCTGATAAGACGGCAAACCGCAGGGCAAGCCGAAGAAATAACCGGCTTTTGCAGTTTTCCCGAAGCTATCAGCTTCCTTGTCGCATCTGAAACCAGCTCCGCACCCTTCGACACCTCCGCAACCTCGTCAAAGCCGAGCCTTTTGAGTGCGCTCAAAACAATGTTGATGTCGTCAAGATTGTTAAACTGTCCGTAAAGTGCAGGTGCAGGGAGAGCGATTCTGTATTTGTAGTTTGTTATGTTGTTGAGCGATTCTCTTTCGGCATACTTTGCATGATGCGGGCAAACTCTTATACACTCGCCGCAATCAATACATCTTTCGTGAATCATTTTTGCCTTTCCCTTGCGAACCCTTATCGCTTCGGTAGGGCATCTCTTGATACAATTCATACAGCCGAGACACTTTTCGGTATCCAGCCGTACGGAATGAACATATTTATCCATACAATAAATTCACCCGCCTTACAATCGGTGATTGTTTTATTTAACTGAAAATTCAAGCGTAATTTTAGTACCGACGCCCACTTTCGTTTCTATCAGCATATTGTCGGCATATTTTTTTATGTTCGGCAAACCCATACCCGCACCGAAGCCCAAAGCTCTTACGTTATCGGGTGCTGTCGAATATCCTGCCTGCATGGCAAGGTCAATGTCCGGTATTCCGGGGCCTTTATCATCAAGCACCACCGTGATTTTTTCCGGTCTGATTTCGCAGGTGATAATTCCGCCGTCTGCGTGAATTACCATATTGATTTCGCCCTCGTAAACGGCAATTGCCACGTTTCTTATCAAATTTGAATCAAAGCCCAAGTCTTTAAGTGTACGCTTGATTTTTCCCGAAGCTTCGCCGGCACAGGTAAAATCATCTTTAAGAACCTCGTACTTAAAACTCAACTCACTCATTATTTACCGCTTCCTCCACGTAATCCCGCCTCATAAAGCTTTCCGCAAGCGGTAAACATTTCCATATTTGTACCAACAAGAACAATTTCCCTTTCGCGAGCCAAGTCTATCATACCTGCATCGGGATTTTTGCCCCTTACAAAAACGATGCACTTCATATCCATCATTTCCGCAGTACGCACCACCTGGGGGTTAACAAGTCCCGTCAGCAAAACAGCCTGTTCCTTGACAAAGGCAAGAACATCGCTCATCATATCGCTTCCGCAGGCGGTAAAAACCTCACGCTCCGTAAAATCCTCACCGTATATTACGGTAGCTTCCAATATTTCAGTCAATTCTTTAACTTTCATTGTCGGTTTTCCTTTCTATTAATATAATCCAATTTCAGTTTAACATAATAATGCCGAAAATTCAACAGGAAGAAAAAATTACATATAATAAAACGGGTGGTTTTTATGAAAATTCGCAAGCGGAGATACGCAAGAATAAAAAGATACCGTTCGGCACTTGAAAAGAAAATAATTTTTATGCTTATTTGCTTTTTGATTATTTGTGCCGTTTTTACGCTGCTTATTGATGCCAAAGCCGCCCCCGTCCTCTATTCCGTTGCGGAAAACAAAGCAAAAAACGTTGCCGCACAGGCAATAAACGATTCGGTTTCCGAAGCGATAGAGTGGGATGAAGAAAACTGCGAAGAACTTGTAAACTACCGTTTTGACGGTGACGGAAACATAATTTCCGTAAGCACCAACGTCAATTTGGCAAACGCACTTGAAGGTGCGGTACTCGACGGCGTTGTCAAACGCATTGACGAAGTATCACGCTGTGCCGTGACAATACCTGTCGGAACTCTTTTGGGAATCGATTTGCTGACAGGCAGAGGCCCTCATCTTACCTTTTACATAAGCCTTTCGGGCAACGCTTCGAGCGGAATAGAAAACCTTTTTGAAAGCTCCGGCATAAATCAAACCCGCCATCAGATACAGATACGGGTTCGAGCCGATATCAACATCGTGTTGGCGGGCAAAAATTTAAGCACATCCGTTGAAAACACAATCATCATAGGCGAAACCATCATCGTCGGGAACATTCCCGAAGCTTATGTCAGGCAATAGTGCTTTCGGACATTATTAACTTTTATCATTTGAATTTTTCGGAAAACAATTTTTCGAGCTTTTCAATCTGTTCTTTCAAGCTTTCCGTAAGGTTGGGATTGTTTTTAAGCATACGGTTGCGACGCTTACGCTTGCCTTTATACTTTACGGTTTTTTCTTCAAGCAATTTTTTCAAGTCGTTTATCTGCGAATAGATATCCTCTTTTACGGAAGAAAAAGACGTTTCCTTAAAGCCTTGAAGAACTTTTTCTTTTACGGCTTTGAATTTATCCGAAATTTTCTTGATATCCAAAGCATTTTTTAACGCTCTTATAAGGTCTACGGCAAAAAGAGTAAGAACAACAAGCATTATTCTGACCTTCCATTCGTACGGTACAAGCGAAGCAAGTTTCGCCGCACCGAACGGATGAATAAGATAAATCAAAAGCACCGAGAATATTCCCCAATAGCAACTGTGTTCAAGACATATTCTGCCGTGAAGGTTAAACTTCTTTTTGCTGTAATCCCACCATCTTGCGTGAAAGAGCTTTTCCATAATAACACTTGTAAGGTACTCCACTATGTCACACACGACAACGCCGAGCAAAAAAACAACAACCGGCCACTTTTTACACCAACTGAGTGCAAGCAGCATACTGAGCGCACCTGTGCCGTATATGGGACAAATAGGGCCGAAGAGAAAGCCTCTGTTAGTAAATTTTTTATCTTTTATTGAACAGTAAATCACTTCCGATATCCAACCTACCGCACTGTAAAAGAAAAAGAAAAGTATATATTCCACAACTTTTTCCATTTTTATCTCTCCCTTTCGGTTTCTTCAAAAAATCTTTCGCTTCTTCTTTTCGATGAGCAAATAATAATTTCTTTCGTCGCAACGTATTTATCGACAAGGCACACCAAAATCGACTCCTTGAATTTCGGCGGAATTACCGTCAGCGGAAACATATGGCGGTAAATGATGTTTTCTTCAAGCGAAGTAAGCGGAATTTTGTTTTTTCGGCTCAGCTCCCTTGCGTTTTTCAGTGCAAAGCCCGGATGATAATATCCGTGAAGCCTGTGCGACGGATCGGGGTCGTGCCAATCGTAATAAAACAAATCGTGCAGCAAAGCACCTCTTGCCGTCCTGTAATAGTCAAGTCCCGCTTTTTTCGCAATTCTGTAAGAAATATACGCAACGCTGTTAATGTGCTGGATTCTGTCAATCGAGCCGTGCTGTATATACGGCCGCATACTTTGAAACTCTTCCGTATAATAATAATCCGATACGCAGTCAAAATATTCCTTATCCGCATTTTCGGAAAGTTTATATGAATGTTTATATAAATCGAAAAGCTTACCCATTATATCACCGATAAAATATTTTATACACACATTGTGTTATACGCCAATCATAATTATGTACAAATTTAAAACAGAGCGTGCCACGCATTACTGTGATACCTCAAGTATCACAGTAATATTATACACTCTGACACAATTATGTCAATAGTGAAATTAGAATTATTCACATTTTTTATTCCGAAAACCCTATGCCGATTTGTTAAAAACGCTATTGTTTTTTAATTTAATAGTGTTATAATATAAATCGAATTTAATTAACTTGTGTAGAAAGGCAGGGGTAAAAATGGACAGCAATATAGGCAGTATATTGGAAACGGACAAAAAAGCCCGTGCACGTCTTGAAAAAGCACGAAACGAAGCACTCGAAAGCCGAAAGAAGCTTGAAACGGAAACGGAAAAATATAAAGAAAAAGCAAAGCTCCGGGCTGAAAAGAGCATTAACGAGATTAAAGAAAACGAAGCAAAAAAAGTTAAAGCCGCAGTCGAAGAAAGAAAAAGACTTAACAAAAAGCTTTGTGCGAATTTAGACAGACAGTTTGAAGAAAACGGCGAACGCTGGATAAGTGAAATTGTCAAACGCAGCTTAGGGTAAGGCGGTGAGTGCATGGCTTATTCTTCAAACGCAATACTCACAAAGGCAAGAGCCATGTACGGACGCAGGCTCACGCAAAAAAACTTTTCGGACTTGCTTAACTGTTCGAGTGTTTCCGATGTTTCAAATTATTTATCTTCAAACACACAGTATAAAGATGTCCTTTCGGAGCTTCCGTCCGGATATGTAAAAAGACGGCCTCTTGAAAACGCATTAAAAAAGCATATGCTTTCTCAAATCGAATCGCTCGCACATTTTGAAAAAGCGATAGGTCAGGAGCTTTACAAATATTTTGTAATAAGAAACGAAATCGACGAAATTATGTCCTGCATACGGCTTCTCAAAACGCCGAACTCGGATGAGTATTTGATGAAAATGCCGGTTTTTCTCAACGGTTTGACGACAATCGATTTGTTCCTGCTTGCAAAAGCTCAAAATTTCGATGACATTATAAAAAGCGTAAGCGGTACGGATTACGAAAAAATTCTGACCGAACTGCATCCGCTGAACGAAACCGTTAATCTTCCGTCAATAGAAACGGCGCTTGTAAAATACCTCAATGAAAAAACAGAGGAATTTGCAAAAAAATCGCTTTCAAAAAAGGAACGGGAGGATTTTATTTTTGAAGTGAGAACAGTAAGCGATTTAAAGAAAATATCGATAATTCACAGACTGAAATTCATCTTCAAATTTGAACCGGAGCGTATTGAAAATCTTGTTTCCTTCGGCAGCGGTACAAACATCGGCTCAAAAAAAGCGAAAGCCATAATTTTTTCCGAGAGTGAAAAAGATTTTTGGGAAAACGTTTATTCCACACCCTACGGTCACGGGTTAAAGCAAACGCCGTACAAGTCTTCCGTTGAAGAACGCTTAAACCGTTTTCTTATTAACCGTGCCGCGGGAAAGCTTCGCTTTTCGGTTTATCCGAGTGTTGTTATGTTTTGCTGGATTATTCTTGAAGAAAACGAGATAAACAATATCATTCATCTTACCGAAGGAATCAAATACAAAATTCCGAAAGATGAATTGAACGACCAACTTATAATCCCTAAGGAGGGTGATGAATAATGGCAATTGCCAAAATGAATTTAGCCAAATTCAGCGGCAAGGCCGATATGCTCGACAAGCTTATCTGGGAATGTCTTACCGACGGTAACTTTCACCCGGAGCAGGCAAGCAGCTATATTTCCGCATCTATGGGGTATGTTCCGTATTACGAGGAAAACACATACAAGCAAACCTTGCAGGAAATTAAGGACTTGGCACTTACGGCAGGTATTGAGCTTAGCGAAAATCCGTCTGAATTAAGTCTTGAAGCAGACGAAAATTCAGCCTTGCTTTTAGATAAAATCAAAACTTATCTGAAAGCTCACAGTGATGAAAAGCAGGAGCTTATCGACCAAAAAACAAGGTGTGAAAACGGAATTACCGTTTTTTCTCATTACATTGACCTTGACATTGACCTTGACAATCTTCTCGAAAGCGAATTTCTTCAGGTTCGTTTCGGCAGAATGCCGCTTGACAGCTACGAAAAATTCGTTTCAAGCGAAGCGATTCAGTCGAACCCTTATGTAATGTTCATACCGTCCTCGCACGACGAACAGTTTTACTGGGGAGTTTACTTTACACCGAAAGACAAAAAGGACGAAATAGACAGAATTTTTGCAGGTCTTTATTTTGAACGTTTCCACGTTCCGGGTGCCGCAGGCACGCCGAAAGCGGTAATAGAGCATTTGCAGGAAAGCATCGATATCATTTCAAAGCAAATAGACGAGCTTGACAAAAAAGCCTTTGACATTCTCAAGGAAAACAAAGAAAAGCTCGAAAAGCTTTATTCCACACTTTGGGCGCTTAACGAAATTTACGAGATGAAAAAATATGCCGTAATAAGCGGCGAATACTTCTTCTATGTCGGCTGGGTTCCCCACTCCGATGTAAAACTTTTAAAGAGCAAGGTTGAAAAATTGGACGGCGTTTCGGTAGAAATTTGGAAAGCCGAGGAAGACAAAACAACTTCACCGCCGACAAAGCTCAAAAACCTTAAAATCGCACAGCCTTTCGAGTTCTTTGTCGATATGTACGGATTGCCCGGCTACGGCGATGTTGATGTTACAAGCTTTGTGGCAATAACCTATACCGTTATTTTCGGTCTTATGTTCGGTGATGTGGGACAGGGCTTTGTGCTTATGATTGCCGGATTTTTAATGTGGAAGCTTAAAAATATGGCATTGGGAAAAGCTTTGATTCCGTGCGGAATATCTTCTATGATTTTCGGCCTTGTTTTCGGCAGTGTTTTCGGATATGAGCATATGCTCGACCCCGTTTACAAAGCTGTCGGTATGAGCGGAAAACCGCTTGAGGTTATGGAAAGCATCAACACAGTGCTGCTCATTGCGATAGGAATAGGTGTCGGATTGGTGTGCGTTGCGATTTTGATTAACATTTACGCCTGCATTAAACGAAAGCATTTCGGTGAGGCGATATTCAGTCAAAACGGAATTGTGGGGCTTGCCTTTTATATGGCTGCCGCCTGTTTTGCCTTTAATTTTATGAGTGGCACAACACTCGTTGCCAATTCTACGCTCGGAATTATACTCGGCGTCGGTGCGGTGCTTTTGATGATAAAGGAAATTCCCATCGGAATTATCGACAAGCACCCCGATTGGAAACCCGAAAGCATCGGTGACTTCTTGGCTCAAAATGTTTTTGAACTGCTCGAATACGTTCTTTCATACGCAAGTAACACAGTTTCGTTCCTTCGTGTCGGCGCATTCGTGCTTGTCCACGCAGGTATGATGATGGTTGTATTTTCACTTGCGGGCGAAAGCGAAAACATCTTTGTTGTCATTCTCGGCAACGTCCTCGTCATTGCCCTTGAGGGCTTGCTTACGGGCATACAGGTTCTCCGTCTTGAATTTTACGAAATGTTCTCAAGGTTCTACGAAGGCAACGGAAGACCTTTTAATGCAGTCAATATAAATAAAATAAAAAACAAATAATTTATTGGAGGAATTTAAAATGACTACTTTTCTTTATGCTCTTATCATCTTCGTCCCCGCTGTTGCGATTATGGCATCGGCTATGGTTTCAATGAAAAAACACCTTGAGGGAAGAAGCGGTAAAAAATCGCTCAGAATTAACCTTGCCACATTTGCCGTTGTTGCCGTTGCCGTTTGCACGATGACACTTACCGTTTCCGCAGCGGAAAGCAAAGACGATACCTCTGCCGACGAAACGGTTCAAACCGAATCGGTTGAAGAAACAGAAGAGGATTCTTCAAAAGGTCTCGGACTTCTTGCGGCAGGTCTTGTTACGGGTCTTGCAGGTATCGGCGGCGGTCTTGCCGTTGCGGCAGGCGCTCCCGCAGCAATCGCAGCAACAAGCGAAAACCCAAAAGCTTTCGGTAAATCCATTATTTTCGTTGCTCTGGGTGAATCAATAGCACTTTACGGTGTTGTTATTTCAATTCTTATTCTGAATAAAATTTAAACGATATGAAAATGTTTTTGCTCAGCGACAGTGTCGATACGCTCACGGGTATGCGTCTTGCCGGAATAGAGGGCAAATACGTCAAAACCGCAGATGAGCTGATTTCTGCAGCGAAAAGCTGTTTGGACACCGATATCGCAATTTTACTCATAACCGACAAAATTTCCGACAAAGCACGTAATTTTGTCGATGAACTGAAAACACTTAACCGTCCTCTTATTGTCGAAATTCCCGACAAAGAGCATTGCACCGAAACCAACGATTCAATCACCCGTTATGTTCGTGAGGCAATGGGTATTAAACTTTAAAGGTGATAAAAATGAATAACATAACCGAAAAAAATGTCAGAGAATTTATCGAAGCCATTAACCGTGATGCGCTTGAAGAATGTAACAAGCTGAAAAACGAGGCGGAGAATTTCAGACATGACCAATATGAGAAAGAAAAAGAACGTATAAAGAGCGATTGCGAACGTGAAAAGCAATACGAAATCACGAAAATCAAAACACAGACAAACCGTGAAATTTCGCGTCTTGTAAACGAATCAAAAAAAGAGGTTGTGGCAAAGCGTGAAAAAATAACACGGCAGATTTTCGATTCGGCACAAAGCAAGCTTTCGGCTTTTACGGAAAATCCCGAATACGGCGATTTTCTTGTTAAAAGCGCATTGAAGATAGCTCAAGTCCTCGGCAAGGAAAACGTTACTCTTTTTCTGCGTGAGGAAGATTTGAGCTTTGCCGAAAAAATCAAAAACGATACTCAAATCGATTTCTGCTTTCAAACAGACAGCACAATAAAAACAGGCGGTCTTAAAGGTAAATTCGGCAGCACCGTTGCCGATGACACACTGGATGAGCGACTCCGTGAACAGGCGGAATGGTTCAAAGCAAATTCAGGCTTGACCGTCATTTAAGAAGAGGTGAAAAAGATGCCTGAATCCAATTTAATTTACGGCATTAACGGACCGGTTGTTACGGTTAAAGGAAAAACCGACCTTTCAATGATGGAAATGGTTTATGTCGGTAACAAAAAGCTCGTCGGTGAGGTTATCGGTCTTGATGACGAAATGACAACGATACAGGTTTATGAAGAAACCACGGGGCTTCGTCCCGGCGAACCCGTTTACTCAACGTCAGCACCTATGAGCCTTACTTTGGGCCCCGGAATTATAAGAAATATTTTTGACGGTATTCAGCGTCCCCTTTCTGCAATAGAAAAAAGCTCCGGTGCATTTATCGACAAGGGTACCGCCGTCAGTCCGATAGATTTTGATACAGAATGGGATGTAACGGTAGATGTCAAAGTCGGTGACAAGCTCAGCGGTGGGGATATTTACGCTCACTGCGAAGAAACTCCCGTTATCACCCACAAAATAATGGTTCCGCCGTACCTTAGCGGCTGTGTTACAAAATGTGAGCCGAATGGTAAATACAAGGTTCAAGACTGCATTGTCGAGCTTACAGACGATTTCGGCAACATTCATAAGCTGACGCTTTGCCAAAAATGGCCCATCAGAACCCCACGTCCCACTAAGAACAGGCTCGGTGCAAAGAAACCACTTATAACGGGACAAAGAATTATCGACACCCTTTTCCCGATTGCCAAAGGCGGTGCCGCAGCTATACCCGGCGGCTTCGGAACGGGCAAAACGATGACACAGCATCAGCTTGCAAAATGGTGCGATGCGGACATTATCATATATGTCGGCTGCGGTGAGCGTGGCAATGAAATGACGCAGGCTCTTGTTGAATTCGGTGAAATTACAGACCCGAAAACGGGCAGGCCCTTAACGGACAGAACGGTTCTTATCGCAAACACTTCAAATATGCCCGTTGCAGCCCGTGAAGCTTCTATTTACACAGGCATCACCCTTGCGGAATATTACAGGGATATGGGTTACCATACGGCACTTATGGCGGATTCCACGTCACGTTGGGCGGAAGCTTTGAGAGAAATTTCCGGCAGACTTGAAGAAATGCCCGCAGACGAAGGCTTCCCCGCATATCTCCCCTCACGTCTTTCGGAATTTTACGAGAGAGCCGGATATACGGAAAACTTAAACGGCACCGAAGGTTCGATAACGCTCATCGGCGCTGTTTCTCCGCAAGGCTCGGACTTTTCGGAACCCGTAACTCAAAACACAAAGCGTTTTACAAGATGCTTTTGGGCGCTTGACAAGTCTCTTGCTTACGCACGTCACTACCCCGCAATAAACTGGAACGACAGCTACAGCGAATACCTCTCAGACCTCAAGGATTGGTATGACGAAAATGTGGCAACGGATTTTCTTACGCTTCGTGAGGAAATCTGCGCCGTTCTGCTCGAAGAAAGCAGTCTTCTTGAAATAGCAAACCTTGTCGGCACAGATGTTTTGCCCGATGACCAAAAGCTGACAATGGAAATCGCAAGGGTTATAAGGGTAGGTTTTCTTCAGCAAAATGCTTTCCATAAGGATGATACGTTCGTCCCCCTTGAAAAACAATACAAAATGATGAAAGTAATACTTTATCTTTATCGCAAATGTCAGTCGATTATCGCACGTCAGGTTCCGATTTCTAAAATTATCGCCACAGGCGTGTTTGACAAGCTTATTAAAATAAAATACGATGTACCTAACGATAACATCGGTATGCTCGACGCTTACATCAAAGAAATTGACGAAAAGCTGAACATTTATTTAATCTAAAGGAGGGAGCTAAAAATGGAAATTAAGCGTATAGGTCTTTCTTCGATAAACGGCTCTCTTGTTGTACTTGATGATGTTGAAAATCCGCAATACGAAGAACTTGTTCTTTTGCAGCTTGAAAACGGCGAAGAACGCACGGGAAGAATAGTAAAAATCGACGGCAAGCGTGTTGTTGTTCAGGTTTTCGAGGGAACAAGGGGCATTTCAATGACCAACGTTACCACCGTTCAAACGGGTAAGCCTATGGAAATGCCGCTTTCAGAGGAAATTCTCGGAAGAATTTTTGACGGTCTCGGCAGACCGATTGACGGTTTGGGTGAGGTTTATCCGAAAACGAAGCGTGACATAAACGGCTCGCCCATCAACCCCGTCTCCCGTGTTTATCCCCGAAACTATATCAACACGGGCATATCCTCAATCGATGCACTCACAACGCTCATCAGAGGTCAAAAGCTGCCTATCTTTTCAGGCTCCGGTATGAAGCACAATGAGCTTGCCGTTCAGATAGTACGTCAGGCATCTATTGCGGACAACGATGATTTTGCGATTGTTTTTGCGGCAATGGGCGTTAAGAATGACGTTGCCGAATATTTCAGAAAAAGCTTTGAAGAGGCAAATGTTCTTGACAGGGTTGTGATGTTTTTAAACCTCTCCAACGACCCCATTATCGAAAGAATTATGACACCGAGGTGCGCTCTTACTGCGGCGGAATATCTCGCTTACGATTTGGGCAAGCACATACTTGTTATTCTTACCGATATGACTTCCTATGCCGAGGCACTGCGTGAATTCAGCTCATCAAAAGGCGAAATTCCCGGAAGAAAGGGTTATCCCGGATATCTTTATTCGGATTTTGCATCTCTTTATGAGCGTGCCGGCATTATAAAAAACAGCAGCGGTTCGGTTACGCAGATACCTATTCTTACAATGCCGAATGATGATATAACGCACCCCATCCCCGACCTTACGGGATATATTACAGAGGGACAGATTGTTCTTGACAGAGGCCTTGATTACAAGGGAATTTATCCGCCCGTAGGTGTTCTCGCCTCGCTCTCACGTTTGATGAAGGACGGTATAGGCGAAGGCTACACCCGTGACGACCACTCGGCTCTTTCAAACCAGCTTTTCGCAACATACGCAAAGGTTCAGCAGGCAAAAAGCCTTGCAAGTGTTATAGGTGAGGATGAGCTTTCCGATAACGATAAGCTTCTTATGAAATTCGGCAAGGAATTTGAAGCCAAATTTATTAATCAGGGATTTAACGAAAACAGAACCATCGAGCAAACGCTCAACCTCGGTTGGGAGCTTCTTTCCATGCTTCCGAGAAAAGAGCTTGACCGTGTTGACGATGCAATTCTCGACAAGCATTACAAAGGCTGAAAGTAAGGTGAGGATATTTGGCACAGAGAGTTTTTCCTACAAAAAGTAATTTAATCAACACAAAAAGAACCTTGGCTTTGACTAAGACGGGCTGGGAATTTCTTGATAAAAAGCGTAATATCCTTGCCCGTGAAATGATGCAAACCATTGATGAGGCAACGGAAATTCAAAAGCAAGTAAGTTTACTCTACAAAGAAGCTTACGACGCTATGCAAAAAGCAAGCATTTCCCTCGGTGTTTTCGGTGAGATGACCTTGTCCGTACCCGTTGACAACAGCATTAACGTCGATTACCGCAGCGTTATGGGTATTGAAATTCCCACGGTTACAATTGACAAAACAATTCCCGAACCTTATTACGGACTTAATTACACCTGCTCGTCGCTTGATGAAGCTTACATTAAATTCAATGAAGTAAAGCAGCTCATAGCACGTCTTGCGGAAATTGAAAACAGCGTCTACCGTCTTGCGGATGCAATCAAGAAAACGCAAAAAAGAGCAAACGCTTTGCAAAACATTATGATTCCGCAATTTGAAGCGACGATAAAGTACATCACGGAAGCTCTTGACGAAAAAGAACGTGAGGATTTCTCTCGTCTTAAAGTAGTCAAAAATCAAAAAAGCAAATAAATCCGAAAGGTGTTTCTCAATATGACTAAAAAAGCCAAAAGAATCATCCTGCTCTCGTTTACGGGCGTTCTTGTTATTTTGCTGGGCGTTGCGATAACGCTTGCCGTAAAGGAAGTAAACCGTAATCCCCTGCTCGGAAAATGGATGAGTGAAGACAAATCTCTCAGCTACAGCTTTTTCGAGGATGCAAGCGTGAAAGCCGAATTTTCGGATTGCAAGATACCTGTTTTGGAAACGAAATATACAGGCACGCTCGACGGAGTTTACGCATACGATAAATCGACAAAGGAATTGTCCGTAACCTTGAATATTTATTCAAAAAAAATAACCGTTCGCTATACTTATGAAATTCAGGAAAACGCCGTTATTTTAACAAACACAAGTGACGGCAAAAAAATAAGCTTCAATTTGATATCGGAAGATTTAACAAATTAAACAATCAAGGAGCTGTGGAAACGCAAGTTTTTACAGCTCTTTTTTGTGCCTGAAAAAGAAAACGGACACACAGTACGCTTGGGGAACATACCGTATGCCCGTCTTCTCTGAACCCACAAAAAATGAAAAAAATGAGTTCAAGGAGGGGAAAATTTATCGAAAAAAAACAAGAATGTTAAGTAATAAATAAACATCTTTATTGAGCTGTTTTTGTTGCTGCGATATTAGGCAAAATGCTGTAAATTTTTTCTTCCTTATCCACCATACTTATCGGCACCTGCGGAAGCACGGTGTGAAGTGCTGTCACAAAACCCGAAGCTTCATCTTCACAAAATCCCGTAACGATGTTTTTCGCATTGTGCTTTTTCGCAACACTCGCTGCCACCGCAAACGGCAAATCATTATAGAAAAGAAGCATTTGTGCATCGTGTTCTCTTGCACATCTGTCGAGTTCGCCTATCGTCTCAAGTTCGGGGGTAAAGCATCCGTTTGTCGGAAAAACACTCAGCACCAGCAAAGAGCAAGAATTCTCTTTTGCTATCTTCGCACCGGCACGGATAAGCCTTTCGCATGAGCTTTGACCTGTTACACATACCAAAACGCATCTTTCTTTTTCCATGGCGTCGCTCCTTTCATCTCTTACTGTGCTTTTATGATATACCTAATTTATGGCGATTTTTGTAAAAAGTGATGACTATTCGGTTAACTTTTTGTGAAAATAATTCAGTGCCTTTATTGACAAACAAAAGCCTTTATATTACAATTTTTTTGAACAGTAAAGGAGCGTGATATTTTGACGGGAATTTCTTACACCAATGTGCATATTACGGACGGATTTTGGAAAAAAAGGCAGGATATTGTTCGCAGCGTAACCGTGGACAATGTTTACAGCAGATTTTTCGATACCGGCAGAGTTGAAGCCTTTGAACTCAACCGTTCGGGAAAGAATAAAATCAAACCTCACATTTTTTGGGATTCCGATATTGCGAAGTGGATTGAAGGTGTGGCTTCATTTGACGAAATTTCGCCCGAAAACGAAGAAAAAATCGAAAACATTATTAATATGATTGAAGAAGGACAGGAAGAAAACGGATATTTTAACATATATTTTACCGTTGTTGAGCCTGAAAACCATTTCAAAAAAAGAACAGAACATGAACTTTACTGTGCGGGACATTTGATTGAAGCGGCTGTCGCATACTACCGTCTTACAGGCAGGGACAGGTTCTTGAAAATTATGTGCAAATATGCCGACTGCATCGAAAAAGCTTTTAAGATTGACAAAAGTGCCGCTTTCACAACTCCGGGACATGAGGAAATAGAGCTTGCCCTCGTAAAGCTTTATTCCGTGACGGAAGAAAAAAGATATCTTGAGCTTGCGAAATTCTTCATTGACGAAAGAGGCAAACGTCTTGAGCAAACATACGGCTGCTTTAATGACGGACTTTATGACCAAAGCCATTTACCTGTAAGGGAACAGACAACGGCTGAGGGACATTGCGTTCGTGCGTGCTACCTTTACAGCGGTATGGCGGACATAGCACGCATTTATGATGACAAAGAGCTTAAACACGCTTGCGAAATGATTTTTGACGATATAGTAAACCATAAGATGTACATAACGGGCGGCCTCGGTTCTTCCCACATAGGCGAAGCTTTCACCGTTAATTACGATTTACCGAATATGCGTGCATATACCGAAACCTGTGCCGCAATAGCACTTGCGTTTTTCGCACACCGTATGCAGCTTATCGAGCCGAAACCGATTTATGCCGAAATAATCGAAAAAGTAATTTACAACGGCTTTTTAAGCGGAATTTCACTTGACGGAAAATCGTTCTTTTACGAAAATCCGCTTGAAATTATACCTCGCCTGCGTCACAAGGATGTTTCCGCAAAAGAAAACGAGCGTTTCCCGATAACCGAAAGGCTTGAGGTTTTTGACTGTTCCTGCTGTCCCCCGAATGTAATACGCTTCGTCGCAACGCTTGCGGAAAACATTTTTACGGCAGATGAAAACACAATCTATGTCCATCAGTTTATGTCAAGCGAAGCCGAATTTGACGGGATAAAAATCGTTCAGCAGACAGATTATCCGTTAAGCGGAAAGGTTACAATAAAATATAACGGGCCTAAAAAACGGCTTGCCGTTCGTGTGCCGTCATATTACGAAGACATAGAAAACGAAAACGGCTATGTTTATTTTGATGTTGAAGACGGCATCGAAACGGAAATAGATTTCGGTATGCCCGTATACTTTGTCGAAAGCAACCCGCTGGTTTACGAAAACTGCGGCAGATACGCAGTTATGCGAGGCCCCGTTGTTTACTGTGCCGAGGGAATTGATAACGGCGATGTTCTGCGGGATATAATTTTGGATTCTTCTGCCGAAGTACGGGAATTTCTTGATGAAAGCTACGGCTTGCCGACATTGAAAATAAAAGCTTACAGAAGAAGAAAGAAGCAATCTCTTTATTTCAAAAAGGACGATGACAAAGAAGAAATCACAGCCACTCTAATTCCGTACTTTGCCTTTGCAAACAGAGGCGAAAGCGAAATGCTTGTGTGGCTTCAGGCAAAATAATTTTGAGAAAGAAGTTTTTAAAAATGCGAATACAAGATGAATTGAAAAAGAAATTTATCGAAAGTTACCCTTATAAAACAGAGCTTCACGCACACACAACACCCGTCAGCACTTGCAGCGATGTCACAAGCGAGGACGCCGTAAAGCTCTACAAAAATTTGGGTTACACGTCTTTGGTTATTTCAAACCACTTCAAATATGATTATTTTAAAAAAAGACTCGGCACGCTCGACACCAAAACAACGGTTGATTATTATTTGGACGATTACCGCCGTGCAAAGCAGGCAGGCGAAGAATGCGGTTTGAATGTTATCCTTGCCGCCGAGCTTTGCTTCGGCAACGAAAACTCTAACCACTACCTGCTGTTCGGCATTGACGAGGAAGACCTTTACGAAATTTTCGAGCAGCTTCAATTTACTGAGAAAGAATTTTACGAAAAATACGTCGACGAAAACAAACTGCTGTTTCAAGCGCATCCGTTCAGAGATGAGCAGGTTCTTATGCCTCCCGAAAACGTTGACGGATACGAAGCTTTCAATCTCCACCCAAACCACAATTCACGTCCCGCACTTGCGGCGAGATACTCAAAATCGGTCGGCAAACAGTTTATCGCAGGCACGGATTTTCACGAATACTCCCATGAGGGACTGACGGCAATAAGAACCAAATCACCCATAAAGGATTCCCACGAATTAGTAAAAGTTCTTAAAGAAAACGATTT
This sequence comes from uncultured Eubacteriales bacterium, assembly GCA_964474295.1. GTDB lineage: Bacteria > Bacillota > Clostridia > Oscillospirales > Acutalibacteraceae > SIG575. Next base: position 22,587 of record CAYYRN010000011.1, read on the forward strand.
TATTATGGAAACCGACGGAACCTTAATTATTCCTTAATTTTTCTTTATTGACAAGTAACTGCGTCGGCGGTATAATATTGATATATTTGATTGTAGGAGATGTATTTATGAATAAGAAATTAGTCAGAGTATTAAGTATTCTTCTTTCGGCTATGGTATTTTTCGGCTGTGTCCTTACCGTAAGTGCGGAAGAAACGGAAACACCCGTTATCGAAACAATTAAAGTTTCGGTTCGTGTTGAAGGTCTTACCAAAACACTTGCCGACAAAGAAGTTAAGGTTGACAAATCAAGCACCGTAAAATCGATTATCGAAGCCGCAAAGCTCGATGTTGTTTACGGCGATGACGGAACAACAATTAAGTCGGTCAAGGGTGAAAGCACCGTTACAACCTCTATTTGGCAGTATGCCGTGGGCGGCTCAATAAGACCGGAAGCCATTGATGCTTACACGGTTGAAGAAAAAACGGAAATTGTTCTTTTCAACGCATCTTACGATGCCGTTATGCCCTCCTTTAACGCAGATGAGGTTGCCCTTTCCGGTGTTATAGTTTTCAACGGAACAGACAAAGCAGGTGCGGTAGCTCCCATTTCCGGTGCTACAATCACATGGGAAACAAAGGACGGTAATGTAACATACAAAACCGATGCAGACGGCAAAATTTATATCACTCAGGATAATTTGGCTGTCGGAAAGCATACCGTAAAAATCAACAAGGTAAACGTTAGCAACGTTCCCACTGTTGTTCGTTTTGATGCCGGAACGGAAGTTGAAGTCAACGAGGTAGATTCGGGCGATACGGAAAACAAAACTCTTTTTGAACAGGTTTACGATTTCCTTTATGCGATTTTAAAGGGTGTTGTTGATGTTTGGGTTTTCTACATTAAAACAATTATCGGTCTTTTTAAATAATTAAAAACAGTTTCGGACATCAAAGCACATTACCTTTGATGTCCGTTTTTTATAGGAGAATCATATGAAAAGAATAACTGCCTTTACGGTTTCTTTTGCAATTATTTTCACTTTCCTTTCACTTTTTACAATAAATTCTTATGCCGAAGCTTACGAAAAAGATATGCCCGAACAATTGCAATACGGCTTTATTACCGCTTCGGACGGTGCGAAAATAGAGTATGCGCTTTACGGTGATATGTCTGCACAGCCACTCGTTATGCTGCCTTGCAACGGCAACAGTATGCACAATTTTGACGGCTCCGTTTTGCCGGAGCTTGCAAAACATTTTAAAGTTATTACTGTATCTCCCCGTGGCACCGGCAACTCCGAAAGAGGAACAAGCAAACTCACCTTTGATACGGAAAGTGATGACCTTTTGTGCCTGTTTAATGAACTCGGCATTGAAAAAGCACACCTTTTCGGATTCAGTGACGGCGGGAATTTGGCAATTGTTTTCACCCTGCAGCACAAAGAAAGAGTTCTTTCCCTCACGGCTATGGGAGCAAACATAAACACAATGGGTACTAAGCTTACAAACCAAATCGGAATAGTTTTTGAATATGCCGTGCTGTGTGTTAAAGCCAAAATCACCTCCGACAGCGAAACCGCACTCAAGCGTGACATTCAGGGTATGATGGTAGGTCAGCCCAAGCTTAAATTCAAAGACCTCAAAACAATAGATCTTCCCACCCTTAACATTTACGGTGAAAACGATATGATGTACCGCTGTCATTCCAAAATGATTACAAAATCCATTCCCGACGCACAGGAGCTTATGGTAAAAGGCGGCGGTCATTCAAGCTGTTTTAAATTTTCCGATACTGTTATTTTGCCGAAGATGCTTGATTTTTACGGCTCAATCGGAGCTTTATAAAGGTACATCCTGCATTTTTCAAAGCCTCAAAGCATATATTTTGCCTGAGGTGGTAAAAAATGTCATCATTGTTTAAATTCGGTTTAATTGCGGCACTTGTTCTGTCGGCTCTTATAATAATAATTTCGGCAATAAAAACAAAACGCTTTTTTTCGTGTGTGATACTCAGCTCCCTGCAAGGAATTATTGCCGTGTTTGCCGTAAATGCTTTGGGGCTTGTAACGGGGCTTCACCTTTCGCTGAACGCTTACACAATCACCGCATCCGCAATCGGCGGCACACCTGCCGTTATCGGTCTGATAATTTTGGAAATAATTTTTAAATAACAAAACAAAGAACCGACCCGAAAATCAGAGTCAAATCTGATGCAACGGGTCGGTTTGTTTTTAAAACATTTTTAACGCTTTGATGATTTTCTGCTTTTCTTTTCGCTTTTTATTTTAGCCTCATATTCCTTTTCTTCTTCTTTCAGCTTCAATTCAAGCTCTTTTGCCTCGGCTTCGGCTTTTTCCGCCCTTATCTTAGCCTGCGTGTACATAGATGCTATTTCATCAAACCTTTCGTAATTTTCCATCTGTTTAAGTGAAATTTCTGCATCGAGATACGGCTTTGCGGCTCTTGCGAAAATCGATATTTTATCAAGCTCTTTTTCCGACTTTTTGTGAAGTTCATTTTTCTTTGACTTGTACTCGGAAATTTCCGCCTTGAGAGCTTTAACGGAATTTTCGGCACTGTTTTTCCTTGCAAGACTTAAATCCTTGTAAAGTATTTTAAGCTTTTCGTCACATTCGTCTTCTTCCCTGTAATAGCCGTCGAGAACCGAATAATCGGGCTTTACAAAGTTTTTACCGTCGGCAAAATATTTTTTAATTGCTTTTACGGCATATTTTTTCTTCTTCGCATCCTCAATCAACGCACTTCTCAATTCTCTTTCTTCGGGCGTTGATTTCGGCAATGCTTTTGCCTTTGCGATTTCGGTTTTGACGGATGCCTCATCCAGCTTTAAAAGTCCCTCAAGACCTGCATTATATACTGTCTTCCAATTTTCTATTCGCTGTTCATATATGGGATTTGAGAATTTATCAAGCTCTTTGCACACAAATTGCGAAATTGCAATTTCTTCGTTAAAATTCACGTCTTCCGCATACTTCTTTTTCGCTTCTTTTCGCTTTTGCTTATCGGAAATCGATTTATACGATTTTTTATCAAGCTTTTTAGGTTCTTCGACAGACATTTTTCTCGCATTTTCTATCATATCGATTGTTTCCACAAGCTCACTGTCCCTTAAAACACCGTTTCCGTAATCTTCAAACATTGCACGGACTTTCAAAACACGGACAACCGATTTTTGCTTTCTCTCATTAAAATCGTACCAAAAATACGGAATTACGTTCATTAATGCTCCGACTGCGGAAACAATAATCAACACATGAAGAAGCGAAAGCAAAATGTCAGGGTCATAAAGTGCGGAATAAGCGTTGTGATAATTATCCTGCCCTTTTTCAAGCTGCTGTGCCAAAATTTCACCGACAGTTTCACCGTCACCGAGAACTCTTTCCAATATTTTGGGGTTTGACGTGACAATTGCCGCATTCTCCTTTGTGATTCCTCCCTTTTTGTAAATTGCGGGGAGAACGGATGATGTAGCAAGCGTAATTACAGTTCCGATAGTACCGACTGCCGAAAACATACCGTCAATTCTTTCGCCGGATTTGTACTGCTGATAATCTCTGATGTCTGCCTGTATCGAAGGTGTGAGAATATGTGCAAACGAGGACATAAACATATTCATATAAAGACAACCCAGCACAAGCCATATTGTGGCACCGTTAATTTCCCGTGTGCAGGTAAGCATAAGCAAAATAAAGAATATGTTAAAAATATTTGTGACTATAAGTACCGCTTTCTTGCCCCATTTTCTTATGCAGAAAGGAGCAAGCAACATTCCCCAGAGAGATGCGTTGCCGTAAATTGTGTTAATAATTCCCATACCCGTTCCGGAGGTTGCGCCGCCGTAATTATAAAGCCAATTCAGTATGTTGCTGTAAGAAGATTCCAAAAATCCGAGCCAGCCGGCAAGGGAAATAATCCAAAAATATTTATTCTTCGCAACCTCACGCATTGCATCCGTAAAACGTATTCTTATAACGTGGGTTCTTGCCTGAACGATTTTTTCTTCCGTATTTTTGTAAACTATTATACAGCACAAAATACCTATCAAGCCGATAATCGGATAAAGAAGTCGGTAAACTCTGATGTCGGTCATATTGGTGTGGAAAACGCTCGAAGCCAAAATCGGAGTTATAAGGTTGATTACGGTGGGAGAAAACGAATACACTATGCTTTTAATCGAAGACACATCTGCTCTTTCCTGCGTATTCGGAGAAAGAACGTGGATAAGGTTTTCATAGCCGTCATAAAAGAAATAATAGAAAAAGTGAATAAACAAATTAAGGACAAGTATAATGGCACATTTTGCGACATAAGCATAGCTTTCACCGAAAATTTCACCTTCGGGAAGCCAAACACTAAGCTTATTGTACGGAAACCAAACCATAATCAAGCACAAAATTACGGTGGGTATTGCCATTGACAATATGTAAGGTCTGTATTTGCCCGCTTTGTTTCTTGTGTTATCGATAATATTTGCTCTTATTCCCGTCATCGGAATATTTGCAAGAACGGCAATAACATACAAAATGTACATATCCATAGCATCGACACCGAGGGTGCTTGAAATGAGCGTGTTACCCGTTGCAAGGATACAAGCCGTGCCGAGAGTTATTACCATATATGCACCCAGACCGCCGCCCGAATATGCGGCAATTTCCCGAAATGTCATATATCTGCCTTTCATCGGAGTTTTCCAATAAGTTTTGACTTTGCTTACGGTGTCAAAAACCTTATTCTTCAAATTCATCAAAAGACTCCTTTCACATCTTTTATAATTCTAAGCAACAACACTGATTATTATAGCAAGTTTGCTAAAAATTTGCAATATAATAGCAGAATTTTGTTCTGTTTGCAAGCATTTTTATCAGCGTTTACAAAAGATTAAAAATGTGCTATACTTATGTGGCAAAACATAAAATAGTTACGGAGGTGTTCTTTATGAACTGCTGTGTAACTGATTTAAGATACAAGGAAGTTATTAACAATGCCGACGGCACACGGCTCGGTTGTGTGAACGATGTTGAAATCGACACCTGTAGCGGATGTGTTGTGGCGATTGTCATTTTCGGTCAAGCTCGCTGCTTCGGTCTTTTCGGCAGAACTCCCGACATTAAAATTTGCTGGAACGATATTTGCGTTATCGGCGAAGATACCATACTTGTTAAGTTTTGTCCCCCTGCCTGTAACGAGCCGAGGCAGAGAAGAAAAGGCAGGCTGTTTGATTCTTTTTTTAATTGACAAACAGCTTTCAGTTAAGAGGTGTAAAGGATGTTGAAAAAAATTGTTGCCGCCTTTTGTGCGGTTTTATTGACTTTTTGTTTATTCTCCTGCTCAAAAGACGTGAAAGAATCCTCACCGTTGAAAGAATCCGATTTCATTTCAAGCGATGTGGACGAAGAAACCTCACTGAAATATGACGAATATGAAGATTACGTTATCGTAACGGGAATAAGCTCAATACCCGATGACATCACCATACCCGAAACTATTGCCGGAAAAGATGTTGCTGCTGTGGGCGAGAAGGCTTTTTACGATATGGGATGGGTAAAATCAATTACCATTGCCGACACGGTGCTTGAAATAGGCGATTATGCCTTTTACGGCTGCAAAAGCGTAAAAACCGTTTCTTTTTCGGAAAATCTGTATTCCTTGGGAACCTCCGCTTTTTCGGGCATAAAATCGCTTACCTCCGTCAGACTTCCGCTGACGCTCAGAATAATCGGCGGTGCGGCATTTGCGGACTGCTCAAAGCTCGAAAACGTTGTAATCCCCTCAAACACATATTCTATCGGCGGCGGTGCCTTTGCCGGCACTCCTTGGCTTGAAAAACAGGATGACGAGTTTGTGATTGCGGGAAAAAACGTTTTAATCCATTATAACGGAAAAGAAAGCACAGTTGACGTACCTGACAGCATTGTTGAAGTTTCCGCATTTTATGACAATTTTTACATAAGTCAAGTGAATATCCCCGAAAGCGTCCAAAGAATAGGCGAATACGCTTTTATAAACTCCTCGCTTGAAAAAATCAATTTCGGGGAAAACGTAGAATCTATCGGCAACGGTGCATTTGACGGCTGTTTAAATTTGGAAAGCGTTTCTTTTACGGATAATTTGAAAAAAATCGGTTCCTATGCATTTTCGGGTTGCAGCGGCATAACGAAAATTACCGTTCCCGAAAATGTCAAGAGTGTGGGCGACAATGCATTTACAAGATGTGACAGCTTAAAAACGCTCACTTTCACCTCTTCAAAAACAGTTATCGGTTCCGATATTTGCGACAGTTGTTACAACCTTGAAAAAATTATCTGTCCGAAAAATTCGCCCGTAATCGATTATGCAAAAAATTCAGGCTTTAATTTAGATGTTATATAAGAAGGTTTTAAATTGAAAAGGATTGTTACAATTCAAGATATTTCTTGCTTCGGCAAATGCTCGCTTACGGTAGCCTTGCCTTTAATTTCCGCCTGCGGAGTTGAGGCGTGTCCCATACCTACCGTTCTTCTTTCAACACATACGGGAGGTTTCAGCGGTTTTTCCGTTTGTGACCTGACGGAAGAAATTACACCCATCGCACAACATTGGAAAACCCTGAATCTCAGCTTTGACGGCATTTACACAGGATATCTCGGTTCAAAAAAGCAATTGAAAATCGTTTCAAATTTTATAGATGATTTCAAAAAAGAAAACACGCTTGTTTTTGTTGACCCCGTTATGGGCGACCACGGCAAGCTTTATGCGGGATTTGAAAAAAGCTTTGCACAGGAAATGGCTATGCTTGTAAAAAAAGCCGACATCATCACCCCCAATTTAACGGAAGCCGCCTACCTTTTGGGAGAAGAATACAAAGAAAACTATTCCGATTCGGAAATCAGAGATATGTCGGTAAGGCTTTCGCATTTCGGTGTGAAGACAGTTATAATAACAGGTGTTTCACGCAAAAACAGTCTCGGCGTTATTTCTTATGACAGCGAAAAGGATGAGTTTTGCGAATATTTCAGAGAAAAAATCGATGATAATTTTCACGGCACGGGTGATGTGTTTGCTTCCGTTTGTTCTTCGGCACTGGTCAAGGGCTTTTCCGTAAAGGAATCGGTCGAGATTGCAACGGATTTTGTTGTTGAGTGCATAAAGCACACAGCACCGGACAAAAAGAACCACCCATACAGCGTAAAATTCGAGGAATGTATCCCCTCTCTCGTTAAAAGGATGTTTTGATGAAAAGTTTTGTTATTAAAGAAAATGACGCAAATCAGCGTCTTGATAAATTTCTTACAAAAAGCGTACCGAATTTGCCGAAATCGCTTATGTACAAATACATAAGAACAAAAAGGATAAAGGTAAACTCCAAGCGTGCCGAAATTTCAACACGTCTTGTTACCGGTGACACTGTGGATTTGTACATAAATGATGAATTTTTCACAAAAAACGAAACAAGATATGATTTTCTTTCAGCTTCCAAAAAAATCAGTATTTTATACGAAGACGAAAACATTATGCTGCTTAACAAGCCCACGGGCTTGCTTTGTCACCCCGATGACAAAGAGTATAACGACACTCTCATTACAAGAATCAAGCGTTACCTTTATGAAAAAGGTGAATTTTGTCCCGACGAAGAAAGCTCGTTCACTCCCGCACTCGTCAACAGAATCGACCGAAACACAAGCGGAATAGTAATTGCCGCAAAAAATGCGGAAGCTTTACGAATACTTAACCAAAAAATGAAAGACCGTGAGCTTCACAAATACTATTGTCTGATAATCCACGGCTGCCCGAAAAAGAAAAAAGATATTCTTGAGGGATATCTCGAAAAAGACGAAGCTAAAAACAAGGTTACGGTTTCAAAAAAAGGCGGCGAAAACAAAAAACAAATCAGAACCAAATATGAGGTGCTTGAAACAAAGGGAAATTTAAGCCTTGTTGAAGTTGAACTTTTGACCGGAAGGACACATCAGATACGTTCGCATTTCGCTTCAATCGGTCATCCTCTTTTAGGTGACGGAAAGTACGGAACAAACAAATTAAACAAGGAAAAAGGCTACAAAAAGCAATGTCTTTGCTCGTACAAGCTTACATTTGATTTCAAAACCGACGGCGGTTGCCTTAATTACCTCAACGGCAAAACATTTCAAATTGACAACATTTGGTTTAAAGAAGAATTTTTAAACGGAACTCTTTAAGTTA
>CAYYRN010000011.1:30867-44229 GCA_964474295.1 uncultured Eubacteriales bacterium
GGCTTTTGTCAAAATTTCACATTAAAAAAGGATTCTTTCGGTTTTCGCAATTAAAAGCCGAAAGAATCCTTTACTCTTTTTTGTACGCTCTTTATTTTTTCATTCTAATCATATCACGGTAAGAAATAAGCTCGATGCCGTGAGCATTAAGGTGCTGCTCCGTTTTCGGGTCTTTCATAATTTGGTATTCCCAAACTCTATCTCTCCAACGAGCTGTTATGCCCTTGATTTCATCACACTCAACAGAGGGATGCACATAAGTTTCGCTGAAACCTGCGGGGATTTGCACAAGGTCTTCGAGGAACATTTCACGGTATGTTTCGTAGCTTTTTCTCATTTCGTTATTCCACTTCGGGAAAACAAGATAATCGGGCATAATAACGTTGTTCTTTTTGCCGAGATGGTCACATATTTTGCAGGCAATTGCATAAATAAAATAAGGTGTGCCGTCGGGACACTCTTTTTTTAACGGCTTTCTGCACATTCTGAAAGCATATCCGAGTTCGCCGCACAACTTCATTGTCATGGGAAGGAGCTTAAAATTGCCGCCCTCTATACCGTAAAGCGAACCCATATGATTATCAAGATGTGACGGCTTCATACCCATTTCTTCCGCAAGCTTGACCTGTGCCAAAATTTCCTGCCTTGCTTCTTCGAGGTCTGCGTGTTTTGCGAAATCTTCACATTCCGGCCACATAAAGCCTTTTTCGTTTTTCAGTGACGGCGAATCGGTAATCGGCCCCCAATTGTACCTTGCCCACTCGCTCGTTGTTGTAAGATGCACACCGATTGCGTACTGCGGATTATCGATTGAAAACTTAACCGCTTCTTTTGCGAATTTGCAGGGCATCATAATTGTCGAAGATTTAAGCCTTCCGCTTTTGAAAAGGTCTGTAATTGCTTCGTTTGCCGCACCGCACATTCCGAAATCGTCGGCATTTATAATCAGGTATTTGTCTGCCACTTCTCATTTCTCCCCTAAAGTTATATTTCTATAACATTTTACCATATTGACCGTGGTAAAATTTGAATAGATTGTGAATTTTTGCAAAAGGTACACGACTTTGTTTTAAAAACGAAAAGCCTGCGCAAATAAAAATCCGCACAAGCTTTTCGTTTATATTAAGAAAAGAGATTTTTAATTTATATCCCCAGCGTTTGCCGCAGGTTCATCGGTAACAACAACTGTCGGAGAATCGGTAACGTTCGGAGAAGCCGTTGTTGTTTCGCCGCTTATGATGTTGTTCCACCATCTCGTTGTGGTTTCGGATAAGGTTGTCTGCTGCCACGGGTCGGTAGTGGTTTCGACTTGATAAGACGATGTTGTGCTTTCCGATGTATAAGAACTTTGCGATGTACCCTGCGTGTAATTTACCGAACCGCCGCTGTTAGTTGTGGCAGGCTTTTGAGTAAGGTAGCTGTTCAAAACATTTACACGGTTGGGATCAAGCGAAATATTCGTTTTTCCGTAAAGCAGCTTCTGCATTTGCTGTGCCGCAAGAGGATAATCCACAACCCAGCTTGAACCTACACCGCTGATTGATGCCGTTGCCCTTGTATCAACGGTCGGGAAAGTTTCCTGCTGCATATTGTAATTCATCCAGCCCTCGCTGAGAGCCTGTTTTCCGTAAGAAATAATTTTGCTTTGACGCATATTTGTTTTCATATACGGTAAAGCGGCTTCAACAGCATTATAAAGCTGAGAAACGGATGCACCTTTCGTTTTGTCGATAAGCGCATTGATAACTCTGCGTTGATTCTTTGTTCTGCTGACATCACTGTCGGAATAATAATATCTGATTCTCGCATAAACCAATGCTTCGGCACCGTTGAGTTCAACCGCGTCACCGGAGCTTACATTTTGCTTGGTTGTTCTGTTAATATATGCCGCAAGTCCCGGCTCGATGGGAACGGTTACACCGCCCAGAGCATCGATTACCTTTTTAAAGGAGCCGAAATATACGCTGGCATAATAGTCGATGTCGATTTTATAATTCTTCTCGACCACCTCAATTACGCCCTTGGGCCCGCCGTAAACGCACGAAGCGTTTATTTTTTCGTACCTGTCCCTGCCGTCAACGTTCATATAAGTGTAGCTGTCACGCATAATGGATGCCAGCGTAATGGTTTTTGTTGCCTTATTAACGGAAGCAATTATCAGCGAATCGGCTCTGCCGTTTGTTTTTTCGCCGCCGTCACCGTCTTGACCGATAAGAAGAATGTTGATAACATTTTTGCTTTTCATCAGCTCGCCGCCGTTGTTAGACCACTTTTTAAGTGCATCGTTAAGGGAAGCGGCATCGGAAACGCCGAACATAGTTTCAAAATCCTCGTCATCCGCCAACGTTTCGCCCTCTTTGGTCGGAGTTGCTTCGCCGTCATCGTAAATACCGCTGAGCATACCGCCGAATTTTATCATAACGGCTGCCACAATAATAATGCAAACGGAAAGAACACCTATAAGAACCGAATAAATAACTTTCTTCTTTTTTTCTTTTTTCATTTCTTCGACAGTCAGCTCCTCTTTTTCCGAAACATCATACATTTTTTCATCGGAACGGACATTCTCGTCATCACTTTCATAAAAAGGCTCTTCGGTAGTATAATCGACAGCCTCGGAATCATCCTCGTCAAAATTTTCCATAAAAGAAAACGCATCCTCAAGCAATCCGTCTATATCACTGTTTTCCTTTTCAAAATCCGCAAAAAGATCCTTGCTGTTATTTTGAGTTAAATTTTCTTTCTTATTCCTTTCTTCCATAACGTCACTTCCTAAAACTTCTAACACATCATATTATCGCATAAATCGACACATTGTTTTTTCTTATTTAGAATATTATTCAAAAATATAATTAACAATTATTAAGGCTTGTTCAAAGTAATAAAAAATTAACAATTATCTGTAGCTTTTATGGTTGACAAGGCACAAATAATGTTGTATAATAATTTCCGCTAACATAAAATTTGCCCCTGCAAACAGCGGAGGGAGGGAATAGAATGAGTCAGGTAAAAGTTAAGGAAAACGAATCTTTGGACAGTGCGCTCAGAAGATTTAAAAGACAAACTTCAAGAGACGGCGTTATCCAGGAAGTTCGTAAAAGAGAGCATTATGAAAAGCCTTCTGTAAAAAGAAAGAAGAAGTCTGAAGCTGCTCGTAAACGTAAATTCAAATAATTATGAAAGTAGCTGTAAAAAAACTCGGTTTTTTTACAGCTATGTTTTTTGGGAGTAAGATAAATGTCCGAAAATAACAATTTTGAAAAGCTCACAAACAATCTTAAAAAGCACGAATGTCTGCTGATTGAAAGCTGTGAAAACAGAAAATATCTGACAGGCTTCTCCTCCTCTGCCGGATATCTCGTTCTCGGAGGCAACGGCTCGGCTTTCTTTACCGATTCGAGGTATATTGAAGCCGCAAGCGAAAAAATCGACGTTTGCCCCGTACTGCTCCTGCGTGACTTTAAAGATGACGTAGGCGAATACATTTTTCAGCACGGATATACAAAAATTCACATTGAAGCTGAAAGAACCACGGTTTCGCAGCTCGACAGTCTTGCGAAAAATCTTAAATTCGCAAAAATATGTTCCGACGGCGAGCTTGACCGCAGCATTTCGAGACTGCGTGAAATTAAAAGCGAGGAAGAAACGGAAAAAATCAGAAAGGCACAGCTCATTGCCGAGAAAGCTTTTGATGAAATTCTTTCTTTCATCAAAGTGGGTGTCAGCGAAATCGAAATTGCGGCAAGACTTGAAAACATTATGAGACTTAACGGTTCGGACGGCTTTGCCTTTGACACAATTGCGATTGCGGGCAAAAACACCTCAAAGCCTCACGGAGTGCCTACCGAAAACCGTGTAAAAAAAGGCGACTTTATAACAATGGATTACGGTGCTGTTTTTGATTCTTACAGAAGTGATATGACAAGAACCGTTGCGGTAGGCGAAATCAGCACAAAGCAACTGAATGTTTACAACACCGTTCTCAAAGCACAGGAAACGGCACTTAGCATTTTAAAACCCGAACTTAAATGCTCCGATGCCGACAAAGCGGCAAGAGATGTTATTTCAAATGCGGGCCACGGAGAATTTTTCGGTCACTCAACAGGTCACGGCGTGGGAATAGAAATACACGAATCCCCTAACCTTGCACCGAAATCGAAAGCCGTTTTAAAAGCAGGAAACATTGTCACGGTAGAACCCGGAATTTACATCCCGAACGAGTTCGGAGTAAGAATCGAAGACTTCTGCGTTATAACAGAAGACGGTTACAGAAATCTTACCACAGCAAAAAAAGAGCTTATAATCCTTTAAAATCAACAGCAATATAAAAACCGCCGACATCCAAACTGTGCCGACGGTTTTTTTGCGTTCCAGGTTTATCTTATTCCGTATTTTTCTATAATATAATCCATATCCTTGTCGCCCCTGCCTGAGAGGTTGATAAGAATAGAGCCTTTACCTTTTTGCTTTGCAAGCTTCATTCCGTATGCCACGGCGTGAGAGCTTTCTATTGCGGGAATAATTCCCTCCATACGGGAAAGTTTGAAGAAAGCATCAATCGTTTCTTCATCATCTATAACATCATACTTAACTCTGCCGGAATCCAGCAAAAATGCGTGTTCGGGGCCGCTTGACGGATAATCAAGTCCGCTTGCAACCGAGTAAACCGGTGCAGGCTCGCCGTTTTCATCTTTGAGCATAATGCTGTTAAAGCCGTGCATTATGCCCTCTGTTCCGTAAGCCAAGCTTGCCGCATGGTCACCGAGTGCCGTACCTCTGCCCAAAGGCTCTATGCCGTAAATATCAACGGGGTCATTGAGGAATCCCGAAAAAATTCCCATTGCGTTTGAGCCACCGCCCACACAGGCAACAACCGAATCGGGAAGCTCGCCCGTCATTGCGATAAACTGCTCCCTTGCTTCTATACCAACAACACTCTGGAAATCACGAACCATCATCGGGAACGGATGCGGGCCGAGTACGGAGCCGATACAGTAAATTGCATCGTTATATTCGTTACAGTAAGCTTCAAAAGCCGCATCAACAGCCTCTTTGAGCGTTTTAAGTCCGTGGTTTACTTCAATAACCCTTGCTCCGAGAACCTTCATTCTCGCAACGTTCGGAGCCTGTTTTTTTATATCGACAGCGCCCATATAAATATCACATTCAAGACCGAAATATGCCGCTGCCGTTGCCAATGCCACACCGTGCTGACCTGCGCCTGTTTCCGCAATAAGCTTTTTCTTGCCCATATATTTTGCAAGCAGAGCCTCGCCCATACAATGGTTGAGCTTATGTGCACCCGTATGATTCAAGTCCTCACGCTTTACATAAAGCTGTGCACCCGTACCTATTTCGTTTGAAAGACGTTCAAGGTAAGAAATAGGTGTCGGTCTGCCCTGAAATTCTTTGCGTATTTTTCTAAGCTCACCTATAAACTTACTTGATTTGCAAATTGTAAAATAAGCATCCGTTATTTCATCCATTGCTTTTTGGAGTTCGGGCGACACGAAAGAACCGCCGTATTTACCGAAAAAGCCTTTTTCGTCAGGGTAATTTTTAAAATAGTTATCATATTCCACATTGTTATATTTCATTTTAGTTTCCACCGCCGATAGTTAAATTTTAAGATTGATTTTTTCAAAAGCTTTTATAAGTGCAGTGCCGAGGATGATGCCCGCAACGCCTTGAATTGCATTTGCCGGTATATTTACCGCAGACGGTGCGAAGCCGTAAAGGATTCCCTCAAACAGAAAATATCCCAAAACCATTATAATCTCCGCCGCTATGCCCGACAATATTCTTGACGGCAAATCGGCAAGTTTTTTGTTAAGCAATTTGAAAAGGAAAAATACGGCAAGTGCCATAATTCCTTTTATCAAGAACGTAACGGGTGCGTATGTTACATAGCCGGAAAGCAAATCAGCAAGTGCCGAGCCGATGCCCGCAGCAAAGAAAGCATAAACGGGAGGAAGCATCCAGCCTGCCAGAAGAACAACGCAGTCACCGAGGTTGATGTATCCTTTAAGCGGTGACGGTATTTTTATAATCATAGTCGCTACGCACACAAGTGCCGCAATCAAAGAAGTCATTACAATTTTTCCTGTTTTGTTCATAATATTTTACCTCACAATTATTTAGATTTAATTTAATATGCTGTTTTGATTTACGCTTCGCCATCGTTTTGTTAACAATACCATTTTAAAACCTCCCAAAAATAAAAAGCCCTTGACAGAACTACACATTCTGTCAAGGACGAATAAACTGTTATCCGCGGTGCCACCTTGAATTCACGGAAAGCCGTGCGCTTAGCAGGATACCGACATACCCCCGGCAACTGACGTATGCCAACACGTTGCAGAATACTTTGCGAAAACGCATTTGACTGCACCCTCGGCGGCCCATTTGACAACTTGTTTCTCACCCGACTCTCAGCAACGCAGGCTCTCTGTAAAGGCATAATTGCCGTTATCTCCGCTTCAACGGTTTAAGTATTAACTTTATCGCTATTCTATCACCATCATATGATTTTGTCAAGCATTTTGACAAATTTTTTTCAAGCGATAATTCAAAAAAGCTGAAAACACATAGAAAAAATTTTACATATATGCTATAATTACTTTGAGTTAAACGAAATTTTACATATCCCGTCATATTTCGGTTTATTACCGTCAGGAAGCAGGTAGAGTTATGAAATATTCAGTACAAGAAATTATGCAATATGTTGTTGAAGAAGATGTTAAATTTATAAGGCTCGCTTTTTGTGATGTTTTCGGCAAGCAGAAAAACATATCCGTTATGCCGGAGGAGCTTGAGCGTGCTTTTGAATACGGAATTGCAATTGACGGCTCCGCAATAGTGGGTTTCGGTGACGAAACACATTCGGATTTGCTTCTTCACCCCGATGCAGAAACATTGATTCCGTTGCCTTGGCGACCCGAACACGGACGGGTTGTACGTATGTTTTGCAGCATTTCTTACCCCGATGGCAGACCCTTTGAATGTGACACAAGAAGTTTGCTGAAAAAAGCAATTGAGGACGCCGAAAAAAGCGGGTACGCTTTTTCGTTCGGAGCGGAGCAGGAATTTTATCTTTTTAATCTTGACGAAAACGGCAAAGCGACAAAAATCCCATATGACGAAGCAGGATATATGGACATCGCCCCCGATGACAAGGGCGAAAACATCCGCCGTGAAATTTGCCTTACGCTCGAACAAATGGGCATACGTCCCGAAAGCTCCCACCACGAAGAAGGCCCCGGTCAAAACGAAATAGATTTCAGATATTCCGATGCGCTTACCGCTGCGGATAACGCAATGACCTTCCGCACGGTTGTAAAGACAGTTGCAAAAAGGAACGGTCTTTTTGCGGATTTCTCACCGAAGCCGCTGAAATACAAGCCGGGCAACGGTTTTCACATCAATATGTCCGTAAAATCGGCAGACGGCAGTGACCGTCTTTGCAATATGATTGCTGGAATTTTGGAAAAAACAAATGAAATGACGGCATTTTTGAATCCGACTGACGAATCCTACGAGCGTTTCGGCAAGCATAAAGCGCCGATGTACGTTTCCTGGTCAAGCGAAAACCGTTCACAGCTTGTGAGAATACCTGCCGCCGTCGGAGAATACCGCAGAGCAGAGCTGCGTTCCCCCGACCCTGCCGCTAACACCTACCTTGCGTTCGCGCTTATGATTTATGCCGGCTTGTACGGAATTGAAAACAACCTCGAATTGCCGCTTGTTGCGGATTTCAACCTTTACAAAGCCGACAGCAAAACGCTGTCCGAATACCGCAAGCTTCCCGAAAGCTTGAAATGTGCATGCAAAATTGCCTCGCAAAGCGATTTTATCAAGCAGCATATACCTGCCGCAATTCTTGATATTTACTGCAACAGATAAGACAAAAAAACAATCGGACGGGAAAGGAGAGAAGTTTAATGAGCTTGGAAAAACGTGTTTACAGCGTACTTGTGGTTTCAGCCGCAGACGGCTTTACCTCGGCGCTTAAATCACTTCTCCCTGAATCACATTACTCCCCCGTAAAAACCGTTTCGAGCGTAAATGCCGCAAAAAGAACGGTTGCCGAAAACACTTTTGATTACGTCATTATCAACTCACCTCTTCCCGACGGTCTCGGAACACACTTTGCGGTTGACTGCTGTTCGTCAAGCGGCACAGTTGTGCTTTTGTTCGTCAAGAACGAGCTGCATGATGAAATTTACGAAAAGGTAAACCGTCACGGAGTTTTCACCCTTGCAAAGCCGACTTCAAAATCAGCCGTAACAACAGCGCTTTATTGGATGTCGAGTGCAAGGGAACGACTGCGTAAATTCGAGAAAAAAACTGTTTCTGTTGAAGAAAAAATGGAGGAAATCAGAGTTGTCAACCGTGCAAAGTGGCTGCTGATAACTCAATTGAACCTTTCCGAGCCGGACGCTCACCGCCGCATAGAAAAGCTGGCTATGGACAAATGCCTTAGCAAACGGGCGATTGCGGAAGAAATAATAGAAATGTATTCATAAACAACTCGGACGGTGATAAAAATGAAGAACAAATACAGTTCACTCCGCATTTTCTTTGTTTCACTTGTTATGATTTCGATAATTATACTTCCCGTTATGATAACAAACGGTGGAAATTTGTACCTTGTCGGTGACTATATGTCACAGCAAATCCCTTTTATAAAGGAAGCTCGGCGGCTTTTTCTTTCGGGCAAGCCGTTTTGGAGCTGCAATACCTTTTTGGGTTCAAATTTTCTCGGAACATACTCATTTTACAACTATGCAAGTCCGTTTTACCTGCCGCTGTTTATCATTCCCGAAAAATTTATCGGAATCGGTTTGAGCATAACCTTTATCCTCAAACACTCGGTTGCCGCGGTAACGTCACATCTGTATTTAAAAAAGCACACAAGCTGTGAGCATCTCGCTTTCATCGGGGCGCTCATTTATTCGTTTTCCTGCTTCACTATGGATTCGACCTACTACTTCCACTTTATTGACGTTATTGCCGTTTTTCCGTTCATACCTTACCTTGTTGATGAGGTTTTGGACGGAAAGAAAAAATACCTTTTATCACTTGCCGTCCTTTTGAATGCGGCGGTAAATTATTATTTTCTTTTTTCGACCTCCGTTTTCCTCCTGATCTATCTTTTCTTCAAGGTCAGATTTTCTGACGGAAAATACAATTTCAAAGATGCCGCACGGTGCATTGTTTTTTATGCCGCAGGCGGCTTGGCAGCTATGTTTATTCTGCTGCCGTCCGCTTTGAGCCTTTTGGAAACCGACAAGGCAACATCAAGCTTTGCAAGCTCATTTTTAAGAGGACTCTGCACAATTCCTCAGCTTTTGAAAATTCTAAAAGCAATTGTTTTGCCGAGCGAGGGCGTTCTCGGTTCTTCCACCGGCTTTATTTTTTCAAATTTCAATTCAAATGCCGCTTTTTTGCCGTTTTTCGGTGCGGTCTTTCTTTTCATTGCTCTTAAAAAGCAATCCGACAAGTGGTATTATAAGCTTATTCGATTTCTGTTTATTCTCACCGTTATACCTTTCGGAAACGGTATTTTCAGCTTGTTTACAAATATGAGCTACACCCGTTGGTACTACGCTTTTGTGCTGATGTCCATTTTGGCAAGCATTAAAATTTTGGAGGAAAAACCGCAAAAATCGGAAATAAGAAAAAGCTTTAAAACTATCGGTTTAATTTCAGCCGCAGTTCTCGGTATTCCTCTTGTGTTGAAAATATTTTGTGCCTATTGTTTCCCGCAAGCGATAGAAATTTTGCCCGACAGTACCGCAAGTTACCTGACAAATGCCGGACTTACCGAAGCATTCACGTCAAATGATTTAAGATACTGTGCCGTGTTCCTGACAATGACCGCCGTATCTTACATACCGTTGTTTTTCTCGTTAAAAAAAGAGTGGATTTACAAAGCGAAAAAAGCAGTTCCCGCCGCCGTGCTTATTTGTATAATCAGCTATACCTGCTACATTTCAAACGAAGCGAATGTATTTGACACACAGAAAAACATAAATTACAAAGGTGCCGATATTTCTTCGAGTGATGAAGCTTCCTACTCTTCGAGAACTCAATTTAACAATTCCTTTGCAAATTATCCCGCCGTTGTAAACGAGCCGGGCATCGGTGCTTTTATCAGTTTTAAATCACATTCAAGTGCAAAATTCTGCAACCTTGTCGGTTTTGAAAACACACTGCACTTGTCTTCCGAAAAACACTTCGACACGCCTGCCATACAGTCGCTTCTCAGCGTTAAATATCTGGTTGACGGCAACGGTAAGCGTACATCTGCGCCATACTACACTCCGTTCGGATTTACATACGATTACTATATTTTGGATGAGGGATACAAATACACTGCCGACAGGGAAGAAAACAACAGACGAATCGAGCTTATGACCGCAGCCTGCTTTATCGACAAAGAAACAGCCGAAAAGCTTGACGGCATAGTCACTCCTTTTGACGGCGAAAAAAAGTTCGATTGGAAAAAAGAATATCCCAAAACAGGTGCGGAAAATTTTGAAATGACATCCGAAGGCTTCACGGCAGTTTCAAACGTCCGAAAAACGCAACTTATGTTTTTCAGTATTCCGCACGACAACGGCTGGAAAGCTTATGTAAACGGTAAAGAAACGGAAATTTTTACCGTTAACGGAGGACTTATGGGCGTTATCGTCCCCGCAGGCAAAAGCGAAATAAAATTTGAATTTCACACTCCGGGACTTGCCTTGGGTTCGGCAATAAGCGCGGCAACACTTTTGGCATTGGCAGTGAGCTTTTTGTTCGAAAGGAAAAAGCGACAAATTAAATAGCTGTACAAATTTCACGTTTTGTATAACAAACTTTTTCATATCTCTTGAACTTTGTTTTAAATTGTTATATAATGTAAATAATTTTTTATAACGAAAGGAAAATGGATATGAACATTGCAGCAAGTCTTTTAACTATGGTAAAAAAAGTTTACCATGTAGCAATTGTTATCGTTATGCTCATCCCGATGGTTTTAACGATGGGTGCCGATGACAGTGACAAGAGAGAGGTTATTATTAACGAAGATGCCACCAACCAGTATATTACGGATTACGGCGACATAGATTTATCCGCCCACCGTTCGGGTGCCGGTATTGCCCCCCAAAACACTCTTATGGCTTTTGAAAAGGTTCTTGAAGAAAGCAGCACACTCGGTGTTAACACCTACGAATTTGACGTGCAGATAACAAAAGACGGAAAGCTTATTATTATGCACAACTTAACTTACGATGCAACATCAAACGCAGTTGAGCAATTCGGCAGAGAAAACGTTTACGCAAACGAGCTTACATACGAGGAAGCAATGGTTCTCAATATGGGCGAAAACTTTGAAGTTGACGGCGAATATCCTTACCGTGGTCTCAGAGGCGATGATATTCCTTACAACCTCCATGTTCCGCTTTGCGAGGATGTAATCGAATATATCGAATCGCACAGCGAAGGCGAAAAATATAATTACATAATCGAAATCAAATCCAAGGGCGAAGACGGCGAAAAAGCGGCAGACGAGCTTCACAGAATCATCACGGAGCATGGTCTCGAAGACAGAGTTATTTGGGCAAGCTTCCAGCTTGATGTGTGCGACTATATGCAAAACACATACCCCGAAATCAGCCGTTCTGCAAGCGTTCTTGAAGTTATTCAATTTTACGTTTATGCCCGTATGGGTTGGAACCTTGACGATGCAAACGTTTCTTATGTCGCATTGCAGATTCCTTACGGCGAAAGTGCCGCAAACGGCATAATCAACCTCGGTTCACGTCAGGTCATCAACTACGCACACAAATACAACATCGCCGTTCAATATTGGACGATAAACGATGCCGACGCAGTTGAATACCTTGCGAAAAACAACGCTGACTGCATTATGACCGACTACCCCGATATGGCTTTTAAAGTATTAAACGGTATTGAATACTGATAATCGTTTGGGAAAAATTTAAAAGAAAACGAAACAATCCCCCTTTCCTCATCCTGTATAGGTTGAAGAAAGGGGGTTAATTATTGCCCGAAACGAATCTGATTCGCTTTAGCCTTGAATGATTTAACTTATGCTTTAAAATGAGAATCTTCTTACTATGGACACCTGTTCTTCCGTGCCTGTCACATAGGAAACCGGCGAAAACATCACTGTAATATCACTGCTTAAATCATATACTTCGTAAACCTTTGTAATATTACACACCTCGTAAGGTCTCAATTCTGTTGGCGACAAAGTACTTCCGGTTAATATGCCGGCATATGCTTCTTTGCTTTCCCTGCTCAAATAATGGTAACTGTCAAGAGAAGTGCCGTTCTGCACAACTTTTGCGCTGCCTATACCGGACCACATACCCATCTCAATTTTTTGATTTGTTTCATTTTTTACCGAATAATTTAAAACCAAGTAGTTATATCCGTCAGTATCTTTAATCATATGTAAGCTTTTAATGTCAACACTGTAATCTGTAGAATCCTTTAAACTTACTTTATTGTTAGTATATGTCATTTTAAGTTTAACCGGTTCTTTTTCAGACTTTACCGAACTGCCTTGGTTCACTTTTTCATTGTTTGAAGTAGTTTTTATTTCAGTAACCGTCTCACGACTTACGGTTACTTTTTCAGTGACTGAAGCCCCGTTATTTGATGATTTTTCAATTTCGTCAGATTTTTCGCTCTCATCACCGTCTGTTTCCGTAATTTTCTCTGCATTACTTGATGTTGTTTCATTTTCAGCAGATGTATTACCGCACGATGTTAAAGCAAAAATAACGCACAACAAAGCTAAAACCAACGCAAATGTTTTTTTACACATTTTCATAATAATTCCCCTTTACAGACAAAATAATAGTAGTAATGCCGTTTGATATTCATTGAAAACCGTACCTCCCATTTGGTTCACAAAAATAGTATCACAATTTGAGATATAAGTCAATATCTCATTATGAGATTTTGTATAATGATTTCGAGAGGTGATATTTATGCGGCTAAAAGATATTCGAGAGGATAGAAACTTAACTCAAAAAAATCTTTCTGAATATTTGAATATAAAGCAAAACACATATTCTCAATATGAAAACGGTCAACGGCAAATCCCGATTGACACCCTTATTAACCTTGCAATTTATTTTGACACCTCAACCGATTATATTTTAGGGTTAACCGACGTTCCCAAAAAATATCCGAGAAGTAACAATATTAAAAGGCTGTAAGATTGGCAGAAACAATGAGCCTACCTTACAGTCTTGAATTATTATATACCGTTTTTAATCCACAAAATTGAATTCATCTGCGAATTTTGCTTTAAAAATTTCAAAAACGGCTTCAAGGGTT
>CAYYRN010000012.1:0-22655 GCA_964474295.1 uncultured Eubacteriales bacterium
TTCTGAAATAGAACTGGGGACGATAGTTGTTGAAGAAAGGAGTATGACGTCCGCCTTCTTCTTTAGTAAGAACGTAAACCTGACCCTTGAACTTTGTGTGGGGGTTGATTGTGCCGGGTTTGGAAAGAACCTGACCACGTTCGATTTCAGATCTCTGAATACCACGAAGAAGAGCACCGATGTTGTCACCTGCTTCAGCATAATCGAGAAGCTTGTGGAACATTTCAACACCTGTACAAACTGTCTTCTTTCTTTCGTCGGAAAGACCAACGATTTCGAGTTCTTCACCAACTTTGAGCTGTCCACGTTCAACTCTACCTGTTGCAACTGTACCACGACCTGTGATTGTGAATACGTCTTCAACGGGCATAAGGAAGGGAAGGTCAGCCTTACGGTCGGGAGTGGGGATATATGAGTCAACAGCATTCATAAGTTCCCAGATGCATTCGCAAGCGGGATCATCTGCTGAAGCAGCTTCGAGAGCTTTGAGAGCAGAACCTTTGATGATGGGTGTATCGTCGCCGGGGAATTCATACTCATCAAGAGTTTCTCTGATTTCCATTTCAACGAGTTCAAGAAGTTCTTCGTCATCAACCTGGTCACATTTGTTCATAAATACGATGATGTAGGGAACACCAACCTGACGAGCAAGAAGAAGATGTTCTTTTGTCTGAGCCATGGGGCCGTCAGTTGCAGCGATAACGAGGATAGCACCGTCCATCTGTGCAGCACCTGTGATCATGTTTTTGATGTAGTCAGCATGGCCGGGGCAGTCAACGTGAGCATAGTGACGAGTTTCTGTTTCGTACTCAACGTGAGATGTGTTGATTGTGATACCACGTTCTCTTTCTTCGGGAGCCTTATCGATGTTTGCATAATCGATGAAGTCTGCCTGACCCTTAGAAGCGAGAGTCTTTGTGATAGCTGCTGTAAGAGTTGTTTTACCATGGTCAACGTGTCCGATTGTACCGATGTTGACATGGGGTTTGTTTCTTTCAAATTTTTCCTTTGCCATTAGAAATAGCCTCCTTTGACTAAATTAAATATTTGTTTTTCCTTATGCTTTTGCATAAGAGTATTGTAACAAGTTTTTAAGACAATTTCAAGTACTTTTTGAAATTAGCCTTTTGACCTTGCACTGATAACTTCTTCTGCAAGGCTCTTCGGAACCTCTGTATAGTGGCTGGGTTCCATTACATACTGTGCACGGCCCTGTGTCTTTGAACGCAAGTCTGTTGCATAGCCGAACATTGATGCAAGAGGAACAAAAGCGTTAACCTGTGTTGCACCTGTTCTTGCTTCCATACCCTGCATAAGACCACGGCGGGCGTTGATATCACCGATAACATCACCTGTGTAATCATCGGGAGTGATAACAGTAACCTTCATCATGGGTTCCATAAGAACGGGCTGAGCTTTCTTCATAGCGTTCTTGAATGCCATTGAACCGGCAATTTTAAACGCCATTTCAGAGGAGTCAACTTCGTGGTAAGAACCGTCATAAAGTGTTACCTTAACGTCAACAACGTTGTATCCTGCGAGAACACCGGAAAGCATAGCGCTCTTGATACCTTCTTCGGCAGGTCCGATATATTCCTTGGGAATAGAACCGCCGACAACTGCGTTGACAAACTCGTAGCCTTTTCCGGGGTTGGGTTCGATCTTGATTTTAACATGACCGTACTGACCTTTACCACCTGACTGACGTGAATACTTGCAGTCTTCCTGAGCTTCTGCTTTGATTGTTTCTCTGTAAGCAACCTGAGGTTTACCTACGTTAGCTTCAACCTTAAATTCACGCAACATTCTGTCAACGATGATTTCAAGATGAAGCTCACCCATACCTGCGATGATTGTCTGACCTGTTTCTTCGTCAGTGTAGCATCTGAATGTGGGGTCTTCTTCGGCAAGTTTCTGAAGGGCAATGCCCATCTTTTCCTGACCTGCTTTTGTTTTGGGTTCAATAGCAACACGGATAACGGGTTCCGGGAATTCCATTGATTCGAGGATAACCGGGTTTTTCTCGTCACAAAGAGTGTCACCTGTTGTTGTGTTTTTAAGACCGACAGCGGCAGCGATGTCACCTGCATAGCAACATTCGATATCCTGTCTGTGGTTAGAATGCATCTGAAGAATACGACCCATTCTTTCTTTGTTATCCTTGCTTGAGTTATAAACGTTGGTGCCGGCATTTACAACACCCGAATAAACTCTGAAGAAACAAAGCTTACCGACAAAGGGGTCGGTTGCGATTTTAAATGCAAGAGCCGCAAAGGGTTCATCGTCGGTCGAATGACGAACTTCTTCCTCATCTGTTTCGGGGTTTACACCTGTGATGGGAGGAACGTCTGTGGGAGCCGGCATATAATCAACAATAGCATCAAGAAGCAGCTGAACACCCTTGTTACGGTAAGAAGTACCGCAGCATACGGGAACCATTTCGTTTGCGATTGTTGCCTTGCGGATGCAGGTCTTAACTTCTTCAAGTGTAAGTTCTTCGCCTTCAAGGTATTTCATAAGAAGCTCTTCGTCCTGTTCTGCAACAGCTTCCATAAGCTCCGAATGATACTTTTCAGCGAGTTCTTTCATATCTTCGGGAATATCCTCGTCACGAACGTCAAGACCCTTATCGTCATAATACATTTCGGCTCTCATAGTTACGAGGTCGATAATTCCCTTAAATTCTGCTTCAGCACCGATGGGGAGCTGAATCGGAACAGCGTTACATTTAAGACGGTCTTTCATCATAGCTACAACATTATAGAAATCAGCACCCATAATGTCCATCTTATTAACATAAGCCATTCTCGGAACTTTGTATTTATCAGCCTGACGCCAAACCGTTTCAGACTGAGGCTCAACACCGCCCTTTGCGCAAAGAACAGTTACGGAACCGTCAAGAACACGAAGTGAACGCTCAACTTCAACCGTAAAGTCAACGTGACCGGGAGTGTCGATAATATTTATTCTGTGATTTTTCCAGAAACAAGTGGTAGCGGCAGAAGTGATTGTAATACCTCTCTCCTGCTCCTGCTCCATCCAGTCCATGGTAGCAGTACCGTCATGAGTTTCACCGATTTTGTGGTTAATACCGGTGTAGAAAAGAATTCTTTCGGTAGTTGTTGTTTTACCTGCATCGATGTGAGCCATGATACCGATATTTCTGGTTAATTCCAATGGTACTTGCCTTGGCATAATTACCCTCCGTAAATTTCTGTATTTACCGTTTTTAACTAAGCTGCCGCAAAGTTAAAAACGATAAGCTCATTACCATCTGAAATGTGAGAAAGCCTTGTTGGCTTCAGCCATTTTATGTGTATCTTCACATTTCTTAAATGCACCGCCTGTCTGATTGACAGCATCGAGAATTTCATTTGAAAGTCTTTCTTTCATTGTTCTTTCCGAACGGCTGCGGCTGTAGGCTGTGATCCAACGCAAACCGAGAGTTTGTCTTCTCTCAGGTCTTACTTCGATCGGAACCTGGTAAGTAGCACCGCCGACACGGCGAGCCTTAACCTCGAGAACGGGCATAACGTTCTCCATAGCAGCTTCAAAAACCTCAAGCGGATCTTTACCTGTTTTTTCTTTGATGATATCGAAAGCATCGTAAACGATTTTCTGAGCGACACCTTTCTTACCATCGAGCATAACACTGTTTATCAAGCGTGTTACGAGCTTTGAATTGTAAAGCGGATCCGGCAAAACATCACGTTTTGCAATCTGGCCTCTTCTTGGCACTTCGCTTCCCTCCTTCATAATAATGATATCGTAGGTACTCGAGTGACAAATCCCCGTGGCGCCAATGAGAAGCATTTATTTATATATAAACTTCAACATTGGTCGTACCTGCAAAGCAGGCACAAGCCTGCAAGAAGATTGTATCTCTCTGACTAAATTAATGGTTTGTCCGATTATTTCTTCGGACGTTTTGCACCGTATTTTGAACGGCTCTGCATTCTGCCTGTAACGCCCTGTGTATCAAGAGTTCCTCTGATGATGTGATAACGCACACCGGGAAGGTCTTTAACACGTCCGCCACGAATAAGAACAACGCTGTGTTCCTGAAGATTGTGACCTACGCCGGGAATATAAGCCGAAACTTCGATTCCGTTTGTAAGACGTACTCTGGCAATTTTTCTAAGAGCAGAGTTAGGCTTTTTGGGAGTTGCAGTTTTAACTGCTGTGCAAACACCGCGCTTCTGGGGTGAATCGTTATCTGTCATAACATTCTTCTTAGAGTTAAGACCCTTGAGCAATGCGGGAGCTTTTGCTTTTTTCTCATGAACCTCTCTGCCGTTTCTGACGAGCTGATTAAAGGTTGGCAAACTTCTCTCTCCTTTCCTGAAATGTATGTTACGCAAAACATTGAGTAACACCGAGCCATACTTACACAGAATAATCTACCATAAGTATCTTGACAATTTTATCACAACGAATTGGGGTTGTCAACAGATTTTCAAAAACAATTTAACAATTGTGAAAAATAGATATATACAGGTAAATTTACGGGAATAGTATTGACAAATTTGTCCCATTTAACACAGCTTTTAACTTTTTTGCTTGAACCTATAAGATTTTTATCGGCAAACGGTACATAAACGGCTAAAAATCAACGGTGAAAATGCAATGACAAAATTTCGCCGTCAAAAAAGGATTCCTTTGATGTGCAAGCACAGAACAAAGAAATCCTTTATCACTTGTCTTATTTGTTTTGCGATTTAAAAGCTTTTAAATCGGTTAAAAAACATATCCTGCGATAATTTTAATCGGTATCGTGGGGATATATTTGAGTGCTGCGACGATTCTTTCCCAAACAGAATACTCTTCGCCATACATAATATAATGGTTCATTGCCATTGAGCTTGAAGCATAAATATCCTGCCATTGAAGAATGTGGCTTTCGTACGTTGAGGTATCGTTTTCGTCAATTGTAATAACTCTGAAGCCTCTGTCCTCGTTGCTGTAGCTTTGATAAGAGAATCCGGGTGTGAGAATAAGGTCAATACCCTTGTAGTTTATTTCATAGCTGTCATTGTGGTCATGGCCGAAGAACATCGCAACAACATCACCTTGATTGACCATTGCCGTGAACTCCCTGCTGTCCTGTATTCCGGGGCTGGGACCTTCTTTCATATTTCCTCTTAAATAGTATTCATCTTTAAATTTGATGTATTTGTCGCCCTCTTTCATTGAATGAGGTGTTCCTTCGGGACATTCTTCCAAAGTTTCGAGAATATCTTTTACAACAATGTGCTGAAAAACCATTGAGGGAACAAGCTCACCGCCGTTTGCCTCTTTGAGTTCATTTGACGTTTTAAGATACCAGTCAACCTGGTCATCGTGAACATAATCGTAGCCGTGACCGATTTCCGTATCGTAACTGCCCGAATCGATTATATAAAGGTTGTAAGCTATTTTGTTTTCGTCCTTTGATGAATAAATAGGAAGATTGTGGTTGGCACAACCGTAAATTTCGGGATAATCGTCATATCCTATAAAGCAATCGTACTCCTGATAAATCGCAAGCTGTTCTTCTTTTGTAACCAAGGTTTCGTCATCATCGTGATTTCCGAAAGTAGCGGTCACGGGGATGCCGTATTCTTCAAAAATAGACATAAACTCATCAATGGCCTGCCTTGCCATAAGCGTGTCGATGCTTTTGGAAAAGCCTGTGGCTATCTTATTTCCCGAAATGTTATCGCCCGTGAGGACAATTAAATCGGGCTGTTCTTTTTCTATCGAAGCTCTTATAAAATCCTTAACAACACCGTTCAAAATCAAATCGTCTTGAAAATCCGCCATTTGAAGAATTTTAAATTTGCCGTCTTCGTTAAATTTGAGGGATGTCTCTTGCGTGCTTTTTGCCGAAACGTTCATAGCAAACATACAAAAAACCATTAAGACAGAAAGCACAACGGAAATTACTTTTTTCATATTCTTGCTCCTTTCTTCTGTTACCCAACGGTAACTACGGGTAAATTTTACCACAAAGCATATAGAGTTTTCAAGATGTTTTTAGGAAAATTGTTTAAAATTATTGAACTTTTTTATTATATTTTGTTCGGTATGCACTTTTGGGTTTGATTAAGCTCTGTGACAAATGCGGGATAAACCTACATCTGTTACAGAGCTTTGTTCTTTTTACAGCTTTTTATTTGATTTTATAATGTAGTTCAATACGTTTTTGGCTGTTCTTTGAAGCTCACCCAACGTTATTCCTTCGTCATTTCCGTAAGTTTCCAACAACGTTCCGTCATTCGAAGCGAATTTGCTCACAGCGGTTTTGCCGCCCGGCATAAGCACATCCACCTGCGAACGAACTCTGTAAGCGTTATCCCTCATACGGGGAAATTCCGGCGACGGAGCGTACCTCATCCACCAATCGGTAACAACGTTTCCGTCATATTGCCATTCGTTTCTGAGAACAGTGGTGCAAAGCTCGTAATTATAATGGCTCCACACACCGTTGATTTTGTTGTAGCTTGTCATTATGTTAAGCGGTTTTGCCTCTTTAACGCAAATTTCAAAGCCTTTGAGATAAATTTCACGCAGTGCTCTTTGCGAAACAACCGAATCGGTATGATTTCTGTTAAGCTCCTGATTGTTGCAGGCAAAGTGCTTCGGGCAAGCGGAAATCGGGTTTTCCTGTATTCCCCTGACGGTTGCGGCGGCAATTTTGCCGCTTAAAAAAGGATCTTCCGAATAATATTCAAAATTTCTGCCGCACAACGGATTTCGGTGTATATTCATTCCCGGTGCCAAAAGCATATCGCTGCCTCTGTCAATCATTTCCCTGCCGAGCGTGTTAAAGACCTCTTGCGTAAGCTTTTCGTTCCACGTGCAGGCAATAGCCGTTCCGCAGGGAAGCAGAGAACACGAAGCCATAAGTCTTATGCCCGATGGCCCGTCCGTTGTTATCATTGCGGGGATTCCTTTTTCACGCAGAGATTTTGTAACGCCGCCCAACGCTCCTGCGTTACCCTTTGCACCGAGAGAGCTGTCCATAAGCCCCTCTCCTCGGCTTATAGCCTCAAGTTCATTCAAACTTAACTGGGCAACAAATTTTTCCATTTCGATTTTTCCGTCTTTTACATCTTTAAGCTTATATCCCTTATCTCCCGTAATTTCGCTGCCTTTCGGAAGATTTGACAAAATAATCGATTTTAAATCGGTTGTGACACACGGCACGGCTTCTTTTTCAAGCACGGTTTTTCCGTCCTTTTCCGCAGCCTTAAAGCGTTCAAAGACTTTATCCTCTTTTACCGCCATTACTTCCGTAAGGCTTTGCACAACCTCGTCTTTTTCCAAAGCTTCGGTAAATATATGTCGGCATTTTCTGACACTTGTACCTAAGAAGAAGCGGTAATCACCTTTTTCCAAAACATAACAATTCCTGTTCCCTGTAATTCCCGAATCGTCAAAGGATGCACAATAATACTTATTGACGCTGATTTCGAGTGTTTCGCTTTCGTCGGGGTTGAGAAGCTTTGTCTTTTTAAAGCCTACAAGATTTTTAACGGGTTTGCCCATTTTGCCCATAGGCGGATTTACATAAATTTGAACCGTTTCCTTACCCGCAACCTTACCGACATTTTTCACCTGTGCCGTAAATACGATTTCGTCATCCTTTTTGTCGGCAGATACGAATTTCACCTCAAAATCCGTATAAGACAAACCGAAGCCGAACTCATAAAGCACCTTTTCTTCCGCAAACGTTTCAAAATACCTGTATCCGACATAAACATCCTCGATATATTTGTTGAATTTCATCTTTCCGAAATTGTCAGACGACGGATAATCACCGTATTCTTTCGCAACCGTATCGGTAAGCTTACCGGAGGGATTGACCTTACCCGAAAGGACATCGGCAACAGCATTACCGCTTTCCATTCCTCCCTGCCAGGAAATCAGAATTGCCGAAATTTTATCGCCGTAAGCCGCAATTTCGCTGAAATCCATAATATTGCCGATGTTAAGCACCAGCACGGTTTTTTTGAACACGTCCGTTACAAGTTTTAACATTTCTTTTTCTGCGTCTGTCAAGTAAAAGCTGCCTTTTTTTAAGACGTTTTCCCTGTCTTCACCGGCAGACCTGCCTATTACAACCAACGCACAATCGCTTTTTTCCGCCGCTTTTTTCACCATTGTGACATTAAGCGGCATTTCCTTATAGAATCTCGGCCAATTTGCCCAAAATCCGGGATCGGGAACATTTCTTTTTTTTGAACACCACTGCTTGTATACGCTTTTCAGTTCCTCGTTTAATTTAAGTCCGCTTTCAGACAGAGCATCGATAAGATTTATTTTATAGGGTGTGCGGACGTCTCCGCCGCTTCCGTTGCCGACATAAAAATAATCATTTTGAACTCTGCCGAAAACCGCAACATTATTGTCGGACGTAAGGGGAAGCACACTGTTGTTCTTCAACAGCACGCACCCCTCCGCAGCACATTGGCGAAGAAGCGGTACAAGTTCTTCGTTGGCTTTGCCCTCGGCTAAACCTCCGTTTTGCTTTTGGGCAAGCTCCGCACCGGAAACAAAACGGATAAATTTATTGAAAAGTCTCATATTCTCCCTCTTATTTCTTAAATCTTATAACGTTAAAGCTCATCGATTTAAGCTTTGCGGTAAACACCTTGCCGTCATCAACGGGAAGCTCGTTTTTGTGCATACAGACACTTTCTTTGCCGAAATCGTTTGTAAGGAGCTTATCGTAGCCGTCCATAGATTCAAACGAAACAGGTTTGTAACCGTCAAAATCGAGAAGCTTAAAATCAACAACACAATCCTCATCCATCGAACGGTTTACACAGAAAACGGAAACCTCATCGTTTTCCTCATCAAATGTCGCAACTGTTTCAAGGTAAGGCACATCCGTGTAATCCTTAGTGTCATATTTCGGGCAGTCCACAATAGGCTTAATGGATTCTCCCCTTGCGTATTTTGACATTCTCTCAAACGGATAGAAAATAGTCTGACGGAAAGCTCCGCCCCCCGTTTTTGTAAATATCGGAGCGATAACGTTAACAAGCTGTGCCAAACAAGCCACTTTGATTCTGTCCGAATGTCTGAGCAAGGTTATAAGCATACAGGCAGCAACAAGGGCATCCTCAAAATTGTAAATATCTTCGAGAATCGGCGGTGCAACCGACCATTTTTCAAAGGGATCACCGAAAGAATGATACCAAACATTCCATTCATCAAAAGAAAGCATAATTTTCTTTTTGCTGCGTTTTTTTGCCTTTATGTAATCGCAGACGCAAATAACACTGTAAATAAATTCATCAAGCTCCGTGGAAAGTGCGAGAAACGTTTTTGTATCCTTGGCTGTATTTCCGTAGTATTGGTGAAGAGAAAGGTAATCCACGCTGTCATATGCAATATCGAGTGCGGTGGCTTCCCATTCACCGAACGTTTTCGAGTTTCTGCTGGAAGAACCGCAAAGCACGGTTTCAATTGACGGATCAACCCATTTCATAAGCTTTGAAGCTTCGAGTGCGGTTCTTCCGTACTCCGTGGCTGTTTTTGCACCCATCTGCCACGCACCGTCCATTTCGTTACCGAGACACCACAATTTGACATCCCACGGCTTATCATAGCCGTGTTTACAACGCATATCGGCATATTTTGAACCCGATTTGAAGTTGCAGTATTCCACAAGAGCCCTTGCTTCGTCAGGCCCTCTCGTTCCGAGGTTGACAGCCATCATCGGTGATGTTTTTGCCTTTTTGCACCATTTCATAAATTCGTTCGTTCCAAACGTGTTGGGTTCGGTGCTTCCCCACGCAAGGTCAAGACGTGCGGGTCTGTTTTCCACAGGGCCTACGCCGTCCTCCCAATTATAGCCGGAGACAAAATTACCTCCCGGATAGCGTACAATCGGAACATCAAGCTCATTAACAAGCTTTATTACATCCGTGCGGAAGCCGTCTTCATCTGCGGTTTCGTGACCCGGTTCGTAAATACCGCCGTAAACCGCACGTCCCAAATGCTCGATAAACGAGCCGAAAATTCTTCTGTCGATTTTG
Source organism: uncultured Eubacteriales bacterium (assembly GCA_964474295.1). Taxonomy (GTDB): domain Bacteria; phylum Bacillota; class Clostridia; order Oscillospirales; family Acutalibacteraceae; genus SIG575. The sequence goes on from CAYYRN010000012.1 coordinate 10,029, forward strand.
CCGACTTTAAGTTCTTTTGCTATGGTCATTTTTGCTTTCATAATTAACCTCCACAAAGATGTTATATTTGTTACAAAAATTATAGCACAAAGCTTTGTTTTTTTCAACAAAATTATCAAATTATAAAAATAGGAACTACAAAAACGCAAATGGTTTTCATAGTTCCTGTTTTTACTTTCTAAGCTTTACTTATTTGGATTTTACAAGGCTGATAAATTCATCCATATAAGTATCGGATGTTTTGCTGCCGAGAGATACAAATTCAATCGATTTACTTTCGGGAACGAGCATAGGCATATAATCGTTTGACGGAACGATGTAGCCTATCTGGTCATTGCAAAGACCGAATACAAGAAGCTTTCTGTTTTCTCCGACAACTTTCTGCATTGTATCGTATTTCCAATCAGTACCCGTCCACGATTCGCTTGCATCAAGGCTGTTACCGTAAGCGATTGAAGCTTCAAGCTCGCCGGGGATAAGTGCAACCGCAAGATTTGTTCCGATTTCGCAATAACCGATTTCGGAAACAACCTTTAAGCCGTCCTTTGTTTCGATTGCCTGATTTTCAAAAAGTCCCGCTTTTGCGGCAAGATACATAATTTTGTTTTCGATTTCAAATGTTATTTCTTTATGAGTGATGTTGAGAAGCGGTGCAACGTCCTGCTCGTTTTCAACCTCTGTAAGACGTTTGCCGAGCTTTTCGCCCAAAATCATATAGTTCTTAACGTCACTTTCTTTTTCTTCTTCAGTGAAAGTATCGTAATTCTGCGATGTTGCAAGCTCCGCACCCATAAGGAGCATAAAGTTTACATTCTCGTTTTCATTGATGTACTTTTCCATATAGTAAGGATAATCGGCAGTGATTTCGGTTTTCTGAACACCGTTGCCCACACAGTGAATAACCGATGTTGAGAACCATGTTTCCTTACTTTCCTGATTATCGGGGATGAAGCGGAATCTGTTAAGGTTTGTGTCGAGAGAATCGTAAGGCGCACGTTTATCTCTTATATACTCGCTGTAATCAACCGTTCCGAATTTGAGAGTACCTGTTTCCATACCCTCAACCGCTGTTTTAATTGTTTTCACCGTTACGTTGAAAAGGTTATCCTGGAAAGTATCGTTCTTACCGTTATGTGTGTCAATAACTTTCTTTCCGGAAAGTCCGTTGACGAGGTTAATTATGGGGTTGAGAAGAACGGCTTTTACAATATCTCCGTTCATACCGAACGTATCAACGGCACTGTGCTGATGAAGAACAGCAACATTTACGCTTACGATATTATTCTTTTTTGCATAATCCGCTATTCTCGAACGGATTTCACGGACATCGTTGTTTGCAAGACCGTAAGCATCGAGAACCGCAAAAACGGTTGTTCCTCTGCCGGAGCCGTCATTGAGTGCGATAACACGAACCTTCAAATCGTCAACGATTTTTGTCGGGTATTTGGGTGAGAGCGAAATTCCGCCCGAAACATAGTGCGAATCACCTATTACCTCTTGACCTTTGATGATTGAATCTTGAGCATATCCCAAAGACCATTTTGCGTTTTCCGCAGGTTTGTCGAGGAAAGTTTTTGTTCCTTCCGGAACATTTTCGCTCTTGTAAGAAGCTTCATCAACCCAACCCTGAGGTTTCGGAATGAAAGCTGCGATAACGCTTACAAGACCGTTGACAAGAACATCGGATGCATTGTAAAGGATTTTGTTTGCATCAATTGAAGCGGCAGAAGCGGGAACAGACCAGCCTGCACCTAAAATGAAAACAAACGACATCACAAGTGCAATGACTTTAATTGATTTCTTTTTCATTTTGTTTACCTCTCTGTCTTTAAAAATTTTCGTCTATATAGCCGCAGGCGGCAAGAGCCGCAACAGCACCGTCACCGACAGCAGTGGCTACCTGACGTATTTTCTTTTTTCTGCAATCCCCCGCAACAAACATCCCTTCGGTACGGGTTGTGCAATCCTCACCCGAATCGGCATAACCGTTTCGGTCGAGTTCTATGTGAGCCGCAAAAGGTTCGTTCTGCGGTATCAACCCAATAGCAACAAAAACACCGTCAAGACAAAGCTTCATTTTTTCAGAGCTTTGCGTGTTCATAATTTCCAGTGCTTCAAGCTCGCTTTCTCCGTCAAAAGCCGTAACAACTGTTGAAAAAAGAAGCTCGACATTTTGCTTACCCTCAAGCTCTTTGGCAAGTCTTTCTTCGCCTGTCAAAAACTCAAGATTTTGAATTACATATACTTTTTTACAAAGCGTGCTGAGAAGCAACGCCTCCTGCAAAGCGGAATTTCCGCCGCCGATTACGGCAACCGTTTTGTCCCTGTAAAATGCTCCGTCGCAGACGGCACAAAAGGAAATTCCGTTGCCAACAAGCTTTTCTTCGTTTTCAAGTCCCAACATTCTGTGGCGGGCTCCCGTGGCTACAATCACACTTTTTGCGTGATACTCGGCATCCTCGCAAACGACCTTGAACACACCGTCTTTTTTGGAAACGGAAAGGACGTTTTCCGGTTCGATTTCGGCTCCCTGCTCAAGAACCTGTTCAACAAGCTTTTCGGCAAATTCATTTCCGCTCAACGTTCCCGTTCCGGGATAATTTTCAAGCTTCGGTGAAAAAGTTATTTGCCCGCCGAAAGCTCCCTTTTCCAAAACAAGAACACTTTTATCTGCTCTGAGTGCGTAAAGTGCGGCAGTAAGCCCTGCCGGCCCCGCACCGATAACGGCAATATCATACATAATCGAAAACACTCCTACCAGTATTGGTTTATTATATCACACAGTAAACTTTTTTTAAAGACTTTTTTAATATTTTTCGGAAATATTTACGATTTTTGCCGTCTTTTGTTATTTTTTTCTGCATTAAGCGAAAAAATCATCAAAAACATCATAAAAATGGACAGCCGAAATTTTATTGCGGTTAAGAAATTCACAAAAATCCACTGTTGTTTTTTCATCCCGTGAAATATTCCTTATGCAATCGACCTTTTCCCCTGTTGAGGCTTTGCAAACCACGGAATACCAACCGTCATTTTCGTCCGACACGAAATAGGTAAATTTACATTCACACTCATTTTTCATTTGTAACTTCCCCCATTATGCAAATTATCCCGAAACATAATTATATTCGTTATATTGGTGTTAAAATGATATATCATAATCGGCAAAATGTCAACAAATTTATGTCAGAAATCTGACATTTTATAGCATTATATAATAAATGTCAGATTTCTGACACTGTTTCTTGTGCATTTTGACATACTTTTTTAGTTTTGTACGATTTTGAAGGTTCACATAGTCTTTTTTAAAAAAAACGGAGCTATTCGGTTTTAAAACCAAACGCTCCGCTTAATTTTTTCACTTTTTCATTAAATCTTTGATTGTCACACCGTCAAAATAATCACAAGTAATTTTATAAAATTCAGTCCACATATCAAGCGTCCTACATTCGCTTGCTCTGTCACACTCCGCTTTCTCACATTCGAGGCAGGCAACCGGTGCCATATCACCCTCCGTAAGCCGCAGAATTTCACCTACTGTGCATTTTTCGGGACTTCTTTTCAGACGGTAGCCGCCGCCTTTTCCGTGAACACCCTCGATTAACTTATTTTTTGAAAGCACGGGCAATATTCTTTCAAGGTACTTCAACGAAATTCCCTGTCTTAAAGCGACATCTTTCATCGGAATAAACGAACCGCTGTCATTTTCCGCAAGGTCAATCATCACTCTTAACGCATATCTGCCTCTTGTAGAAATTTTCATAAACAGTGTCACTTTCCTTTGCTTTCGTCAGACGATACAAACAGCTCGGTTGACAGATACCTGTCGCCCGTATCGGGCAGAAGTGCCACAATTGTTTTGCCCTCATTTTCTTCACGCTCGGCAAGATTTATTGCGGCGGCAAGTGCCGCACCCGAAGAAATGCCGACAAGCACGCCCTCTGTTTTTGCGGCAAGTCTGCCCATTTCGTATGCCCGACTGTCATCCACGGCGATAACCTCGTCATAAATTTCCGTATTAAGCACATCGGGAACAAATCCCGCACCGATTCCCTGAAGTCCGTGCTTACCGCTTACACCCTTTGACAAAACAGGTGAAGCCGACGGCTCGACCGCAACGATTTTGACATTCGGATTTTTCGATTTTAAATATTCACCGACGCCCGTTACCGTGCCGCCCGTGCCGACACCTGCGACAAATATATCAACCTTACCGTCAGTATCATCATAAATTTCGGGCCCCGTGCTTTCAAAATGTGCTTTTGCATTTGCGGGATTTACAAACTGTCCCGCAATGAAGCTGTCGGGGATTTCCCTTGATAATTCATCGGCTTTTTCAATTGCGCCTTTCATACCGAGCTTTCCGTCTGTCAAAACAAGCTCCGCACCGTAAGCGGCAATCAGCTTTCTTCTTTCAACGGACATAGAATCGGGCATAACTATTATAATTTTGTAGCCTTTTGTTGCGGCGACCAAAGCCAATCCTATTCCCGTATTACCCGATGTCGGCTCGATTATTACGGAGCCTTTTTTCAGTCTGCCCGACTTTTCGGCATCCTCTATCATCTTTAACGCAACCCTGTCCTTAACGCTTCCGGCAGGATTCAAATATTCAAGCTTTGCGAGAATTTTGGCTTTAAGCGACAGCTTTTGTTCAATGTGCGTCAGCTCCAAAAGAGGTGTTTTTCCGATTAGCTGTTCTGCTGAGGTATAAATATTCGACATAAAACTACACTCCTAAAATTGAATCGAATCCTTTTTTCAAATCATTTATAATATCATCTATATGCTCCGTGCCGATTGAAAGTCTTATTGTATTGGGCTTTATATTCTGTTCAAGCAATTCTTCTTCCGTAAGCTGGCTGTGAGTTGTAGTCGCCGGATGAATCACAAGGCTTTTTACATCAGCGACATTTGCAAGAAGCGAAAAAATTTTCAAGCTGTCAATAAATCTGTGTGCCTCTTTTTCGCCGCCTTTGATTTCAAACGTAAATATCGAGCCTGCACCGTTAGGAAAATATTTTTCATAAAGCTTATGGTCGGGGTGTTCCTCAAGCGAGGGGTGGTTCACCTTTTCGACAAGCGGATGTCTTCTCAAAAAATCAATTACTTTCTTTGCGTTTTCGATATGTCTTTCAAGCCTTAAAGAAAGCGTTTCGGTACCCTGCAAAAGCAGGAAAGCCGCAAAAGGCGAAATTGCAGCACCCGTGTCACGCAAAATCACGGCACGGATGTACGTCACAAAAGCCGTCCTGCCGGCAGCCTCCGTAAAGGAAACGCCGTGATAAGCGGGGTTCGGTGACGAGAACTGAGGATAGTTCTTCCAATCGAAATTTCCCGAATCGACTATCACTCCGCCGAGCGTTGTGCCGTGACCGCCGATAAATTTTGTTGCGGAATGAACAACAATATCCGCACCGTGTTCAATCGGTCTGAAAAGATAGGGCGTGGCAAACGTATTGTCAACAACCAATGCAACCCCGTGCTTATGGGCAAGGGATGCCAAAACGTCAACATCGGGAATGTCACTGTTCGGATTGCCTAAAGTTTCTATAAAAATCGCCTTAGTGTTTTCTTTTATCGCTTTTTCGGTTTCTTCAAGATTATGAATATCTACAAAATCACTTGTAATACCGAAAAGCGGCAGAGTGTGTGACAAAAGGTTGTAGCTTCCGCCGTAAATTGTCTTTTGTGCGACAATGTGACCGCCGTTTTGAGCAAGTGCCTGCAGTGTATAAGTTATTGCCGCAGCTCCCGAAGCCAAAGCAAGTGCCGCCTCACCGCCCTCAAGAGCGGCGATTCTTTTTTCAAAAACTTCCTGTGTTGTGTTTGTAAGTCTGCCGTAAATGTTGCCTGCCTCCTCAAGCGAAAACCTTGCGGCTGCTTGAGATGAGTTTTGAAAAACATATGATGTTGTGGCATAAATCGGCACTGCACGGGAATCCGTTGCCGGGTCGGGATTTTCCTGACCTACATGAAGCTGTAATGTTTCAAATTTATATTCTGACATTTATATTCGTTCCTTTCATATGCGGTTATCTCGATTAAACACATCTGCCGCACATTCGCCCGAAACGAAAATTATTTCTCAACAATTTACAAAAAAGTTTATTCATACGTATTACCTACCTTTTAGGTTGGTAATATAATATCACTTATTACCTACCGTGTCAATAGGTAAATAATACTTTTAAAATTAAAACCCGTTCCGATAAAATACAAAATCGGAAACGGGTTTTGAATTACAAAGTATACTCCATAACCGTGCCGCCGTCAAAATCTTTCCAAAGGAATTTTCCGTTTTCCAAGGTCATATACATATTGGAGCTGTTCTCTTTCGGAATCGAAACGGAGCCGGGATTCATATAAACATACCCATCCTTTTCCGTGCAGGCGGGGACGTGCGTGTGACCGCAGAGGAGAACATCACCCTCGGACAACGCAGGGGGATTGTTTTCACCGAAGACGTGTCCGTGCGTGGCATAAATCAAACGTTTTCCTTCGGAGATTACCGCATAATCCGCAAGTATGGGAAAAGACAACACCATTTGGTCAACCTCGGTATCGCAGTTTCCCCTCACCGCAAGAATTTTATTTTTAAGCGGATTTAAAAGCTCGATTACTTTCTTCGGAGCATAGTCACGGGGCAAATCGTTTCTCGGCCCGTGATAAAGAATATCACCGAGAAGCAGCAGCTTATCCGCATTTTCTTTTTCAAAGCACTCAAGCATTTTTTTACAAAAATACTCGGAGCCGTGAATATCCGATGCTATAAAAAATTTCATACGTCAGTCCTCAATTGCGGCTTTCCTTGAATTTATTGCTTTGAACTTTTCGGTATCGAACTTAGGTGTGCGGTCATAGTAGTAAAGTCCGTTCTGCTCCTGCTCGATATCATAAAGCTGAGTATAGCAAAAACCGAACATTTTATTGTTGTCGATAAGTGCGTCCGTAAGTCCCTTGTATCTTTCAAAAAATTCTTCTTCCGTCTGCGGTGCGGTACCGTAGCCCCACGCTCTTTCGGTCGGGTTGGGAGACCACTGTATTCCGCCGTATTCACTTACAAACGCAGGCCCGCCCTTATAATTCTGACGGTTCGGGAACTTTTCAAACAAGACGTTTTCCGTCATCAGGCGGTCATAATTTTCCTTAAACACTTTAACATCCTGCTCATAATCGTGAACATCGTAAATATCCGTTTGGACGTGGAAGTTACCGCTTGTGTCAATGCAGGGACGTGTATCGTCCATATACTTTGTTGCATTATAGATATTTCTTATGTATTCGTCATTTTGCTTTCTGCCCTCATAATCCCACGTTTCGTTAAAAGGACACCAGCCTATAATCGACGGGTGGTTGAAATCACGTTTTACGCACTCAAGCCACTGGGGGAGCATAACCTCAAGTGAACGGTAGCTTGAATAATCGTGGCCGCAGTTTGCAAATTCGCCCCAAACAAGATAACCCAATCTGTCACAATGATAAAGGAATCTCGGTTCAAAAACCTTTTGGTGAAGTCTTGCCCCGTTGAAGCCGACAGCAAATGAAATTTCGATATCCTTAACCAAATCCTCATCGTCCGGTGCGGTATAAATTCCGTCACGGTAAAAGCCCTGATCGAGAACGAGCCTTTGGAAAACCGATTTTCCGTTAATCAAGAATTTGTAACCGTCAAGCTTTACGTTTCTCAAGCCGAAATAGCTTTTAACCTTGTCCTCACCGAAAGAAAGCTCCAAATCGTAAAGTCTGCCGTGACCGGGTTCCCACAAATGAATTTCGTCAAGCTTAATTTCACCCGTAACCGTTTTTTCGGAAATCTTTTTGAACGAACCCATCTCTTTTCCGTTATAAAACGCTTTTGCTTCAAATTCGCCTTTGCCCTCAACGACAGCGGAAATTCCGACAGTGCCGTTTAAATAATCGGGGAAGAACTTGAAGCTTTTAATATAGCTTTTCGGAACAAATTCAAGCCAAACCGTCTGCCAGATTCCCGTGGTTCTCGTATAATCGCAGCCGCTTGAATGGTATATGTGGCTTTGCTTGCCTATCGGCTGGTACGGGTCTCTGACATCATCAACGGCATTGACGCAAATTGTGTTTTCGCCCGCTGTTAGCAAGTCGGTAATATCAAATTCAAAGGAAGAATATCCGCCCTTATGCCAACCGGCTTCTTTTCCGTTGACGTAAACACGGGTGAAATAATCAACAGCACCGAAATGAATCAAAACTCTGCCGAGGAGCTGTTCGGAAGTGACATTCACCTTTTTTCTGTACCACACAGCGGGAATAAAATCAACATATTCTATACCCGAAAGCTTACTTTCGGGGCAAAAAGGAACATTGATTTTTGTCTCCCACTTTTCTCTTTCGAGAATACCTGTTTCACGCTTGCTGTTTCCGAAATCAAATTCAAAATCCCATTCTCCGTTAAGATTTTGCCAAGAGGCTCTTTCGCATTGCGGATTCGGATGTTCTTTTCTTCTAATCATACTTTTACACACCTCAATGTTATTCTTTCACGGCCGCCGACAGTACAGGTAAAAAGTGTCAAATCCCAATCGCCTGCCTGCATACCGTCAATATCATATTTATCAATTACTTCCGTTGACGCAACGACATAGTTGAAAACGTTACCGTCAGCATCGGTGAAAATAATTTCACTGTTTTGCGGCAGTGAATTAATCAAGCCGAAGTGACTGTTATAATTATGCGCCGCAACAATCAAAGAACCGTCATAAACCGAGCCTTTGTAACGGCACGGCGACGTTCTTAAATTAACATAACTCCAATCGCTTCTGACGGGCAGTGACAAGCCGAGCGACGGAATTTTAACTATGCCTATATAATCTTTACCGTCTATTTCCATTATCGGCATCAGCTTTTCGCCGTTTATTTCTTCACCGAGAGTTCCGAGCGGCTCTTGCGGTATAACCTTTTCGATTTCTTCGGCAATAATTTTCGCTTCTTCGCCCGCTTTTTCATCAGTGGTTTTGTTATATACCACAAGCAGCGCCGCCGACAAGACAAGAATAATGCCTGCCGACATTAAAATTTTTCCTAAAGCTTTCTTCATTTTTTACCCTTTTCCTTTGAGGAAATTACCGTCCCTGCGGCAAAAAGGATAAGCCCCGCCGCAGCAAGAACGGGAACCGGCCACCAAAGCTGTCCCGTCTGCGGCAGCTTTTCCTGCGAGTTTGTTGTGCCTTGCGTATAAGAAGAAGTGTTCTTCTCGTTTTTGTCACTTGTTGAAGAAGATGTTGTATCATCACCGTAAGAATGTGATGATGACGTTTCCTCAAAAGACGGGTTTTCCGTACCTGACGGCTTTGTTGACGGCACGGTCACTAAACCGCCGGGCGATGTTGAGGGTTCGTCTTTTTCGGTTGTTGTTTCTTCTTCCTGCTCGTAAGTGTTGTTTAAAATTATCGTGTTTTCGCCCACATTCAATGCAAATATGTAGCCGTCAGGCACATCCTTTTCGATTGCCTGCCAAACATTGATTCCGCCGTAATCCGACCACTTAAATGTCCAGTTGTTTTCGGATGACAAAATAATTTCTTTGAACAGCTCTCCGTTTTTCAGAATCAGCACCGTGATTTCTTCGGGACGTTTATCCTCGTTCCCGTAATCATACCATCTTTTGGTGATTGTGAAATCTTTCTTTTCGCCCGGAGTGTTGGGGTCAAACTCCTCTTTTTTCGGTGAAGCGATAACGTCCGTATAATTCAAATTACCGTTTTCGTCAACTTCGGGAAGTTCAACCAAAAAAGGAGCGAATTTGTATGTAACACCGCCGGAAGTAAAGTTTTCGGAAACGGCAAGAAACAGTCCCGCACGCAAATTTTCAAGCTTAACAATGCCGTTTCGGTCTGTTTTAAGTTCCGCATAAGGCACTATTTTATCTGCCGCAGCATAAGCCGAAAGCGTTTGCGCCGCCGCATTCATTTTTGCCGCCGTATCAAGATTATTGACATTTACGGGATAATTTTTGAAGCTGCCCGTGAGCGTAAAAACTTTTTTTGAATTAACATCCGCAACACGGTAAATTTTTACGGTAACGCCGACAAGCGGCACCGTGCCGTCCCTGTATGCCAGCATAAGAGACGCGGGCTTATTGGTGTCAATCACAATATCCGCCGAAAAAACATTTATGCACGATATTGCAAAGGCACATATCAAACACAAAAGAGCAACTATTTTAACACCCTTTGCCTTTTTCATTTTTCTTACTCCTTTTCTTCAAAACCACGGTCAAAACAACAGCCACCGCCAAAAGAGGAAGTCCGACCGTCAGCAAAACATCGGTCAAATCGATTTTCATAGCATCAAGCGACACTTCAGCCGCACCGTCATTTACACGCTTGCCCCTCACCAAAAGTCGGTGGGTATTTATTCCGTAAGGGGTACAGGTAACAAGCGTCATATAATCCTCGCCTTTTTCGATTTCAAGGTAAGAAACTTCTTCGGGTTTTACCACAAGAATCCTGTCAACCTCATAAGTAACTGTTTTATCAAGCACTGTTACGGAAAACCTATCGCCGTTTTCAAGCTCGTCAAGGTCTGTAAACAGCTTTGCGGAGGGCAGACCTCTGTGACCGGTAATTACCGAATGTGTGCTTTCGCCGCCAACCGGAAACGATGTTCCCTCAATATGACCTGCGGCAAAGGAAAGCGTTTTTTTATCCGTTCCGTGATATACGGGCAGAACCACGCCGATTTTCGGTATTGAAATATACCCCATCATACCGTCGCCGGTAATGTCAAGCTTGGAGTAATAATTTGCCGGAATCACTTTAAGCGAAAGATTTTCGTTATATTCTTCCGCTTCACGAAAAAATTCCTCGCTTTGTTTTTTATCCGTCTCGGATATTTTTTCGTTATAATTTTCAACGGACTTTACGGCATTTGACACGTTTATAAAATTACTGACCGTAGGGTAAAGCAAAAGGAGAAGTCCTGCCGTAAAAACAAGCACAAGCAAAACCGTATAAGTTGACTTTTTCACTTTTGCTCACTCCTTTTTACAGTCCGCATTTTAATTTTCGTTTTTATTGAGATATTCGGAATAATCCGAATAATTGAAGTATTCCATATTCAATGTATTTTCCGTATTTTCTTTTTCTTCTTCGCTTTTTGACCAAACATCCTCGTAAACGTTTTTTTCTTCTGTCTGCTCCGTTTCATCGCTTTTTCGTTCCGATATTTTCTTTGCGTAAATGTCACGGACTTTCTTTGTGAAATCGGGCATTTCTTCGTTTGATTCGTTGAGTGAGCTTCCCTTGTAAAAAAGAACGGAAACCTCTTGAACACATTCTATAATATCGTTGATAAGTGCGGAAACATCGATATTGGGCATAACAGGTGAAACAACTCTTTCTTCAAGAAGCTTTTCAAGCTGTTCGTTGCGTTTTTTCAGTGCCTCATTTTCTTCCGACATCGAAACAAGGATTTCGAGAAGCTCTATTTTTTTAAGTTTTCTGTGCTCTTTTTTTTCAGCCATTTAAAGCACCTCCGAAACTTTTTACTTACAGTAATTTTATCAGTTTATCCTGCTGTTGTCAATGATTCCGTTTTAAATTGTTTGCCCGTATGGTCTATTGAATAATCAGCTTTGTAAATCAGGTTTTCTATCGTTACAAATTCATACCCGTCATCCTTCAAAGCTTTAAGTATTCTGCCGAGAGCTTCGGGAGTGTTAAGTGCTGCATTATGGAAAAGCACTATCGAACCGTTTTTTACATTATTGACTACCCTGTTGTAAATTTCATCTGCCGAAAGATTTTTCCAATCGAGCGAATCGACATCCCACTGTATTGCATACATTCCCAAAGAATTAACGGTTTCTATAACGCTGTTGCTGTAATCACCGTAAGGCGGTCGGATAAGCGTGGGAGTCTTTTTTGTGATTTTTCTGATTTTTTCGTTGCAAAGTGTTATTTCTTTTTTTATACCCTCCGTTGACAACTGCGGCAAATTCGGATGAGTGTTTGAATGGTTTTGCACACTGTGTCCGGCATCCGCTAAAGCTTTTACGCTTTCGGGGTACTTATCTACCCAGCTCCCCACAAGGAAAAAAGTGGCTTTAGCATCGTATTTCGCCAAAGTATCTATTAAATCCTGAGTATCTTCATTTCCCCACGCCGCATCAAACGAAAGAGCAACACATTTCTTTTGAGTATCGACACAGTAAATCGGCAAAAGTCTTGTTTGTGCCGCCGTTGTCACAGCACCTCGGCTTATTCCGAAAATACCGAACAGGACAAGCAGTGCAAGCAGAACAATAATCAACACTGTTTTTTTCTTTGTTAAAAAAACCGTTTTCATCATATCATCAACCTCTCATTTTTCTTTGCTAAATATTATTCATTTCACCGAGGTAATAAAACCGAAACAAAAGAACGAAAACTGAAAAATTAAAAATTTTTGCAAAAACTATTGACAAAGACAAACTAAGAGTGTATAATATCGCTTGTTCGTAGGGGATTTGTGTAATGGTAGCACAGCAGACTCTGACTCTGTATGTAGAGGTTCGAATCCTTTATCCCCTGCCAGAAAAAAGCCTTTTTTGTCAAACAGACAAAAAAGGCTTTTTTAGTGATGCGTTCCTTACGGAACGTGCTACACACT
>CAYYRN010000012.1:22755-24300 GCA_964474295.1 uncultured Eubacteriales bacterium
CTTTAATTCTCAAACGTTATCAATCAAGGTTTCGTAAAAATTACAATAGTCGCTGCGGTTGTTTGCCGTAAACTCCATTGCTTCCCTCGGATGAAGATTAAACTGTCCGGTGAACATATACTGCAAATCGAAGCCCCATACTATTCCATCATTTTTAAGAGGTATCATATATTTTTCGATAAACTTCAGAACACTGTAAAGATTATATTTCGGATTTCTCAAGAAGCCGAGTAAAAGCTCCGTGGCACAGTTTCCGGCACCCCTGCCCATACCCATAATGGTCGCATCGAGGAAAGAGACGCCGTAAGACAAGGTTTCGATTGTGTTTGCAAAAGCAAGATTTTGGTTGTTATGAGCGTGAAAGCCTATTTTTTTGCCGACTTTTTCGGCGGCATCGATGTAAATTTTCGCAAGGTCGGTTGCATTTTCGGGATAAAGCGAGCCGTAGCTGTCAACGAGATAAATAACATCAACACTCGACTTGCAAAGCAGGTCAAGTCCGTCTTCAACCTGGTCTTGGCTTGCCTGCGAAATTGCCATAACGTTGCAGGTGGTCTCGTACCCCAAATCGTGAAGATATTCAATCATATCTATTGCGGTGGGAATTTGATGAATGTAGCACGCAACACGCACCATATCGATAACACTTTCCGATTTCGGAAGAAAATCCTTTTTATAATCGCATCTTCCGACATCAGCCATAACGGAAATTTTCATATCGGAAATATTCTCACCGACAATTGACCTTAAATCGGCTTCGTCGCAAAACTTCCATTTGCCGAAAGAGTTCACGTCAAACATATCCTTGCTTGCTTTATAACCGAACTCCATATAGTCAATGCCGCTTTTGATGTTTGCTTTGTATAATTCTTTTACAAATTCATCGGAAAATTCAAAGTTGTTGCAAAGCCCGCCGTCCCTGATTGTGGCATCCAGCAGCTTTACATCATCTCTGACGCTCATCAAATTGCCTTTTCTGAGATTCATTTTTATCAACTCCCGTAAAATCTGTAAATTATGATACTCTTGAAAAATACGTTTGTCAATAAAATTTAGCGATTTTAAGCTTTAAAGCGACAAATTCATTGATTTTCACAAAATCCGAACGAAATTTTGTACAATTTTACTGTTATGAAAGTTTTCTTAAACCCTTGGGATAATGATTTTTGGCTTTTCCCCCGCTTACCTTGACACCTCCGACAGCACATCCGTTTACCAAAACAGCCGCCCAACCGTTTTCGCAATCGGTTTCAAATTCCTCGCCTTTGAGGTACTTTTTAATTTCCGAGCTGTCACAGCTTAAATTGATTTTTCTTTTGAAAGCACTGCCCATTGCCGTAAAAAACTGGTGGTGAGGTTTGATATAATTTTTGCATATTTCCCCGATTGTAACACCGCAGGAAAATGCGTCACCGTTTTTCACTTCAAAATCCGATGCAAAATAAACGGGATTTTCGTTATACATTTTTACATTTTCTTTTTCATATTCTTCAAGCGTATCATCGAGAAAATCAAGCACACGCTTATCCGTTTTAACACTCGGAC
>CAYYRN010000012.1:24400-43303 GCA_964474295.1 uncultured Eubacteriales bacterium
CACAGGGCGGCATTTTCGAGAATTTCAGCCTGACGTTCGGCACACATTAAAACATTTTTTACGCTCCATTCCTCAATTGCCGTGTCATCCTTTCTGAACATACCCTCGCCGGAGCAAGGGGCATCAACCATAATCAAATCGAAGGTTTGCGGAAAAATTTCCGCAAGACGTGAAGTTTTTTTGCACGTTGTAACACAGTTTTTCAAGCCGAGCCGTTCGATGTTTCCCGTAAGTATTTTGCATCTTGACGGAATTATTTCGTTTGAAACAAGCAGTCCGTTTTCACCGAGCTTGTTTTTAAGCTGCGTGCTTTTGCCTCCCGGTGCGGCACACATATCGAGAATTTTCCAATCTTTTTCTATCTCAATACATTCCGCAGGTGCCATTGCCGCAGGCTCCTGAACGTAAATCATCCCCGCATGGTGAAACGGGTGATTTCCAACGCCGTCGTATTCAAGATAAAAACCGTTTGAAACATACGGAATTTTTTCACTTCCGAAAACATTTATTTTTTCAAAATCCTCAAGACTGATTTTATCCGTGTTTACTCTGAAAGCCTTTACGGGGTTTTCGTTCAAGGCTTTGACATAATCATCAAATTCTTCTCCGAGCAGATTTTTCATCCGCTCCTCAAATTCTTTCGGTAGTTTTTTCATATTAATCACCGCCAATATTCATTTCGGCATAAAGCATACACATTCCCACGGCAGTCACGGCTGCTGTTTCCGTCCTTAAAATTCTCGAACCGAGCGAAACGGTTTTTCCGCCCTTTTCCCGTGCCGAAAGCACTTCGCTTTCTTCAAAGCCGCCCTCAGGCCCGATAAGTATTCCGACACTCATCCCCGCTTTTATTTCGGAAAGACATTCTTTCGTTTCTTTCATACCGTTTTTGTTTTCATAAGGAACAATGAGCAAATCAAGTTCTCCCGCTTTTTCCAACGCCTGTTTATACGTCGTTACATCGCTCACTTGCGGTATTATGTTTCGTTTGCTCTGCTTTGCCGCACTTTCCGAAATTGTCCTCCAACGCAAAACCTTGCTTTTCTTTTTCTTTTCGTCAAGCTTCACAACGCTCCTTGACATCTCCACGGGGATTATTTCGCTTACTCCGAGTTCAACGGTTTTTTGGATAATCATTTCCATTTTATCGGATTTGGGAAGTCCCTGAAAAAGATAAATTTTTATCGGAAGCTCTGTGTTTTGATAGTTTTCCCTGCAAATTTCGGCTTTAACGGTTTCTTCTTCAAAGCTTTTAAGAACGCACAAATGACTGCTGCCGTTTTCACTTACAAGGAACTCGTCACCCTCATTCATACGAAGAACGTTCTTGATATGGTTAAAGTCCGAGCCGGTTATGTAATAAAAACTTCCGTGTCTTGAGTTTTCCTCAGCAAAAAAATTAAACATTTTCACACCGCCTTTTAAAATACAGTATACCAAATATTCCGAAGCTTTACAATGATAAAACGTTGATTAAAATTAAAATATATGATAAACTTTCATCGGAGGTGCTTAAAACATGATAACTTTTGACTCTGAAAACAGAATTTTTAAGCTTGATACTTGTGAGTGTACATACCTTATCGGAATTTACAAGGAAAACTACATATTGAATTACTACTACGGTTCACCGCTTCCGCAAAGCGATATTAAAAATTTGGACATAGAAAATATAATAGCAAGAAACCCGAACGCTTCATTCAGCTTGTGCAATCCCGTAATCGGTGAAAACGGGTTTACCCCCGACTGCGCACCTATGGAATACGGAACAAACGGAGCTGCGGATTTCAGAATTTCCGCACTTTCCGTCAAAAACGCAAACGGCGACACAACAACCGACATTCGCTACACGGGACACAAAATTTACAAAGGCAAGCCATCACTTTCGCCTCTGCCCTTTGTGTATGCAAATGATGACAGCGAAGCCGACACGCTTGACATTTTTGCAAAAGACAGCGTAACGGGAGCAGAGGTTACTTTAAGATATTCGGTTTTTGAAGAAAAGGGCGCAATCACAAGGAGCGTTTTCGTCAAAAATTCAGGCGAGAAACCGATTGACATAAAGCGTGTTTTCAGCCTGTGTATTGATTTGCCTTCAATGGACTACGATATGATAACCTTCTACGGCAGGCACGCAAAAGAAAGAAGCCGTGAGCAAAGACCTCTTTCGCACGGCTTACAGGGTATCCACAGCAAACGCGGTGCATCAAGCCATTGCCACAATCCTTTTGTCGCACTTGCAAAACATTCAAGCGATGAAGACTGCGGAGAGGTTTACGGCTTTAATTTGGTTTACAGCGGCAATTTTTCGGCAGTTGCGGAATGTGATTTCAATGCCACAACACGCTTTATAATGGGTATTAATCCGGAAGATTTTTCTTGGCATCTTGAACCGAATGAAAGCTTTGCCGCACCCGAATGTGTAATGGTTTACACCGACAAGGGTTTGGGTGAAATGAGCCGAATTTTCCACAGGCTTTACATTCACAATTTGATAAGAGGAAAATATAAATACGAAAAACGTCCCCTGCTTATTAACAGTTGGGAAGCGGCATATTTCGATTTTGACACGGATAAGCTTGTTTCTTTTGCCGAGAGAGCAAAAGAAGCGGGTATGGATATGCTTGTTATGGACGACGGCTGGTTCGGTGTCAGAAATGCCGACAACTGCTCACTCGGAGATTGGTATGTAAACGAAGAAAAGCTCCCCGGAGGTCTTGACCCGCTTATAGAAAGAGTAAACGCTCTCGGTCTGAAATTCGGAATTTGGTATGAACCCGAAATGATTTCGCCCGATTCCGACCTTTACAGGCTTCACCCCGACTGGTGTGTTCACGTCAGCGGCAGAACCCCCATGCTCGGCAGAAATCAGCTTGTTCTCGACGTTTCAAGAAAAGACGTAAGAGATAACATCTTCAACCAGATGTACAGCGTTCTTTCAAAGCACAAAATAGACTATGTTAAATGGGATTTTAACAGGAATATTTCCGATGCTTCCTCCGCAATTTTGCCCGAAGACAGAAAACAGGAATTTTTCCACCGCTTTATTTTGGGAACATACAAACTTATGGACAGGTTCACCCGTGCTTTCCCCGACATTCTTTTTGAGAACTGTTCGGGAGGCGGCGGAAGATTCGACCCCGGTATGCTTTACTATTCGCCGCAAATTTGGGCCAGCGACAACACCGACCCCATCGAAAGGCTCACCATACAGTTCGGCACTTCGGTATGCTATCCCGCATCCTCAATGGGCGCACACGTTTCCGCCTGCAAAAGAACTGGATATGAAACAAAAGGCAACGTGGCTCTTTGGGGAACTTTCGGATATGAGCTTGACCCGAACAAGCTGACAGACGATGAAAAAGCAATTGTAAAAAATCAAGTAACGGAATACCACAAGTATTACGAGCTTATCCATTACGGCGACCTTTACAGGCTTATCAACCCTTATTTCAACCACTCAAGATGTGCGTGGTCGTTTGTATCTCCCGATAAAAACGAGGTTCTTGCCACCGTTGTCACCATGCGGCTTGACAGAGATTTGCCGACATTTTTCCTCAAATTAAAAGGTCTTGACGCAAAGAAAGAATATGTCTGCGAAGAAACGGGCAGAGCATATTCGGGAGCGTTTTTGATGAATGTCGGAATTAATTTAACAAACCGTGCAAACCGTGACGGAGAGAGCATAAAGCTGTACTTCAAAGCAAAATAATATGTCGGTCTTTTTAAACGAAGGATTCTTTTGGTTATTGCCAAAGGAATCCTTTTTGCATTTCCGAAATAGCAAAATGCCGATAAAATTTTTATTTTGCTGTTGACAAAAAAATCCGAAGCGAATATAATTAGTTAGGAAACTAAATAATTATATAAAGAAGGTGTTTATTACGAAAAACGATACGGACATCTTGAAAGAATCGGGAACACATCATCCCCCGCACAGAAGACCGCCGGATTTCGACAAACTCACGGCAGGTATGCTTTTCGGTGACGTTTCACGTTTGTTTGACGGCAGAGTTCGCAGGGAAACAGAAAGAGTCGGCTTTCCGCAAGGATACAGAAGAATTGTTTTTCACCTTTCCCACAATGATTGTCTTACACAAAACGAGTTGGTAAAGCTTACGCATATGAAAGCTCCGAGCATAAGCGTACAGCTTCAAAAAATGGAATCGGACGGCATTATCATACGCAAAAGTGATGATAAGGATTTAAGAAAAAGCTACATCTATCTGACCGAAAAAGGCAGAGCGTGCGAAGAATTTTTCGTTTCAAAATGCCGTGAAACGGAGAAAGTAATGTTTAAAGATTTTTCCGATGAAGAAATGAAAATCATCAAAGAATATCTGAAAAGGATTACGGGTAATCTTATGGAAGAAATGGAGGAAAACAGATGAAACTCGTTAAATACTTAAAGCCTTATTGGTATTTGGCTCTGCTGACGCCGATTGCCATGGTCGGTGAAGTGCTTATTGACCTTATACTGCCCACGCTTATGTCTAACATAGTAAATGACGGCGTTTTGGGGCATAATTATGAGCTTATTTTAAGAACAGGACTTTCAATGCTTTTGCTTGCCGTTGTCGGCGGATTGTGCGGTGTGGGGTCATCTGCTTTCAGCGGTGCGACTTCACATTCATTCAGCCGTGATTTGAGAAACGATGCTTTCGCAAAGGTTATGGATTTGTCATTTCAGCAAACCGACAAATTCACAACCGGTTCTCTCGTAACAAGAATGACAACGGACATCAACCTTATCCAGCAGTTTGTTGATTTGGTTTTAAGAATGTTCGTGCGTTCCTTTATGATGTTTGCGGGCGGCATAGTAATGATGCTGAGATTGAACGTGGATTTCGGTGTCGTGCTGATTTGCGCACTTCCGATTGAACTTATTTCGATGTTCATAATTATAAAAAAAGCATCTCCCATTTTCAAAACGGTTCAAACCAAGCTTGATAAAGTAAACGGTGTTGTTCAGGAAAACGTTTCGGGGGCAAGGGTTGTAAAAGCTTATGTGCGTGAAAAATTTGAAACGAAGCGTTTTTCCTTTGCAAACGACGATTTGACGGAAACTACGCTGCGTGTTCAAAAAATTATGGCAATTTTAAACCCCGTGCTTACAATCGTTCTTAACATTTCCGTTGTTGCAATTATACTTATCGGCGGAACAAAAATCGAAAGCGTCGCTTCCTCAATGGAGGTGGGCGATGTTATGGCTGCAATTACATACATCACTATGATTCTTCACTCTATCACTATGGTCGGTATGATGTTCCAATCGATTTCAAGGGCGAAAGCCTCCGCTGACAGAATAAATGAAATTCTCGACACCGAGCCTGTTATAACATCGGGAAACACAAAAATCGATTCTGTCGGTGACATAGAGTTTGAAAACGTACAGTTTTTCTATCCCGGCTTTGAGGGCAAAAACGTCATAAAGGATTTTTCATTGAAAATCAAAAAAGGCGAAAACATTGCCTTTCTCGGTGCAACGGGTTCGGGAAAAACTTCTCTTGTTAACCTGATTCCCCGATTTTACGATGTTTCCGCAGGCTCGCTGAAAATTAACAGTATAGACATCCGTGAAATCGATTTGGAAAGTCTTCGCAGCAAAATAAGCGTAGTTATGCAAAAAACAGAGCTTTTCTCCGGCACGGTAAGCTCAAACCTGCGTTGGGGAGACGAAAACGCGGATGACGAAGCTTTAAAATCGGCTGCCGAAATCGCACAGGCAACGGAATTTATCGAAAATATGCCCGACAAATATGACGGCTACGTTGCCGAAAAAGGTGCATCTCTTTCGGGAGGACAAAAACAGCGTCTTTCAATAGCACGCTCGATTTTGAAAAAGCCGGATGTGCTTATTTTCGATGACAGCACCTCGGCGCTTGACCTTTCAACGGAAGCAAAATTAAGAGGTATGCTGTTGAAAAAGCTTAAAGGAACGACCGTCATCACAATAGCTCAGCGAATAGCAAGCATAAAAAACTGCGACAGAATAGCGGTTCTCGACGACGGAAAGCTTGTGGCTTTAGGCTCACACAATGAGCTTCTCGAAAACAGTGAGGTTTACCGTGACATCTACAATTCACAAATGAAGAAGGGAGATGTTTTGAATGGCTGAGATGAAAAACGCACGTCCTGCTCCGGGCATTAAGCGTGAAGAAAAAATCGGCGGTCCAATCGGCAGACCTGGCAGAGGCCCCGGCCCCGTTATGGCAGTTGAAAAGCCGAAAAACGCAAAAGGCACACTAAAAAAACTTTTATCATATATCGGTTCGAGCAAATATCTCTTTATTTCCCTTACTGCGGTTATGATTGTAATTACGGTTTTAAACCTCGCTGCTCCCGCACTTCAGCAGCAGGCTCTTGACCTCATAACACTTACAGACAGCAGGCTTACAATAGATTGGCAAAGCTTTATCAAAATGCTTGCAATTCTTGCCGTAACCTATTCGGTATCTGCCCTGTTTACATATTTTCAGGGACTTTTTTCGGCAAAGCTTTCCACCGCAACGGTAAGAAAGCTTCGATATGACCTTTTTGCAAGACTTGTTAAATTGCCGATAAGGTATACCGATACACACAACCACGGCGACATTATGAGCCGTATGACAAACGATGTCGAAAACATTTCAAACACAATTTCTTCTTCGGTAGGTTCTTTGATTTCCGCTGTTTTGAGCGTTATAGGTTCGATTGTGATTATGCTGCTTTATTCACCGTTAATGACGCTGATAAGCGTTGTTACCGTTGTTTTGACAATTGTTGTCAGCACAAATATGTCAAAATATATGCGTAAGTTTTATAAAGAGCAGCAAACTGTCCTCGGTGAAATGAACGGCCACGTTGAGGAAATGGTTACAGGTTACAAAACGGTTGTGAACTTTTCAAAGCAAAGTAAATCGAAAAACGAATTTAACGAAATAAGCAACCGCTTCCGCAAGGTTGCCATAAAAGCACAAATTTTAAGCGGCTCTATGGGCCCTTTGATGAACATTATTTCAAACCTAAACTTTATTTTGGTTGCACTTTCGGGTGCTTACTTTGCATTTAAGTCTGCACCTATCGGCGGTATGCTTGCACCGGACGGCATTATAACGGTTGGCGTTATTCAGGCATTTCTTCTTTATTCAAAGCAGCTTTCACGTCCTATCAACGAAATTGCCAACCAATATGCTCAAATACAAAACTCCATTGCAGGTGCGGAGCGTATTTTTGAAGTTATGGATTCAGAGCCCGAAAGCGACACTGTTTCAAACAACTTCAAAGCTGAAGACGTAAAAGGCAACATAAGCTTTAAAAATGTACGTTTCGGTTATGAAAAAGGAAAAACCGTACTTAAAGATTTTTCACTTGATGTAAAGCAGGGACAAAAAATCGCAATAGTCGGTGCTACCGGCTCCGGCAAAACAACAATCGTAAACCTGCTTACACGTTTTTATGACATTGAAAGCGGAGAAATAACGATTGACGAAAAAAGTATTTTCGACATTCCGAAAGACGAATTGCGCAAAACAATTGCGATTGTTTTGCAGGACACCGTGCTTTTCAGCGAGAGCATAAAGCAAAACATCCTTTACGGAAAGCTTGATGCAAGCGACGAGGATGTTAAAGCCGCTGCGGTTATGGCAAACGCCGACAAATTTATAACCAAGCTTAAAGACGGTTATGACACAAAGCTTTCCGAAGGCGGAAGCAATTTAAGCCAAGGACAGCGTCAGCTTCTTTCCATTGCAAGGGCTGTACTTGCCGACCCGAAAATACTGATTCTCGACGAAGCAACCTCATCCGTTGACACAAGAACGGAGATGCGTATTCAGTCGGCAATGGTAAAGCTTATGGAAAACAGAACAAGCCTTATCATCGCACACAGGCTTTCGACGATTAGGGATGCCGACAAAATAATAGTCATTGATGACGGAACGATAGTCGAAAGCGGAAACCACGAAGAACTTTTGGAACAAAAAGGATGCTATTTCAGACTTTATAACAATCAATTTGCGGGAATAGAAACCTAAATTTATTGACAATAAAACCTCCCTGTGGTAGAATGTTCTCTACTGTTTGGGAGGTTGAATTTTTATGAGATTATCTGAATTGTTTATTCTTGCCGTCGGACTTTCTATGGATGCTTTTGCCGTGGCAATCGGCAAAGGACTTTCCGTTAAGGAAGCAAAAATTAAGCATATGGCTGTTGTCGGGCTTTATTTCGGACTTTTTCAGGCAGGTATGCCGCTTATCGGTTATTTGCTCGGCAAACAATTTGAACAGTACATAACCACCTTTGACCACTGGATTGCCTTTGTTCTTCTGGGGCTTATAGGTGCGAATATGGTAAGGGAAGCTTTTTCAAAGGAAGAAGATGAAATCAACAGTGCTTTCACACCCAAGGCTATGATACCCATGGCAATAGCGACAAGCATTGATGCTCTGGCAGTCGGAGTTTCTTTTGCGTTTCTCTCCGTTGACATTGTTCCCGCAGTGTCGTTTATCGGTGTTATTACTTTCCTGCTTTCCTTTGCGGGTGTCAAAATCGGCAACATTTTCGGTTCAAAATACAAATCCAAAGCCGAGCTTGTGGGCGGAATAATTTTAATACTTATGGGAATTAAAATTCTGCTTGAACACCTCGGAGTGATAAATTTTTAATCGCACATACAATATCGAAAACACGGTCTGCAAGCTTTCGCAGACCGTGTTTTGCTTTTTCTTATTCAAATTACAACTGTCACACAAACGCAGTGAAAAATCTGTCGAAACAAAACAATACTTTCACAAAATCTTTGCTGACATTGTGGTGTAACAGCGAAACAAATCAGTATTAAACAAACATGGCAAAAAGATTAAAGTACGCAGTTAAAGCAGCATACAATGGGGGTAGTAAGCTTACATTAGTAATAAAAGTGCAAGCAAAAGAGTAAGACAATTGTTAGGGTAGCTAAGCAATATCCATTTAGTATTAATAATTATTACATTAAAAGTAACCATTTTTGCCACTATGATTTCCGCTTAATATCCGACCATTTCAGGGTTTGACTCATATCCAAATGAATTTATATCTGTAATAGTTCCATCCGCCGACATTGAGAACACATTCCATACAGTTCCTTTTCTATTTGTCGGAATCCTGTAAGTTGCAATCGGTTCATCACTACTACCGGAAAAGACTTCAACTTTTGCACCGGACGTTGCCATACTCAAAGCCGCCGAATCGGTAGAAACCGCACTCCTTTGAGAATAGTTATGAACACAATATGTAAACTCAGTAAAATTGTTCATATCTATCGTTATGGTTTCCGGACCTTCATAATTAGTATCATCTCTATCCAGCCAGGCAACACTACTATCGCCCATTTGCATATAATAAACATGATAACTGTTTCCATCTCTCTTTGTACCTATAAAATGAGAATCCAAATCTTCGGGATGATCGTCACCCCAAGTCAAAACCACACGAATTTTTTCTCCAGCCAGTGAAGTACTCAATGTAACATTATCCAAATCTGTAGTTGACGATGCTGTAACTTTAAACTCAACTCTTTTGCTTATGTAACCATCAGATTTTACATTAAACACATATGTACCTGCAGGCAATTCTTTTTCAAAGCTCCCCGATGTTACCGAATATTCAGTACCGATATTTATGGGAAGATTTCCATATCCTTCATAATTCGCAAGGGACACACGAACGTTATATATTGTGTTTCCTGTTACAGCATCAACAAAGCGTCCTTTTACAGTTCCCGATGCATCTGTTCTCTTTATTGCTTCTTCCACAGCAAGTTTAGCATTTACAAGGGGAAAACTTCCCGTTGCGTAACGTGAGGCGGTATTATCAACCGCAGTTTTTGAAGTACTTGAACAAACAATTTCAGCAACTTCATCGCCTGTAAACGAATCATTCACTGACCATACAAGTGAGCAAACACCGGTAACAATAGGAGCTGCCATAGATGTTCCGGACATTGTGTCATATGAACCGCTTGTACCACCTGTTACGGTACTGTAAACTTTGCGTCCGGGAGCTGCTATATCAACTTGTGAACCGCCGTTTGAAAAAGAAGTTAATCTGTAACTATTTGAAATTTGCTCTGCTGCAGCAACAACAAGAATTCTGTCAAGAATACCCTGTTTTGAAGCTCTTCCCGTACCGTAATTTACGCAATTGGAATTTGTAACAGCACAGAACCACAGATTGTTAACAGCATCAACACCTATCTCGTTTTTTGCTCCGTTTCCTGCTGATTGTACAACAACAAAATCGTGATTTTTGAGTAATTCCGCCATATATCCGGAAGCTTTTTGGGCGGAAGCATTGATAGTTGATTGGTCGAATTTTTTAGAATCATCACTTAAATTTCCCGAACATCCAAGCGAAAAATTAACTACTTTGGCACCTGCTTCAACAGTCCATACCAAGCCCGCAGCAATCATAGTATCTGTTTTCCAGCCTCGACCGGTAATAGTTTGAAATAATGACGGTTCCCAATCCACACAAATAAGTTCACTGTTCCAGACAATACCTGTTATACCTTTGTTGTTATTAGCCGTTGCTCCTATTATACCCGCAACATGTGAGCCGTGATCCTCTTTGTTATTTGCATTTTTTGTACCGCTAGTAGGAAATTTAATTTTTAAATCTTCGTGTCCTGTATCAAACCCGTTATCTACAATTCCTATTTTTATATTGGAAAATCTGTCATCGTAACCCCAAGCAGCAGGAGCTTCAATAGCCTCAAGCCACCAATTGCTGCCGTCAACATCAGAATCGAGCCAATCCGTTGCATTTACCGTGTCATCCCAAGGGTCAGAAGGAGCTACAGCAGCATCTTCTGTATCATAATACACACTATCATAATGGGCAAGGGTAACAGCACTATAGCTTTCCAATTTATTTACTTTTTCTTTAAGCTGGGATAATGTACTTGTAGGCACCTGAATTTGATATTGGTTAACTCCGTTCAATTGTCCCACTATTGTTCCGTTAACAGAATTTATAATTTCTTTCTTTTTTGATTCCGAAGTGTCTTCTTTAAAAACCACTACAATTACATTATCAATGTATGATAATCCGGTTTGAGAATCAACATTTATGTCATCCACATCCGGAATATATACACTTCCCGCATCATAAGTTACGTCAATAGTAGCTGAAGATTTTACACCATCTTTGTTTTCACCTGTAACAGTGATTGTATTAACATCCGGTTTGACAAGTATTTCGGCTTCCCAGTTGTTGCCGTCAATTATTGTTTCTCCGCTTTCAAGAACGGAGTTTTCGCTGTCAGAATAAGATAAAACCGAATATGTAATATTATCCAAAACACCGGTTGTTTGATATGTACCATTTAATGTTATTTTGCTGTTTGTAGTTTCAAAATCGTTTTGCGAAATATTAATAGTTATTTCCGTAGCACCGTGACCAAATAGATTTTTAAACCAATTAATTATGGATTTAAAAAACTTTATAATAGGTTCAAAAATAATTGACAAACTAAAATCAACTTGAAGTTCAGCAGAACTTTCCAAAGAGTTTTCAACTGTTGCCGCTGCAACCGCTGTGCTTGTTGCCCCTAAAGCAATAATCACACATAAAAACAAGCAAAGCACTTTTTTGATAATTGATACTTTTTTCATTTATGAACAACCTCCGTATAAATTTGTTACGCAATTACCCTTTACCACACTAAACTATTATCTTAAACTCCTCCTTTTCAATTTTATTGAGTATGCATAGCAGCATAATTATAACCTGTTAGGTTTAGTTTGTCAAGGTTATACATTGTTTTTTAACGTAATAAGTTGTGTTAATATTAACATAATAGGTTTGGTGATAATATGGATGATTATAAAAAAGCAATGGGTCAGAGAATAAAAAGCAGACGAAAGAAATTATTGCTAACGCAAGAAGAAATAGCGGAACAACTTAATATCTCAGTTAAACACTTTAGTGAGGTTGAAAGAGGGCTTTCAGGGCTATCTATAGAAAATCTTATAAAGTTGAGCGATATTATCGGGCTAAGCTTGGATTATATGATAAAAGGCGATAGCTGTGAAGACCGTATAGGTTGTGGTTTTTCTTTTGAAAATATTCCGAAAGAAAAAGAACACTTAATCAAAAACCTAATAGAAATAGCTGTTAAGTTGTCAAAATATTAAAATTTAACTGTTTTAAATTACAGAATGACAAAAAATTACTGCAAAAATACTTTTTCGGTATATTTGCAGTAATTTTAATTTTTTTACTTTTCTGTTATGAAATAATTAGACTACTCATTATATCATCATACAGTATCTATCGTTCAAACGTAAGATAATAATATATTTCAGTGAAAACTCTGTCGAGGCAAAGTCCACGGATAGACGTTTTCGGGAGATGCCGAAAAGGTTAAGATTTCTTCCCCTTTTACTTTTTTGAAAGAAACCTCCCTGCAAAAAAGTCCCATCGTTTTGCAATTATCCTTTGCACCGTACTTTCCGTCACCGACAAGCGGCATTTTTCTCGATGCGAACTGAACCCTTATTTGATGCGTTCTTCCCGTGTGCAGACGAATTTTCACAAAAGAAATTCCGTCACAGAACGTAACGGTTTCGTATTCAAGGCTTGCTTTTTTTACACCTTTTCTTTCCTTTTTAACAACAAAGGTTTTGTTTTTTCTCGAATCTTTGAAAAGCAAATCTTCAAAAATACCCTTTTCATCCTGCGGTTTTCCGTGGAGGGCGGCAATGTATTCCTTTTTAAAAACACCGTTTTGCATTTGACGTGTTAAATCCGCCGCCGCTTCGGGATTTTTGGCAAAAACCATAACACCGCCCACATTTCTGTCAAGGCGGCTTACAACGAATATTTCGCTTTTTGTCTGCTCTTTGAGAAGCGTGACGGCATTTTCTTCTTTTTCGGAAAACTGCGATAATATTTCCGCAGGCTTCACGGCAACAACGGTGTTTGCATCCTCATACAAAATCTTCATAAATTCGCCTTTTCGTATTCTTCTTCAAGCCATTTTTGTGCCTCATCCTTGCCGTCTGCCGAAAAATCAAAATCCTTAAAAACGATTTTTTCCTTTTCGACCTCACACAATGCCTTATATGTAAGTGCATATTCGGCTCTTATAATATTTTCCTCATCCTTTTGTGTTATTCTGACACAATAGCGGAAGCTGTCCGCAGTTACGGACGTGTTGTTTTTTATCGGTGCCGAGCCGTAAAAGGGATTCACTCCGCCCCCGATTTCCATTGCGCCTTTAAGATAGTCAAAACGTTGAACGATAATCTTTCCCATAATCTGTTTTCCTTTGTTTTTTATTAAATAAATTATAACTTATACTATGAAAAATGTCAATTTTGTGGTACAATAACAGTTAAGTTTATTATGGGAGGTTTTTTCTTATGATTCTTTTAGCCATTGACGGCAACAGTTTGCTTAACCGTGCTTTTTACGGTATTAAGCTTTTGAGCAACAAAAAAGGTCAGTTTACAAATGCGATTTTCGGTTTTACGAAAATGCTGATAAACCTGCGTGACGAAACAAATCCCGATGCCGTTGTTGTTGCATTTGACAGAAAAGCCCCCACATTCAGGCACGAAATATATCCGCAGTATAAAGCAGGCAGAAAGCCGATGCCGCAGGAGCTTTTTTCTCAAATGCCCATTGTCAAAGAGCTTATAACCCTTTTGGGATATAAAACCCTTGAGCTTGACGGTTGGGAAGCCGATGACATCCTCGGCACACTCGCAGGCAGTGCGGGTGAAAACGATTTTTGCTTTATCGCAACCGGTGACCGTGACAGCTTGCAACTAATAGACAACAACGTAACCGTGCTTCTCGCAACAACAAAAATGGGTAATGTTCACTATGACTCTACGGCACTCAAAGAAGAATACGGTGTATCACCCGCACAAATGATTGAAATTAAAGCGTTGCAGGGCGACACCTCCGACAACATCCCCGGTGTTGCCGGCATAGGCCCCAAAACAGCAGGCGACCTGATAAAACAATACGAAACCTTGGACGGAGTTTACGAGGCTTTGCCCGAAATGAAAATAACTCCGAAAATGCGTGAAAAGCTCGAAAACGGCAAGGAAAGTGCTTACCTCAGCAGAACGCTCGGAACAATCAGACGTGATGCTCCAATTTCAAAAAACTATTCCGACTATCTTCCCTCTGAATGTAAAAAAAGCGAAGCTGCGGCACTTTTGAATAACCTTGAAATTTTTTCGTTAAACGAAAAGCTCGGTTTGAACGATGTTCAGACATCCCCCATTCAGGATGATACACCAATTACGGAAATAAAAGCAAAAGAAAGCACAATTGAAGAAATAAAATCATTAATAGATAAAAATGATGACATTTATTTTATTGCGGACTTTTCCGACAGAAGCATCTCGGAAGTTTGTTTCTGCTTTGAGAACACGGTTTATCGCCTTTCGTCTTTTCAGCTTGGTTTTGATGATTTTTTTCTTGATTTTCTCGGCAATGAAAAAAAGAAAAAATTCACAACCGACACAAAGCTTCTTCATTCTTATTCCCTGGCAAACGGCTCAGGCTTTTTAAACATAGGCTTTGACGTTTCTCTCGGCGGATATATCTTAAATCCCTCGTCAAACGATTATTCGGTTTCACGTTTGGCAAAAGAGTATTCAGTTCAGGTAAAATCGGAAAATGAGGATGAACTTATTCTTTCGGCAGGTGTGCTTAAAAACCTTACGGAAAAAATGCTTGCGGAAATTGAGGCAAACGGTCAGTCGCATTTGATGTTTGACATTGAAATTCCTCTGAGTGAGGTTCTCGCCTCAATGGAGCTTGAAGGGTTTAAGGTTGACAAAGAAGGCATAATCAATTTCGGTCACCGCCTTGAACAGGATATCGCAGCTTTACAGGAAAGCATTTACGAAGATGTGGGATACGAATTTAACATCAACTCTCCAAAACAGCTTGCAACGGCACTTTTTGAAGATTTGGGATTGCCCGCAAAGAAAAAAACAAAAAGCGGTTATTCCACAAATGCGGATGTGCTTGAGAGCTTGCAATATGCTCATCCCGTTGTAAAAAAAGTTCTCGATTACAGAACTTTCGCAAAGCTGAAATCAACCTACTGCGACGGTCTTGTCAAGGTCATAGCAGATGACGGAAGAATCCATTCAACTCTTAACCAAACGGAAACGAGAACCGGCAGAATATCCTCGGCTGAACCGAACCTGCAAAACATTCCCGTGCGTTCGGCATTGGGAAAAGAAATGCGTAAATTCTTCTCTGCGGACAGCGGAAAGGTTCTTGTGGATGCCGACTATTCCCAAATAGAACTTCGTGTTCTTGCCGACATTGCAAATGACAAAACAATGATAGATTCCTTCAATTCCGAAAGAGATATTCACACCGAAACGGCATCGCAGGTTTTCAATATGCCCGAAAATATGGTAACACCGTTGATGAGAAGCCGTGCAAAAGCCGTAAATTTCGGCATTGTTTACGGAATCGGCGCTTTTTCGCTGGCAAAGGATATCGGCGTTACAAGGAAGGAAGCCGACAGCTATATAAAGGGTTATCTTGAGCATTTCAGCGGTGTTGACAGATATATGAAGGACGTTATAAACGATGCCAAGGAAAAGGGATATGCCGAAACACTTTTTTTAAGAAGACGCTATTTGCCGGAGCTTTCAGCTTCAAACGCCATAACCCGCGGATTCGGTGAGAGGGTTGCAAGAAATATGCCCATTCAGGGAACGGCGGCTGACATTATAAAAATTGCGATGATAAGGGTTTATAACCGCCTTAAGAACGAAAACCTCAATGCAAAGCTTATTCTTCAAGTACACGATGAGCTTATTGTTGAGGCGGACGAAAGTGAAAAAGAAAAGGTCGAAGCGATTCTTTCGGAGGAAATGGAAAACGCCTGCAAGATGAAAGTCAAACTTAAAGCCGATGTTCAAAGCGGAAAGACGTGGTATGATTGCAAATGACAGTTACTTTTATTTGTACGGGAAACACCTGCCGAAGTCCTTTGGCAGAGGGGTTATTTAAAAAAATAAACAATTCCTGCGAGGTTTACAGTGCAGGGCTTGCCTGTCCGTTCGGTGAAAAGGTGAGCGAAAATTCGGTTATTGCCGCAAGGGATTACGGTGTTGATATTTCTTCACACACCTCACAGCCGCTTACAAAGGAGCTTTTATATAAAACCGATTTGTTCGTTTGTTTGAGCGAAAGCCATGCAATGCAGCTTATCCCCGTTGTCGGCAAAAGCCGTGTTTACGTCCTCGGCAACGGAATAGCCGACCCGTTCGGCGGAAGCCTTGAAATTTACAAAAACTGTGCAAAAGAAATATTTTTCGGTGTAAAAAAGCTTAACGAAGATTTAAAGAAAATTCCGATAACAAGCTTTATGAAAAAAGAGGATGTATCAGCGGTTGCCGACATTGAAAAAGAGTGTTTTTCCGCCCCTTGGAGTGAAAAATCGCTTTTTGAAGAAATCGAAAATCCCAATTCCCGTTTTCTTGCGGCAAGCATAGGCGATGAAATTGTCGGATACATCGGAACAATTTGTGTTGCCGGTGAATGTTCGATTACAAACATTGCCGTAAAGGAAAAGTACAGGCACCGTGGCATTGCCTCATCTCTTTTGCAAAGAGCCGTTTTCAACTCTCTTTTGTGCGGTGATGAATTTATCACACTGGAAGTCAGAAAAAGCAATTCAAATGCAATAAAGCTTTATGAAAAATTCGGCTTTGAAAAAGTCGGAGAAAGAAAGAACTTTTACCGTCTTCCTCAAGAAGACGCATACATATTCAACAAATATTTGAAAGGACTGAAAAAATGAAAATTCTCGCAATAGAATCTTCCTGTGACGAAACTGCGGCAGCGGTTGTTGAAGACGGCAGACGTGTGCTGTCAAACATTGTGGCTTCACAGGTTAAAGAACATATCGTTTTCGGCGGTGTTGTGCCTGAAATTGCCTCCCGTATGCACGCAGAAGCAATTTCCGCCGTGGTTGAAAATGCACTCAAAAGTGCAGAATGTACAATAAAAGATATTGATGCCATCGCAGTAACGTATGCCCCCGGACTTATCGGTGCATTGCTTGTGGGTGTGAATTTCGCAAAGGGACTGTCGCTTTCTTCGGGATTGCCGCTCGTTCCCGTTCATCATCTGCGTTCGCATATTGCGGCAAACTACATCACTTTCCCCGAGCTTGAACCTCCCTTTTTCTGCCTTGTGGTTTCGGGCGGTCACACGCATATGATAAACGTTAAAAGCTATACCGATTTTGAAATTGTCGGAAGAACCCGTGACGATGCTGCCGGTGAAGCTCTCGACAAGGCTGCAAGAACTATGGGACTTGACTATCCCGGCGGTTTAAATCTCGACAAAATTTCCGTCGGCGGCAACCGAAACGCTTATAAGTTCCCGCACCCCAAGGTTGATTCAAGTGAGCTTGATTTCAGCTTTTCGGGACTTAAAACCTCCGTTATAAACCTTATACACAACGCAAAGCAAAAGGATGATGAGCTTCCCCTGCCCGATTTGGGAGCAAGCTTTTTAAGTGCCGTTGTAACATATTTGACGAAGAACACCGAAAAAGCGGTAAAAATGCTCGGACACAAAAAGGTTGTGCTTGCGGGAGGCGTAAGTGCAAACTCTATGCTTCGCAGCGATATGACAGAATTGTGCAAGAAAAACGGCTGGCAGCTTTACTGTCCCGAAATCAAATATTGCGGTGACAACGCCGCAATGGTCGGTTCTCAAGGCTTCTATGAAGCACAAAAAAATAACTTTGCGGGGCTTGACCTTAACGCATACGCTACCATGCCGATTGACGATTGTTCATATTGACAGAAAAAAAGGTAAAATTTGACATTTATTTAACAATTTAGTAATTGAAAATTTTTAAAGTTTTAGGTATACTATAAAAGTACACTGGAGTAGTTTTTAAACAGTACAAAATAATTTTTTAGCTTATGTTTTAATATAAGCGAAAGGAGTAGACATAATGGCACCACTTACTAACAACAAGAGCATCCTCTCTTGGATTGATGAGAAGATAGAGCTTGTCAATCCCGACAAGGTTGTTTGGATTGACGGTTCGGAAGAACAAATCGAGGCACTTCGTGCGGAAGCTTGTTCAACCGGAGAAATGATTAAGCTTAATCAGGAAAAGCTTCCCGACTGTTACCTTCACCGCACGGCTGTAAATGACGTAGCCCGTGTTGAGGGACGCACTTTCATCTGCGCTCCTACCAAGGAAGAAGCAGGCCCGACAAACAACTGGATGGAACCCTCGGAAGCTTACAAAATGCTTTATGATATTGCACGTGACAGCTACAAGGGCAGAACTATGTATGTTATCCCCTACTCGATGGGCCCCATCGGCTCGGAATTTTCAAAAGTAGGTATTGAGCTTACGGATTCTATTTACGTTGTTCTTAATATGGCTATTATGACCCGTGTGGGCAAGGCTGTTCTTGACACATACGGTGACGATGGTGATGACTGGGTAAGAGGTCTTCACTGCCGCTGCGACATTGACGAGGAAAAGAGATACATCTGCCAGTTCCCGCAGGACAACACGATTATTTCCGTTAACTCCGGTTACGGCGGAAACGTTCTTCTCGGTAAAAAGTGCTTTGCACTCAGAATTGCTTCATACCTCGGCAAAAACGAAGGCTGGATGGCAGAGCATATGCTCATCCTCGGCATTGAAAATCCCAAGGGTGAAGTTAAGTATGTTTGTGCGGCTTTCCCCTCTGCTTGCGGTAAAACAAACCTTGCTATGATGATTCCCCCCGAAAAATATCTTAAAAAGGGCTACAAGGTTTGGTGCGTAGGTGACGATATTTCGTGGATTCGCAAGGGCGAAGACGGAAGACTTTACGCTATAAACCCCGAAAACGGTTTCTTCGGCGTTGCTCCCG
>CAYYRN010000013.1:0-42607 GCA_964474295.1 uncultured Eubacteriales bacterium
TCGCAAAAAGTCGGGCGGTTTCTTCGGCAGCGGCGAAAGCACAGGCTCAATCGGTGTTGTAACAATCAATATGCCGAGAATCGCTTATCTTGCATCGGACGAAGCCGATTTCTACAAGCGTCTTGACAGAATGATGGATATTTCAGCACGTTCTCTCAAAACAAAGAGAACGGTTATCACAAAGCTTCTCAACGAAGGTCTTTATCCGTACACTAAGCGTTACCTCGGCACGTTTGAAAACCATTTCTCCACAATCGGTCTTGTCGGTATGAACGAAGCAGGACTTAACGCAAAATGGATCGGCAAAGATATGACACACAAAGAAACTCAGATTTTCGCACAGCAGGTTCTTGACCATATGAGAGAAAGACTTTCCGATTATCAGGAAATGTACGGCGATCTTTATAACCTTGAAGCAACACCCGCAGAATCCACCTCTTACAGACTTGCAAAGCACGATATCAAGAGATATCCCGATATTAAAACGGCTTCCGAGGGCGATGAAACACCTTATTACACAAACAGCTCTCATCTTCCCGTAGGTTATACGGAGGATATTTTTGAAGCTCTCGATATCCAGGATGAGCTTCAAACAAGATACACCTCCGGTACTGTTTTCCACGCTTATATCGGTGAAAAGATGCCCGATTGGAAATCGGCGGCAAATCTTGTTCGCAAAATTTCGGAAAACTATAAGCTTCCTTACTATTCCATTTCTCCGACATACTCTGTATGTAAGAGCCACGGCTATATTGCGGGCGAGCATTTCACTTGTCCCGAATGTGGCGAGCCTGCCGAGGTTTACAGCCGTATTACGGGTTACTACCGTCCCGTACAGAACTGGAATGACGGTAAGCTTCAGGAATATAAGCACCGTAAGCTTTATGATGTTGTAAATTCAAAGCCTCATTCCGAAAAGGAAGCTTGCTGTGAATGTGAAGAAGCAGGCAAGGATGTGTCGGTCGGACACAGAACGATTCTCTTTACAACGGCAACCTGTCCCAACTGTAAAATAGCGGTATCTCTCCTTGATAAAGCGGAGGTTGAGTTTGAAAAGGTTCTTGCCGAGGATAATGCAGACCTTGCAAAGCAGCTCGGTATTAAACAGGCTCCGACGCTTGTTGTTGAGGATGAAAACGGAATCGCAAAATATCAGGGCGTTTCCGATATCAAAAAGTTTATAAAAGCTTAAAAGCTTTATAAAAAAGAAGGTTTAACCTTACTAACAGGAATTTGTCGAGAGTGTAGTGTACACTTTCGGCATTTTTCCTTTTTTCAGTCGTTATATGTCGCAATAGGTAACAAAAGTGTGAAAAATAATTGCGAAATAGTTAATTCGGTTGACAAACAACCGCTGTTTTGATATAATAAAAGCAATCTTAAGGCTTCGGGATTGCCAGAGGGATTAAAAAAATATATATCATAACCGTTCACGGTTTGTATTTTTGTATCCCTGCCTTTTCGGGCAGGGTTTTTTATGGGAGGAAAAAATGAACTTCGTTTTAAAAAATGCCAAAGTTTTTCGCAAGGGTAAGTTCATAAAAGGTGATGTTCTTGTAAAAGACGGTCGCCTCACTCATCTTTTCGGGTCTGCGGCAGTTCCTGCGGATTGCGTCATTTATAATGCTGAAAATTGTATTTTAATTCCGGGTCTTATTGATGTGCATGTGCATCTCAGAGAACCCGGTTTTTCTTTTAAGGAAACGGTAAAAAGCGGCACTATGGCGGCAGCGCACGGCGGCTATACACGGGTTTGCTCAATGCCGAACTTAAACCCCGTACCCGATACCGTCAAAAATTTAAAACAGCAGCTTGATATTATAAAATCCGATGCCGTAATCAACGTCACACCCTACGGTTCAATCACCGTGGGTCAAAAAGGTGACGAGGTTTCCGATATGGATGATATGAAAGACCTCGTTGCGGGATTTTCTGATGACGGAAAAGGTGTGCAGGAAGCGGAAACTATGCTCCTTGCAATGGAAATCGCAAAGGCGTGCGGAAAGATGATTGTGGCTCATTGTGAGGAAAATTCTCTTCTTCACGGCGGATACATACACGACGGCGAATATGCACGCATCCACGGACACAGGGGGATTTGCTCTGAAAGTGAATTTTTGCCGATAAAACGTGACATTCCCCTTGCAAAACGCACGGGATGTGCTTATCACGTTTGCCATATTTCCGCAAAGGAAAGCGTTGAACTTGTAAGAAAAGCAAAAAAAGACGGAGTTGACATTTCCTGCGAAACAGCACCGCATTACCTTGTTTTTAACGATATGGATTTGCAGGAAGACGGCAGATTTAAAATGAATCCTCCGATAAGAAGCGAGCAGGACAGATTGGCACTTATCGACGGCATCAAGGACGGCACAATCGATATGATTGCAACCGACCACGCTCCGCACACGGCGGAAGAAAAAAGCAGGGGACTTGAAAAAAGCCTTATGGGTGTTGTGGGACTTGAAACGGCTTTCCCCGTTTTGTGGACTGAGCTTGTGCTTAAAAATATTATTTCCGCCGAAAAGCTTGTTGAAATTATGAGTATAAATCCGGCAAAACGCTTTGGTTTTGAAAGCGGTCTTGAAAACGGTAAAACGGCGGATTTCGCTGTTTTTGACGTAAGCGAAGAATACGAAATTAACACGGATGATTTTCTCTCGATGGGAAAAAGCACCCCGTTTGCGGGAAAAAAGGTTTACGGCAAATGTCTTATGACGGTTTGCGGCGGCGAAATTGTTTACAGCGATATTGAAAGGCGGAAAAGTAATGAAGCAGACAATGTTTGAAATCGTGTCTAACGAAAAAATCGCAAAGGATGTTTATAAGCTTGTTCTTTCGGGCGATACCTCCGATTTGAAAAATCCGGGTCAGTTTGTAAACATTAAGCTTGACGGTTTCTTTTTAAGACGTCCCATTTCCGTGTGTGATTACGGTAATAATTCACTTACCTTGATTTACAAGGTTGTGGGTGAAGGCACGGAAATTATGAGCGAAATGAAAAGCGGTGAAAAGCTTGACATTCTGACAGGTCTCGGCAACGGCTTCGATACATCGAAAAGCGGAAACAATCCCGTAGTGATAGGCGGCGGTGTCGGAGTGCCTCCGATGTTTAATCTTGCCAAAAAGCTTGTTTCCGAGGGCAAAAATGTCACGGCTGTTCTCGGATTTAATAAAGAAGATGAAATTTTTTACAAAGAAGAATTTGAAAAAATCGGAGCAAGGGTTCTTGTTTCAACCGTTGACGGTTCAGTCGGAATAAAAGGCTTTGTGACCGACGCGATGAAAGAACTCGATTTTTCCTACAGCTATTGCTGCGGCCCCGAACCTATGCTTAAAGCCGTTTACAATTTTTCCGATATTGACGGGCAGTTCAGCTTTGAGGAAAGAATGGGCTGCGGTTTCGGTGCCTGTATGGGATGCAGTTGTAAGACCAAGTACGGCAACAAAAGAATTTGTAAGGATGGCCCCGTACTTTGCAGGGAGGAAATAATATGGTAAACCTTAAAGTAAATTTAGCGGGTGTAGAGCTTGATAATCCGATAATTCCGGCAAGCGGAACGTTCGGTTTCGGATATGAGTTTGCCGAGCTTTACGATATTAATATTCTCGGTTCGTTGTCCTTCAAAGGAACAACACTTGAAGAAAGGTTCGGAAATCCCACACCGAGAATTGCCGAAACAAGAAGCGGTATGATAAATTCCGTGGGCTTGCAAAATCCGGGAATAGAAAAAGTAATTTCCCGTGAGCTTCCGAAATTAAGAGCTTGCTTCAAAAAGCCGATAATGGCAAATATCAGCGGCTTTTCGGTTGATGAGTATAAAATTTGCTGTGAAAAAATCAACAAGGAAGAACAGGTCGAATTTATCGAGGTCAATGTAAGCTGTCCTAATGTTCACAACGGAGGTATGAGCTTCGGCACGTCACCCGAAAGTGTTTCAAAGGTCACAAAAGCGGTCAAGGAAGTTACAGATAGGCCTGTTTTTATAAAGCTCAGCCCGAATGTTACCGATATTGTGTCCATTGCCAAGGCTTGCGAGGATGCGGGTGCTGACGGAATCAGCCTTATCAACACGCTTCTCGGTATGAAAATAGATTTGAAAACAAAAAAGCCGGTAATAGCCAACAAAATGGGCGGTTTTTCGGGGGATGCGATTTTCCCCGTGGCGGTCAGAATGGTTTATCAGGTTTATGAAGCGGTAAAAATTCCGATTATAGGTATGGGCGGTGTTTCGAGAGCAGAGGATGTAATCGAGCTTATGCTCGCCGGTGCAACAGCGGTCGAGGTAGGGGCTGCAAACCTTACCGAGCCTTTCGCCTGCAAGAATATTATCGAAGACTTACCCCGTGTTATGGAAAAATACGGTATAAATAATTTAAAAGATATAATAGGAGGCGCACACTGATGGGAAAAGATGTAATTATTGCGTGTGATTTTGACGGTAAGGAAGAAGTTCTTAATTTCCTTGACAAATTCACGGGCAGAAAGCCGTTTGTAAAAATCGGAATGGAGCTTTATTATTCGGCAGGTCCGGAAATTGTAAGGGAAATTAAAGCGAGAGGTCACAAAATTTTTCTCGACTTGAAGCTTCACGATATTCCGAACACGGTAAAAAAATCAATGGCGGTTTTGTCAAAATTGGATGTTGATATGTGCAATCTTCACGCAGCCGGTACGGTTGCAATGATGGAAGCCGCGTTGGAGGGACTTACACGTCCCGACGGCACAAGACCTTTGCTCATTGCCGTAACTCAGCTTACCTCTACGAGCGAAGAAAGAATGAAAGAAGATTTGCTTATCGAAAAACCGATTGACGAGGTTATTATGCACTACGCCTCCCGTGCCAAGTTTGCGGGACTTGACGGTGTTGTTTGCTCGCCCCTTGAAGCTTCAAAGGTTAAAAGCGTGTGCGGTAAAGAATTTCTTACGGTAACACCCGGTGTACGTTTTTCGGACGGTGATGTCGGTGATCAGGTAAGAATAGCAACACCCGCAAGGGCAAAGGAAATAGGCTCCGATTATATCGTTGTCGGCAGACCTATCACACAGGCACAGGATCCCGTTGCGGCATATGAAAGATGTATAAAAGAATTTGTTGATTAATGTAAGGAGAGAATGATTATGGAAAGACTTATTGCGGAAGATTTACTCAGTATCAGGGCTGTTTTCTTCAGACCGGACGAGCCGTTCACATGGGCAAGCGGAATAAAAAGCCCCGTTTATTGCGACAACAGACTTACACTTACAGCACCGAAAGTAAGAAACGATGTTGAAAACGCACTTGCCGAAACAATAAAAAGTAATTATCCCGACTGTGAGGTTCTTATGGGTACAAGCACGGCAGGTATTGCCCATGCCGCAATCACAGCGCACATTCTCGGACTTCCAATGGGTTATGTACGCTCCGGCTCCAAGGATCACGGCAGACAGAATCAGATTGAAGGCAAGCTTGAAAAAGGTCAGAAGGTTGTTGTTGTCGAAGACCTTATTTCAACAGGCGGAAGTGTTATCGAGGTTGTAAACGTGCTTCGTGAGGCAGGCGCAGAGGTTCTCGGTATCGTCAGCATTTTCACATACGGTATGCAGAAAGGTCTTGACAGACTTGCGGCAGCCGATGTTAAAAACATATCATTGACAAATTTTGACGTTATTGCCGATGTTGCGGCAGAAACAGGATATATTAAACGTGAAGATGTCGAAAGACTTATAAAATTCAGAAATAATCCGTCGGACGAAAGCTGGATTGGGTGAAAGAAATGAGAAGCCTTATTGATATTAACGAACTCAGCGTTGAGGAAATCGATGAGCTTATTTCAAAAGCGAACGATATCATAAACAATCCTCAAAAATATGCTCATGCCTGCGATGGCAAAAAGCTGGCAACGCTCTTTTTTGAGCCGTCAACAAGAACAAGATTGAGCTTTGAGGCCGCTATGTACGAACTCGGCGGCAATGTCCTCGGCTTTTCCGAGGCACAGTCCTCCTCCGCGGCAAAGGGCGAAAGTGTTTCCGATACGGTAAAAACGGTAAGCTGCTATGCCGATATTATCGCAATGCGTCACCCGAAAGAGGGCGCACCGCTTGTGGCATCGAAAAAAGCTTTTGTTCCCATCATAAATGCAGGTGACGGCGGACATAATCACCCCACGCAGACTCTTACCGATTTGCTTACAATCAGCCGTGAAAAAGGCAGACTTGACAACCTCACAATAGGTTTTTGCGGTGACTTGAAATTCGGCAGAACGGTACACTCGCTGATTGAGGCTATGTCGAGATACGAAAACATAAAGGTGGCTCTTATTTCTCCCGTTGAGCTGAAATTACCGAGCTACATAAAACACGATGTTCTCAAAGCCAAAAACATAGAATATATTCAAACAACCGATTTGGAAGAAGTTATGCCGACACTCGACATACTGTATATGACACGTGTTCAGCGTGAAAGATTTTTCAATGAGGATGATTATGTAAGACTTAAAGACAGCTATATTCTTACCCCGCAGAAGCTTTGTAACGCAAAGGATGATTTGTGTATTATGCATCCGTTGCCGAGGGTTAACGAAATTTCGACAGCCATTGATGATGATAAAAGAGCGTGCTATTTCAAACAGGTTCTGAACGGAAAATATATCAGAATGGCACTTATCCTTAAACTTTTGGGGGTGGAATAATTGGTAGTTGACGCTATTAAAAACGGAATCGTAATAGACCACATTACGGCAGGTCACGCAATGGAGCTTTATTCCATTCTTGAATTGGACAAGCTCGACAGCACGGTTGCTGTTTTGAAAAACGTACCGAGCAAGAAAAAGGGTAAAAAAGACATCATTAAAATCGATACTCTTATTGATATTGATTTTGATGTTTTGGGCTATGTTGACCCGAATATTACGGTCAGCATAATCCGAGACGGAAAGGTTGAAAAAAAGCTTGAGATGAAGCTTCCCGAAACCGTCACCAACGTGCTGAAATGCAAAAATCCCCGCTGTATAACATCTACCGAACAGGAGCTTGACCATATTTTCAAGCTTACGGATGCCAAAAGAAAAATTTACAGATGTATTTATTGCGAAAGCAAAGGTTAAAAGATACAGAAAATAAATTAAAACAAACCTATTTTTGTGATTAAAACTGTTGACTATCAGTTCGGCAAAATGTATAATAAACTTAAAGTGAATATTGTTCCCTGCAACTGACGGATTTGGTGATTTATAACACCGGGGAGTAAGGAACAAATTTCTGTTTTTGTCGACCGTCTGGGCAGTTCTATTTCATTAATTTTAGTGGGACAGAACTGCCTTTATCGATTTTGTAAGCAAACGGAGGAAAAAATGATGAAAAAAGTTGCCATTATAATGGGCAGTGACAGTGACTTGCCCGTTATCGAAAAAGCCATTGCAAAGCTCGAAGAGTTTGAAGTTGAATTTGAGGTTCACGTCTTTTCGGCTCACCGAACACCGGTTGAAGCCAAGACTTTCTCCGAAAATGCGAGGAAAAACGGATTCGGAGTTATCATTGCGGCTGCGGGAATGGCGGCACACCTTGCAGGTGCAATTGCCGCTAACACAACTCTGCCCGTAATCGGAATCCCCGTCAAATCGGCAAATCTTGACGGAATGGACGCACTGCTTTCAACGGTTCAAATGCCCACAGGCATCCCCGTTGCTACCGTGGCTATTAACGGTGCGGCAAATGCGGCACTTCTTGCAATCGAAATTCTTGCCGTTACGGATTGCGAGCTTGCGGAAAAGCTTGACAAAATGAGAAAAGACGGTGCCGAAACGGTTTTGAAAAAAGATGCGGCAATATCGGCAAAATACTCTAAATAAGGGATGATAAAAAATGGGCGGTTTTTTTGGTGCGGTTTCTGAAAGAGACTGCGTTATAGATGTTTTTTTCGGTGTTGACTATCATTCGCACCTCGGCACAAGACGAGGCGGTATGGCGGCATATGATGAAAAAATAGGTCTTCAGCGTGAAATTCACAATATAGAAAATTCACCTTTCAGAACAAAGTTTGAAGGCATTACGGAAGAAATGAAAGGCAAAGCCTGTATCGGATGTATAAGCGACAGCGACCCGCAGCCGCTTCTCATACGTTCCGAACTCGGAGTGTATGCCATTTGTACGGTAGGTACTGTTAACAATTCCGATGAGCTTGTGGAAAAGTATCTCCTCAGCGGCGGACATTTCAGCACCATGACGGGCGGAAAAATCAATTCCTCCGAGCTTGTTGCGGCACTCATCAGTCAAAAGGGCAGCTTTGTGGAAGGAATTAAATTCGTTCAGGATATAGTCGAGGGTTCAATGTCCGTTCTTATACTTCTTGAGGGCGGTAAAATTATAGCCGCAAGGGATAAAATGGGCAGAACGCCCGTGCTTATCGGCAAAGATGATGACGGCTACTGCGTAACGTTTGAAAATTTTGCTTATGATAAGCTCGGATATACGGCGGAAAAGGAATTAGGCCCCGGTGA
Source organism: uncultured Eubacteriales bacterium (assembly GCA_964474295.1). GTDB lineage: Bacteria > Bacillota > Clostridia > Oscillospirales > Acutalibacteraceae > SIG575. The sequence continues at coordinate 8,479 of CAYYRN010000013.1, forward strand.
AATAGTTTCCATTACATCCGAAAAGCTTGAGGTTCTCTCACCTGCAAGAAAAGAAATGAAAATCTGTGCGTTTCTTTGGACATATTACGGCTATCCCACATCCTGCTATGAGGGTGTCAACGTCGAGGCAATGCGTTACCGCAACGGTGTTATAATGGCTGATACCGACAGAAAAAACGGTGTTGCGCAAGACCTTGATTATGTTGCGGGTGTGCCTGATTCGGGAACACCTCACGCAATCGGTTACGCAAACGAAAGCCATGTCGATTTTGCAAGACCGTTTATTAAATACACTCCCACTTGGCCGAGAAGCTTTATGCCCACAAATCAAAAGGAGAGAAACAAGGTTGCCAAAATGAAGCTGGTTCCCGTACACGAATTGATAGCGGATAAAAAACTTCTTTTTGTCGATGACAGCATCGTCAGAGGCACGCAGCTTCGTGAAACCGTTGATTTCCTTTACGAAAACGGTGCAGCCGAGGTTCATATCCGTTCTGCCTGCCCTCCGATAATGTATGGCTGCAAGTACCTTAATTTCTCACGCAGCACCTCCGAAATGGAGCTTATCGCAAGGCAGACAATTATGGAGCTTGAGGGCGAAGAAGGCTTTAAGTATATCGAAGAATACAGCGACGGTTCAACTGAAAGAGGAAAAGCTATGCGTAAAGCAATATGCGAAAAGCTTCATTTTTCATCTCTCGAATATCAGTCGCTTGAGGGACTTATAAAATCAATCGGTTTGCCGGAATGTAAGATTTGTACTTACTGTTGGAACGGCAAAGAATAATTAAATTTGAAAGGAAGATTAACTGTGAACAATTCAAAATCTGACAGCTACGCATCAGCAGGTGTTGACATTACTGCCGGTTACAAAGCAGTTGAACTTATGAAACAGCACATTGCAAGAACAATTACGAAAGGAGCCGCTTCCGATATCGGAGGCTTCGGCGGACTTTTTGAACTCGACCTTACAGGAATTAAACGCCCCGTTCTTGTCAGCGGAACGGACGGTGTCGGAACAAAGCTTAAGCTTGCATTTCTTATGGATAAGCACGATACGGTGGGCATTGACTGCGTTGCAATGTGTGTCAACGACATCATCTGCTGCGGTGCAAAGCCGTTGTTCTTCCTTGATTATATTGCTTGCGGAAAGAACGTACCCGAAAAAATTGCAAGCATCGTCTCCGGTGTTGCGGAGGGCTGCGTGCAGTCGGGAGCTTCTCTTATAGGCGGCGAAACAGCGGAAATGCCCGGATTTTATCCTGTTGATGAATATGACCTTGCGGGATTCTCTGTTGGTGTTGTTGACCGTGAAAAGGTTGTTGACAACTCGGCAGTAAAAGAGGGCGATGTGATTATCGCTCTTAAATCAAGCGGTGTTCATTCAAACGGCTTTTCACTTGTAAGAAAAGTTTTTGATGTTGAAAACAGCGATATCAAAACTCCCGTTGACGCTCTCGGAGGCAAATCAATCGGTGAAGCGCTTCTCACACCTACAAAAATTTACGTTAAACCCGTTCTCGCACTTCTTGAAGAGGTCAAAGTCAAAGCAATTTCGCACATAACGGGCGGCGGCTTTTACGAAAATATTCCGAGAAGTATTCCGAAAGGCTTCGGTGCAAAAATCGAAAAGAGTTCGGTTGAAATTCTTCCGATTTTCGACCTTATCGCAAAAACGGGAAATATCCCCGAAAGAGATATGTTCAACACATTCAATATGGGTGTAGGTATGAGCATTGTAGTCAATAAGGAAGATGCCGATAAAGCTCTTAAAATTCTCCGTGAAAACGGTGAAGATGCTTACATCATAGGTGAGGTTGTAAAATCCGAAGCAGGTGTTATCATTGAGTAAAAAAAATATCGCCGTCCTTGTTTCGGGCGGCGGAACGAATCTTCAAAGTCTTATCGATGCACAAAAGCAGGGTATGTTCGGTGAAAGCGAAATTAAGCTTGTGGTTTCTTCAAAGCCCGAAGTTTTCGCACTTGAAAGAGCAAAACAAAACGGCATTGAATCCTGCGTCTTGTGCCGCAAGGATTATTCGGATATTGCCGAATATTCAAAGGCATTGACGTCTGTTCTTTTAAAAGCCGAAACGCATCTTGTGGTGCTTGCGGGCTTCTTGACAATTATAGACGAGCAGCTTTATAATGCTTTCCCGAACAGAATAATCAACATTCATCCCGCCTTAATTCCGTCATTTTGCGGAAAAGGCTATTACGGACTTCACGTTCACGAAGCGGCACTCGAAAAGGGTGTTAAGGTTTCGGGTGCGACTGTACATTTTGTAACGCCGGAATGTGATGCAGGCCCGATAATACTTCAAAAAGCGGTTGAGGTAAAACAGGGCGATACACCCGAAACGCTTCAAAAGAGAATAATGGAAGAAGCCGAATGGAAGATATTGCCGCAGGCTGTAAAGCTGTTTTGTGAAGATAAGCTTGAGGTTGATAACGGCAAAGTTACAATAAAAGAACGGTAATGTTCAAACGAAAGGAACTGACGGTATGGAAATCAAAACTATTGCAAACGAGTTAAACTCCCTTGCTTATCACGGCAGAGGAATCATTATCGGTAAAAGTGCAGACGGCAAAAAAGCGGTAAGTGCTTATTTTATTATGGGCAGAAGCGAAAACAGCCGAAACCGTGTTTTTGTTTCCGAAGGTGAGGCTATGCGTACAAAGGCTTTTGACGAGTCGAAAATGACTGACCCACACCTTATCATTTATTATCCCGTAAGAGTTCTCGGTAATAAAACAATCGTAACAAACGGTGACCAGACAGATACGATTTATGACCTTATGGATAAGCAGATGACCTTTGAACAGGCTCTCAGAACAAGGGAGTTTGAGGATGATTCGCCAAACTATACACCGAGAATTTCGGGCATTATTCGTCTTGAAAACGACGGAATGAATTTTGCTATGTCCATTCTCAAAAGTGCCGAGGGTGACGCTTCCTCCTGTGAAAGATTTACATACGCTTATTCAAATCCGATTTGCGGAAAGGCTAAGTTTATTCATACATATAACGGTGACGGAAATCCGCTGCCGTCATTTGAGGGTGAACCCAAAACTCTCGAATTACCCGATGTTGAAATTGATGAACTTACCGATTTAATTTGGAAAAACCTTAATGAAGATAATAAGGTTTCGCTTTTTGTAAGATATATTGATATCGAAAGCGGAAAAGCCGAAACAAGAATTGTAAACAAAAACAAGTAATTCGGAGGCGATATTATGAAAGAATTTGAACTTAAATACGGTTGTAACCCCAATCAAAAACCCGCAAAAATCTTTATGTCCGACGCAAGCGAGCTTCCCATTGAAATTCTCAACGGCAGACCCGGTTTTATAAACTTTCTCGATGCCTTTAACAGTTGGCAGCTTGTAAAGGAAATTAAAGAAGCACTCGGTGAAGTGGCGGCAACTTCTTTCAAGCACGTCAGCCCCACATCTGCGGCAATCGGAACAAAGCTTCCCGAAAGCTTGAAAAAAGCTTGTTTTGTTGATGATATCGAGGGACTTGACGATTCTCCTCTGGCTTGTGCGTATGCCAGAGCAAGAGGTACTGACAGAATGTCATCATTCGGTGATTGGATTGCACTTTCCGATGTTTGCGATGTAACAACGGCAAAGCTTATCGCAAGAGAAGTTTCAGACGGTGTTATCGCTCCGGGATATGAGGATGAGGCACTTGAAATTCTCAAAGGCAAAAGAAAAGGAAGCTATAACATTGTCAAAATCGACCCGAATTATGTTCCCAACCCGATTGAACATAAGCAGGTTTACGGCGTGACATTTGAGCAGGGAAGAAATGAATTTAAAATTAACAACGAATTGCTTTCAAACCTTGTTACCGAAAACAAGGAGCTTCCCGACAGTGCAAAAAGAGACCTTATCATTGCACTTATTACTCTTAAATACACGCAGTCAAATTCTGTTTGCTATGCTGTTGACGGACAGGCTATCGGCGTAGGTGCAGGTCAGCAGTCAAGAATACATTGCACACGTCTTGCGGGAAACAAGGCTGACATTTGGCATCTTCGCCAGCATCCTATGGTGTTGTCGCTTCCGTTCCTCGATACAATCCGCAGACCTGACCGTGATAATGTAATTGATGTTTACATTTCCGATGACTATGATGATGTTCTTGCAGACGGAAATTGGCAGAAATATTTCAAAACACGTCCCGAAGTTCTTACAAGAGAAATCAAAAAGGAATATCTTTCTTCACTCAGCGGTGTAGCACTCGGTTCGGATGCGTTTTTCCCGTTTGACGATAATATAGAGCGTGCAAAAAGAAGCGGTGTTTCATATATAGCACAGCCGGGCGGTTCTATCAGAGATGATGTTGTAATCGATTGCTGCAATAAGTATAATATGACAATGTCGTTTACCGGAATGAGATTGTTCCATCACTGATTTAAGAGGAAATATTCGGAGGTAGAATCCAATGAAACTTTTAGTTGTCGGCGGCGGCGGGCGTGAGCACGCAATTATAAAGAAATTAAAAGAAAATAAAAATGTAGAAAAAATCTATGCACTCCCCGGTAACGGCGGAATAGCTGCGGATGCCGAATGTGTGAACATAGGTGCTAAGGATATAGATAAACAAATCGAATTTGCAAAACAGCATAATATAGATTTTGCCGTTGTCGCACCGGATGACCCGTTGGTTTTGGGTGCGGTTGATGCATTTAACGAGGCGGGCATAAAATGCTTCGGCCCCAAGAAAAATGCGGCAATTATCGAAGGCAGTAAAGTGTTTTCAAAAAATCTTATGAAAAAATATAACATTCCCACGGCAAAATACGAGGTGTTCTCGAATGCCGAGGAAGCGTTGACGTATCTCGAAACCGCACCGATTCCCACTGTTATAAAAGCGGACGGTTTGGCTCTCGGCAAAGGTGTTATAATTGCTTTGAGCCGTGAAGAAGCCGTGTCGGCAGTTAAAGAAATTATGGAAGACAAGGTTTTCGGTGAAAGCGGAAATAACATAGTTATTGAAGAGTTTTTAACAGGCCCCGAAGTGTCCGTACTTTCGTTTACCGACGGCAAAACGGTGGTTCCGATGGTTTCGTCAATGGATCACAAACGTGCCCTTGATAATGATGAGGGACTCAACACCGGCGGTATGGGTACGGTAGCTCCGAATCCTTATTACACACCCGATGTTGCAGAGGAATGTATGAACAAAATTTTCCTGCCCACAATCAATGCTATGAAAGAAGAGGGCAGGGAATTCAGAGGATGCCTTTATTTCGGCTTGATGATAACTTCGGACGGGCCTAAGGTTATTGAGTATAACTGCCGCTTCGGTGATCCCGAAACACAGGTCGTTCTTCCTCTTTTAAAAAGCGACCTGCTTGATATTATGCTTGCTTGTGCGGACGGTACACTCAGTGAGGATATGGTGAGGTTTTCCGATGAAAGTGCCTGCTGTGTTGTTATGGCATCTGACGGTTATCCGAAAAAATATTCCACAGGCTTTGAAATTAAAGCGGAAAAGGACGAAAGCTACGAGCTTTATATTGCCGGTGCGAAAATTTCGGATGACGGCAAACTCATAACCGGCGGCGGACGTGTTCTCGGCGTTGTTTCGACCGATGCTACATTAAAAGGTGCTGTTGATAAGGCTTATGAGAACGTGAAAAAAGTAAGTTTTGAAAATGCTTTTTACAGAAAAGATATCGGTAAAAGAGCGCTCTTGAAAACGGAGGTAAAATAATGGTTTACAGAATTTTTGTCGAAAAAAAAGCGGGACTTGAAAACGAAGCAAACGCATTACGTCACGATATTCGTTCGCTTCTTTCGGTCAAAGGACTTGAAAAGCTCAGAATTTTTAACAGATACGATGTCGAAAATATTGATGAAGAGTTGTTTGAAAAAAGCAAGATGACGGTTTTTGCCGAACCGCAGCTTGATAATATCAGCGATGATTTTTCCGATAATGACGCAATTATTTTCGCAACCGAATATCTTCCCGGACAGTTCGACCAGCGTGCGGATTCGGCAGCACAGTGTATACAGATAATTTCTCAAGGAGAAAGACCTCTTGTAAAAACAGCAAAGGTTTACGCACTTTACGGTAAAATTTCCGAAGAAGAGCTTGCGGAAATTAAAAAATATGTAATTAACCCCGTTGAGGCAAGGGAAGCATCGCTTGATAAGCCTGAAACGCTTGCAACGGATTACGAAATTCCGACAGAAGTTAAAACTCTCGACGGTTTCCTTGAGCTTGACGAAAAAGGTCTTGCCGATTTTGTAAAATCCTATGGCTTGGCAATGGATAACGATGACATAAAATTCTGTCAGGATTATTTCAAAACAGAAAACAGAAACCCGACAATAACGGAAATCAGAATGATTGATACATATTGGTCGGATCACTGTCGCCATACAACGTTCCTTACTACAATCGACAGTGTTAAATTTGAAGATGAGTTGATAGAAAACGCTTGGAAAGAGTATACCTCAAAGCGTGAAGAACTCGGCAGAACAAAGCCCGTTAATCTTATGGATGTTGCAACTTTGGCAACAAAGGTACTGAAGAAAAACGGCAAACTCGACAAGCTTGATGAGTCTGAGGAAATCAATGCCTGCACAGTCAAAATTACCGTTGATTGCGACGGCAAAGATGAAGATTGGCTTCTTCTTTTCAAGAACGAAACACATAACCATCCTACGGAAATCGAACCTTTCGGCGGTGCCGCAACGTGTATAGGCGGTGCAATCCGTGACCCGCTTTCGGGACGTTCTTATGTCTACGGAGCTATGCGTGTTACGGGTGCGGGAAATCCCCTCAAAAGCGTTTCCGAAACCATGAAAGGTAAATTGCCGCAAAGAAAAATCGTAAGAACCGCTGCTGCGGGATATTCTTCATACGGCAACCAGATAGGCTTGGCAACAGGTCAGGTTGATGAAATATACCACGACGGATACGTTGCAAAGAGGATGGAAATAGGTGCGGTTGTGGCTGCCACTCCCGCAAAAAATGTACGCCGTGAGTGTCCCGAAGACGGCGATATCGTTATCCTTCTCGGCGGAAGAACAGGACGTGACGGCTGCGGCGGTGCTACCGGTTCATCAAAATCACACACTCTCGAATCGCTCGAATCCTGCGGTGCCGAGGTGCAAAAAGGTAACGCTCCCGAAGAAAGAAAGCTCCAGCGTCTTTTCAGAAACGAAGAAGCATCATATCTCATCAAACGCTGTAACGATTTCGGTGCGGGCGGTGTTTCCGTTGCGATAGGTGAGCTTGCGGACGGACTTGAAATCGACCTTAACAAAGTTCCGAAAAAATATGACGGACTTGACGGCACGGAGCTTGCAATCAGCGAAAGCCAGGAAAGAATGGCTGTTGTTGTTGAAAAGAAAGACGTTGAACGTTTCCTTGAGCTTGCGTCAATCGAAAACCTTGAGGCTACTCCCGTTGCGGTTGTTAAGTCCGAACCGAGACTTGTTATGAATTGGAACGGTAAAAAAATCGTCGATTTGTCCCGTGAATTTTTAAATTCAAACGGTGCCGAAAAGCATATAGATATAGCACCCGAAAAATCGCAGTGCTATAAAAAACAGGTTGAGGGTAGTTTCAAAGAAAATCTCGAAGCTTTGGCTGATGACCTTAACGTATGCTCAAAAAGAGGTCTTTCGGAACGCTTTGACTCAACAATCGGTGCAGGCACGGTGCTTATGCCGTTTGGCGGAAAGCATCAGCAAACACCCATTCAGGCTATGGTACACAAAATTTCCACCGAAAAAGCCAAAACAAACAGTTGTTCTCTTATGTCCTGGGGTTATAATCCGTTTATTGCGGAAAAAAGTCCGTATCATTCGGCTTACCTTGCCGTAATTGAATCTGTTTCAAAGCTCATCGCAACAGGTGCGAAATTTGAAGATGTTTACCTTACCTTCCAGGAATATTTTGAAAAACCGATGAAATCACCTCAGCGTTGGGGCAAACCGCTTTCAGCTCTTTTAGGTGCGTTTAAAGCACAGCTTGAGCTTGAAATCGCATCAATCGGCGGCAAAGATTCAATGAGCGGTTCTTTTGAAAACATAGATGTTCCGCCCACGCTTGTGTCGTTTGCCGTTACAACCGAAAAGGTTGACAGCATCGTGTCGCCCGAATTTAAAAAAGCGGGACATAATGTGTGCTTGCTTAAACCTGATTATGACGAAAACGGACTTCCCGTTACTTCCTCACTTAAATCCCTTTATGATGAAGTAAACGCACTTCTTTCATCGAAAAAAGCAGTTTCGGCATACACCCCTACATACGGCGGTGTCGGTGAAGCGGTTATGAAAATGTGCTTCGGTAACGGTATCGGATTTGAATTTGACGAAAACGTTTCAAACGAAGAAATTTTCGGATATAATTACGGCTCATTTGTTCTTGAAATGGCTGATACCTCGGTTGTCGGCACTCTTGTCGGAACAACGGTCGAAGAAGAAATTATTTCAAAAGGCAGTGAAAAAATCGCACTTGCCGATTTGCTTAAAATTTACGAGGATAAGCTTGAACCCATTTATTCCTGCAACATTCCGTCGGAGGGCAAAGCAATTCCCGCATTTTCATTTAATGCGTCAGAGCGAAAAGCACCCTCAATCAAGTGTGCAAAACCGAAAGTGCTTATTCCGGTATTCCCCGGAACAAACTGTGAGTATGATTCGGCAAAAGCTATGGAATATGCAGGTGCGGAAGCTAAAATTATAGTTCTCAACAATCTTACCTCATCGGGCATTTCAAAGAGTGTCGAACGTTTTGCAAAAGAGCTTGAAACAGCACAAATGATATTTGTGCCCGGAGGATTTTCCGGCGGTGACGAGCCTGACGGTTCGGGTAAGTTCATAACTGCGTTCTTCCGCAATGCCGCAGTTAAAGAGGGTGTAACGGAGCTTCTCGAAAAACGTGACGGTCTTATGTGCGGTATCTGTAACGGCTTCCAGGCACTTATTAAGCTCGGACTTGTGCCTTACGGAAAAATAATAGATACGGACGAAAATTGTCCCACACTTACATTCAACACAATCGGACGTCACCAGTCAAGGCTTGTAAGAACAAGAATTGCATCGAACAAATCCCCGTGGCTTGCGGCAACGGAAGTCGGTGGTGTTTACACTGTGCCGATTTCACACGGTGAAGGCAGATTCCTTGCAAGCGATGAGCTTATCAAGAAGCTTGCCGAAAACGGACAAATCGCAACACAGTATGTTGACCTTGACGGTAATCCGACAGATGACATACACTTCAACCCCAACAACTCGGCTTTCGCAATTGAGGGCATCACGTCACCCGACGGCAGAGTGTTCGGCAAAATGGGTCACTCGGAGCGTAAGGGCAGAGGACTTTATAAAAATGTTGACGGCATTTACGATATGCAAATGTTTGAGTCAGCGGTTAAATACTTCAAGTAATAATAAATTTACAGCGGAGATTTAAACATCTCCGCTGTTTTTCGGAAGGAAAAAATTAATGGAAAAATCTTTTGAAAATCTCTATCTTTCGGCGGAAATTAAACGTGCTGTCGATGAAATGGGATTTAGTGAAATGACTGAAATTCAGTCAAGAGCCATTCCTCTTATACGAACAGGGTGCGATGTTATCGGACGTTCGCAAACAGGTACGGGCAAAACCGTGGCTTTCGCCATTCCCGCACTTGAAACGATAGATGAAACGCTCGAAAAAGTGCAAATTGTTATACTTTGCCCTACGCGTGAGCTTGCAATGCAGGGTGCGGAAGAAATTAAAAAGCTTTCTAAGTTTATGAAAAGCATAAGGGTTGCTGACGTCTACGGCGGTGCGGCAATGGATAGGCAAATAACAAAGCTCAGGCGTGCGAACATCGTCATCGGAACTCCGGGCAGAATTATGGACCATATGCGCAGAAGAACGCTTCGTCTGTCAAACGTAAAAATGGTAGTTTTGGACGAAGCTGATGAAATGCTCAGTATGGGCTTCAGAGAGGATATAGAAGAAATCCTTTCACACACACCGGATGACAGACAAACTGTTCTTTTCTCGGCAACAATGCCGCAGGAAATTCTCGATATTACGCAAAAGTTTCAGCACAACCCCGAAATGATTGAGATAAAATCAAAAAGTATGACGGTTGAGCATATAAAACAGTATTTCATAGAAGTTCCTATGGGCAAAAAAATGGATGCGCTTAATATGCTTTTGCGTTATTTTGCACCTAAGCGTTCGATGATTTTTTGCAACACCAAAGCAATGGTAGAGGATTTGGGAAAATATTTAAAATCGAACGGCTTCAATTCCGAGGGACTTCACGGCGATATGCAGCAGTCATCACGAACACGGGTTATGGATTCTTTTAAAAGAGGATTGAGCAGTATTCTTATCGCAACAGATGTTGCCGCAAGAGGCATAGATGTCAATGATATTGATTTTGTTTTCAACTACGATATTCCGCAAAACCGCGAATACTATGTCCACAGAATCGGCAGAACGGGCAGAGCGGGAAAAGACGGAACGGCTGTAACGGTTTGCAGCGGCAGACGTCAGATTTTCACAATCAAGGATATTGCGAAAAGCACAAAATCCGAAATAGAGCAGCTTGATTTGCCGAGTACGGAGGATTTACGCAGTAAGCTTGCAGAGCGTGAATTGGCAGAACTCAAAAAACAGCTTGATGTAAACGTTGATGACAGCTACAACAAGCTTCTCAACGAGTTGTTAAGTGACGGCATTTCGCTGTATGAACTCAGTGCAAAGCTTCTTCAGATTCTTATGGGCGAAAAGATGACGCAAATTTCTTCCCTTGAATCTTTCGGTAAAAAGAAAAGGGGAGATGATGCGGATTTCCGCAAAATAATTATCTCAATAGGAAGAAACAGACGTGTTGCACCCAATCATATTATGTGTGCCATTGCAGATAGAACGGGGATTTCCGGCAAGGAAATCGGCAAAATCGAAATTTATGACGATAAAACAATTGTCGGAATCCCAAAAGATAAAATTGATGAAATCGTACTGAAAATGGTCGGCTGTAAAATTAACGGACATATTGTGGAAACAAGAGTTTATAAGGATAAAAAAGGCGATTTTAAAGTCGAAAAATCAAAACAGCAAAAAAGGGAGAGAACCTCAAAAAAGAATAACCGACAAACTCCAAAGCACACAAACCGCAGAAAGAGTAAATAATAAACGAGCTGTAAAAACTTGCGTTTTTACAGCTCGTTTCAGCTAAAATTTCAATTTTATTTTTCAAGCTCAATAAGCATTTCTAACATATCGTCATAAAAATCGTGCGTTTTTTTCTCATCTGCAAAAAGACCGATCGGTGTTCCGTGGTCGCCCGTTTGCGTGGGCATTACGTTCCACACTCCCTTTTCGGGTGAACCGTCATATTCCTTTGCGGGTTCATCAAAGGGATTTTTTGCCGAAACGGTGTTTACCAAACCGTCATTTGCCCGCCAACTTTCGTCAAGATGAAGCGAGTAAAAGTCATCGAGCAAATTGTCATCCAACATCATCTTGCCCGTGATTTTCAAAAATCCGAAGTCGGTGTTTACCATTCTTTCGGAAGCTTCATCGGTTGCATCGAATGTGTAACAAAAGTAAGTGATATTATCGCTGATTTCAACCTTTTTGTTAAAATCATAAGCACCTTTGAGTGAAAGGTCGTGTGAAATTTTATCATCCGAATTAATTGCCTTTAAAATGGCAGGTGCTATTGAATCGGCGCGGTGTTCACCGGGGATGCAGCTTATGCCGAACTGTTCAAGGTGAAAGTCAACAAGACGTCCGTTCAAAAAACTCCTACCCATTATTGCCGCATAGGAGTAGCAGAATTTTTCAAGAGGTTCGAGAAGTCGCAGCTTGTCCGCCGCATTGTAAAGCGTTGTTCCGTTGTTGGGTGTGCAAATTGTGGTTACGCTTTCCACCCAATTTTCTTTGCCTCCCGTAAACAAGCCTGAAATATCGTCTTCGCTTTTTGCAATGTCCTTTTCGCTCTCATCGCCGTAAGTCAGTAAGTAAGCCAAAAGCCGTGCTACCTGACCTCCGTGACTGTGGCCGATAAGATGAACTTTTTGAATATTTTCTCCGTCGTAGCTTCCCCAATTCGGTACAATTGCTTCAGTGTATGTTCTGCCGTACCTTTCGTGACCGTGAGCCTTTGAATGTGCCTCACCGTAATCCACGGTGCCGCCCGTAAGCTGTGCGTAAACCTCACACGCTCTGTCCCAAGAGGAGGAAAGAGGCCCCGAAGAAACGGAATAACATTCAATTCCCTCGTCTCTCAAATAATCCATTAAATTGCCCGTGGTTGCACCCCAGTAAGGTATCAGTGTGTCGATTCCCTCGGCAGAACCCCAGCCGAACATACCGTGAATGAAAATGAACGGATATTCGTTCTTGTTTTCTCTTTCTTCACCGAAAACGGCAGGCGAGAGTGAAAAAGTCAAAATCACCGACAAAAATATTGCGGTTATCCTTTTTAACAGCTTCATAGTTTTTCCTTTCTTTGATTGTATATAGATTCTATTATACATTAAGAATTTAATCGGTTCAACCGACAAAATCCGTAAAAGTGTACAAAAAGAACAATTTCTTTCATCTTATTATAACAAAAGTGTTTAGAATGTTGCAATGACAGTAAAATCATAGTGTATAATTTTTTCATTTAAACTTGACTAATAAAAAAGATTGTTATATAATTTATTCAATATGATAAATGCTGTGACGAGCTTAAATTTTTTAATGTGTGCCAAAGAGAGGGGATTCTCGGCTGAAAAATCCCCGCATACGGAAAAATGTGCCGGCTTTGAGCTGTACTGTGAAGAACAGTGACGTTTTTCCTGCGTTAAAGGAATAATGAGTGGTGCTTTTTGCACAATTCGGGTGGTACCGCAGGGAACAATTCCTTGTCCCGATTTGTTGAGTAGGATTTTTCTTATTCTGTGCAAGGGGCATTATATTTTTTTGTAAGGAGATTTTTATTATGGAATGGACAGGTCTTAATGAACTTCGTGAGAAGTATCTTGAATTTTTTGAAAGCAAGGGGCATCTCAGACTGCCGTCTTTCTCTCTCGTTCCTCAGGGAGATAAGAGCCTTTTGCTTATAAACTCCGGTATGGCACCGATGAAAAAGTATTTTACGGGTGAGGTTACTCCTCCGAGAAACCGTGTTACCACTTGCCAAAAATGTATCAGAACGCCCGATATCGAGCGTGTCGGCAAAACGGCAAGACACGGAACTTATTTTGAAATGCTCGGCAACTTCTCTTTCGGTGATTATTTTAAGAACGAAGCTACGGCTTGGGCTTGGGAGTTTTTCACAAAGGTTCTCGAAATCCCCGCAGAGCTTCTCTATTGCAGCATTTATGAAGAAGATGATGAGGCATTTGAAATTTGGACAAAGAAGGTCGGTGTTGACCCGTCACACATCAAAAGACTCGGTAAAGAGGATAATTTCTGGGAACACGGTGCAGGCCCTTGCGGTCCCTGTTCGGAAATATATTTTGACCGTGGGGAAAAATACGGCTGCGGTTCACCCGATTGCGGTGTAGGATGCGAATGTGACAGATTTATAGAAGTGTGGAACCTTGTTTTCACACAGTTCAGCAATGACGGCGAAGGCAATTATACAAAGCTTGACAGATGCAATATCGATACAGGTATGGGTCTTGAAAGACTTGCCTGCATTATGCAGGGGGTTGATAATCTTTTTGAAGTTGACACCGTGCAGAATATTATGAAGCACATTATGGATATTTCAAAAATCAAGTATCACGATAACGAGAAAACGGACGTTTCTCTGCGTGTAATTACCGACCACATACGTTCGACTACATTTATGATAGGTGACGGTGTTATGCCGTCAAACGAGGGCAAGGGTTACGTTTTACGTCGACTTCTCAGACGTGCCGCACGTCACGGTAAGCTTATCGGCATTGACAGACCTTTCCTTTATGAAGTTTGCGACACTGTTATAAAAGAAAACGAAAAGGCTTATCCCAATCTTGTTGAAAAACGTGATTTTATTGTTAAAATCGTAAAAATCGAAGAAGAAAACTTCAATAAAACAATCGATTCGGGTATGCAGCTTCTTAATTCGATGATTGAAAGCACTCAAAATAATGTTCTTTCGGGTGAAGATGCGTTTAAGCTTTCCGACACATACGGCTTCCCGATTGACCTTACAAAAGAAATTCTCGAAGAAAAGGGAATGAGCGTTGATGAGGAAAAATTCAAAGAGCTTGTTTTGCAGCAGCGTAACCGTTCCCGTGATGCACGCAAGGATGCCGGTGCGGAAGCTTGGAAAGACAGCGGTGTTGTAACAAAGGGCATTGCTTCAACCGAGTTCTTGGGTTATACGGAGTTTGAAAACGATGCAGAGGTTATTGCGTTAATTTCAAACGGCGAAAGAAAAGAATACATCGAAAACGGCGAAGAAGCCGTGATTGTGCTTGACAAAACTTCGTTCTACGCGGAAAGCGGCGGACAGGTAGGAGATACGGGTGTTATCACTGTGGGCGACACCTTGTTTGAGGTTGTCGACACAAAGAAAACACACGACGGTGTTTTCCTGCATTACGGCTGTGTTGTTGAGGGCGAGGGAATAAAGCTTTCCGATAAGGTTAAGGCTGTTATTAACCGTGAAGATAGGCTTTCGACAATGCGTAACCATACGGCGGCACATCTTTTGCAGGCGGCACTCAGAAAAATTCTCGGCACACACGTTGAACAGGCAGGTCAGCTTGTAAACAAGGATAATGTACGTTTTGACTTTACTCACTTCTCGGCTCTTACTGCGGAAGAAATTGCCGAAGTTGAAAAAACGGTAAATGAAGAAATACTTTCGGCAGTGACGGTTACAATGACGGAAATGCCTATCGAAGAAGCAAAGAAAATGGGTGCTATGGCATTGTTCGGTGAAAAATACGGCGATGTTGTAAGGGTTGTAAAAGCAGGTGAGTATTCAACCGAGCTTTGCGGCGGAACCCACGTTTCTTCAACGGGAAATCTCGGTTTGTTTAAGATTGTCAGCGAATCCTCCGTTGCGGCGGGTGTAAGACGTATTGAAGCCGTAACAGGCAGCGGTGTTCTTGAATTTATCACAAAGAAGCTTTCTCTTATTTCCAACACGGCACAAACCCTCAAGCTTGCAAATGCAAATGACCTTGAAAAACGTGCCGAAACCGTTATGTCCGAAATGAAAGAAAAAGAAAAAGAAATCGACAGACTTTCTTCCGAGCTTTCTTCAATTAAGGCAAAAAGCCTTTCGTCCTGTGCAAAGGATGTTTCGGGTATTAAGCTCATAGCAACGGTTGTTGAGGATATGCCCAATGATGACCTTCGTTCTATGTGTGAAGCTTTAAGAGACACAAGTGAAGATGCCGTTATTGTAATTGCGGATAAAAACAGCGAAAAAGGAAACATCAGCTTTGCTTGCGGATGTGCGAAAGGTGCAATTAAAAAAGGTATGAACGCAGGAAATATCGTGCGTGAAACGGCTCGTCTTGCAGGCGGTTCGGGCGGCGGACGTCCCGATTTCGCAATGGCAGGCGGTAAAGATATTACAAAAGCCGAGGAAGCAATTTCGGCTGTTGAAAAAATTGTTTCTTCAATGGTAAAATAATTTTGAGGAGTGTTAAAGATGGATTGCTTGTTTTGTAAAATAGCTGCAGGTGAAATTCCTTCCAAAAAAGCTTATGAGGATGACTTGGTTTATGCGTTTTATGATATAGAACCGCAGGCACCTGTTCATATTCTTATAATTCCGAAAGAGCATATTTCATCGGTAAATGAAATAAATTCCGATAACAGCTCGGTTGTTGCGCATATTTTTGAGGTTGCGGCAAAGCTTGCTTCGGAAAATAACCTTTCCGCCGACGGATACAGAATAGTTACGAATATCGGTGAAGCGGGCGGACAGACTGTGAAGCATTTGCACTTCCATCTTATGGGTGGCAGAAGCTTTGCTTGGCCTGCCGGTTGATTCGTTTATCGGAGTGAAATAAAATGACTAAAAGACCGCTTGGAATTATCGGAGCAGTGTTTTTCCTGACCGTACTTGTTTTGTCGAGGTTCGGTTATGAAATTTCGCTGTATGTTGTGCCGATTTTTCTGCTTGCGGTCTTTATAATTTTTCTCAAACGCAAAAAGCTCGGATATTTTGCCGTCATATCTTCCTCTGTTTTGTGTGCGTGTTTGATATTCTTTAATGCCGACAATGCTTTCAGAATAAATGAGGAATATTTTTCCGGTGAAAATATTTCCGTTGAGGGTGTAATATGCGAAAGACCGTACATTTCCGATAACAAATATTATCTGATTGTAAAAAGCAGCAAAATTAACGGAGAAAACGTTTCTGCGAAAATCAGAGTTTCCGCGTCTTCATTGCCCGAAAACGTGTCTTTCTACGATAATGTGGAGTTTAAAGCAAATCTTTATAAAACAGATTCTTATGATGACAGCGTGATGCGTTCTTTTAAGTCGAAAAACATCTGTCTTACGGGCGGTATAGTCAATGATACCTTAAAATCTTATCAAAATGAAGATAAACCGCTGATATATAATATTTTATCGTACAGGTATAAGCTTTTCGACACCGTTTTTGAGCTTTTGCCGAATGATATAGGCGGATTTATTGCGGGAATAACGATAGGTGAAAAGAACCTGATAAGTGATGGTATGCTTGAAAAATTTCGTGTAACCGGCACATCGCATATTCTTGTGGTTTCGGGACTGCATATTGCCATATGGTCGGGATTTTTGTATAAACTCCTGCGTAAATTTTTCTCAAAGCGAGCTTCGTCTGTCGTTTCGATTATATTTCTGCTTGTGTTTATGGCTTTTACGGGTTTTACGCCTTCCGTTATGCGTGCGGGATTTATGATGATACTAAATTATTTGGCTGTGATTTTTAACGAAAAGCCGGATTCATTGAACACTCTCGGAATTTCGGCACTTGTTTTGACCGCCGTTGCCCCGTTTTCTGTTTTCAACGTAGGAACAGTGTTTTCGTTTGCTTCCGTTTTCGGAATACTTTTAATGAACGAGTATGTTTATCCGAAAATTAAAAGCCTGATTGATAAAATTAGATTCGCACCGTTGAGCAAAGCGGTAAATTATGTATCTTCAATAATTCTTGTGTCGCTTTCGGCACAGTTGTTTACTTTTCCCGTATCGGTTCTTTATAATATCGATTTTTCTCTTTTGAGCATTGTTGCGAATTTCTTCATTTCTTCCCTTTGCTCTTTTGCAATGGTAACAGGCGGATTGGGTATGGTGCTGCTTTCTCTTTCGGAAAATTTTATTTTAGGAAAGCTGGTTTTCGGCGTGTCGGTCGAGCTGTCAAAGATTGTGCTTGCGGTAATCAACAAGTTTTCGGAATACGATAATTTGTATTTTAATGTCACAACAAGAACAAACCGTCTTGTTTTGGTTTTAATTGTATTGCTTTTGGCGGTTTTGATGTTCTTAAATATGTCAGCAAAAAAGAAAACAGCGGTTTTCTCTGCTTTGCTTGTGCCGATTGTTTTGATTTCAAATGCCGCAAAGCTTGTTTACAGCGTTAATTTTGTTGAATTTGCCGTTATAGATGTCGGGTACGGGATGTGTGCAACGCTGTCGCATAACGGCGAAACCGTAATGCTTGCGTGCGGCGGAGGTTACGGCTCGGCAGATAAAACAATCGATTACCTTAGCAATATCGGAACAAGAAAAATCAAATCGCTTTATCTTCCCGTAAACAACAGCGATTCTCTGATAAGTAATGCCAAAGATATAAAAGACGCTTTTGAAATCGAAAGGGTTATTACTTCCTCGGAATATAAATTCGGCTATATTTGCGAAAACTGCGTCTCTGCCGATTTTGTCAGTGCGGATTATTTCGGAGGTAAAGTCAAAATTGAATATTACACATATGAAAGCTGTTCTTTTGCTCTGGTTTTTGCAAACGGAAAACGTATTTTGATAAATTTTTACGGTAAATTAAAAGAAGAAAATTTACCGCAGGGCTGTATTAATCCCGATGTTTATGTTACAATGTATCAGAACACATATAAAACGGATTTTTCGGCAACGGGTGAATATGTGGTTTCAACAGCGTACAAAACCTCCGTGCCGGCAAGTGCCGAAAAAGTACATTTAACCTTTAACGATTCAACATATATAAAGTCTATAAAAGTATAGGAGAATTTTTATGCCGGAAATATTTGAAAACGATATTAAACTTCATATAAAAAGCGGTAATTTTTCAAATCTTTATTTTATTTACGGCAATGAGCCGTATTTGAAAAACTTTTATGCCGGTAAAATAATGGAAAAGTCCGTAAAAAAAGATTTTTCCGCTTTTAATCTTCACTTTTTTGACGGCGATAATTTGCTCCTTAATGATGTGGCAGCCTGCTGCGAGTCACTGCCTATGATGGATGAACACGCCTGTATTGTCGTTAAAGATTACAGGTTTGATAAAGCAAGCGAAGAAGATAAAAAGCAGATTGAAGAAATAATTTCCGACATTCCCGAAAGTAATATTTTAATTTTTTGGATGCAGAATACGGAAATTGACGCAAAAAGAAATGATAAATGGAAAAAAACTGTCACGATGATGAATAAGTACGGCAGTGTTTTGCTTCTTGATAAAAAAACACGCTCGGCACTTGTAAAGCTTCTTGTTTCCGGTGCGGATAAAAGGGGATGTACACTGAGTTCCCAAAATGCCGAATATCTTATTAATCTCGTAGGAGACGATATGAACAACCTGCTCAATGAGCTTGAAAAGCTATGCTTCTATGTTAACAAAAAAGAAATTACAAAACAGCATATAGAATCGCTGGCTGTGCGTTCCGTTTCCGCAAGAGTTTTTGATTTGGCAACGGATATTGTTCAGGGCAGGAACGAAAAAGCGTTTGAAACGCTTAAAACACTTATTTCTCAAAAGGAAGAGCCTATAAACATCAACAGTCAGCTTATAAATGCCTATGTCGATATTTACAGAGCCAAGGTGTTTACTCAAGCGGGTGAAAGAGCGGATGCGGCTGCGAAATACTATAATTACCAGAACAAAACATTTCGCCTGACTAATTCGGCAAGGGATGCCTCGAAAATCAGTATTTCCGCAATAAGGGTATGTCTTGATGTTTTGGCATCGGCAGATATTAAGCTTAAAAGCTCGTCTGTCAACAAATCTCTTATCCTCGAAGAAACAATCGTAAAGCTCATTTTGGCGGCTAACGGAGAGAAGGTAACGGTGTAATGATAAAAATAAAAGAAGCTGTTATCGTTGAGGGAAAGTATGATAAAATCAAGCTTTCCTCCATTATAGATGCCCCCATAATTACAACAGACGGATTCGGCATTTTTAAAGATAAGCAAAAACAGCGTTTAATAAGAAATCTTGCCGAAAAAAGAGGAATTTTAATTCTTACCGACAGTGATTCCGCAGGACTGCTCATACGCTCTTTTCTCGGCGGAAGCATAAAAAAAGAGTATATCAAGCACGCCTACATTCCCGAAATTTTGGGTAAGGAAAAGAGAAAAGCGGAAAAATCCGCAGAGGGATTGCTCGGAGTTGAGGGTGTGTCGGATGACGTAATACTGAAAGCGTTAAAGCGGGCAGGCATTGCCGCCGACATTTCACCGAACGATATTTCCGAACCGATTACTAAATACAATTTGTACGAGGACGGCTTTTTCGGAACGGGAAATTGCACAGAAAAAAGAAAGCTTCTTCTTGAAAGACTTGAGCTTCCCTCAAAGCTTTCGACAAATTCTCTGGTTCAAATGCTTAATGTTTTTATGACAAGGGATGAATATAAAAAAACGGTAAAGGAGATTGAAGAATCGTTATGAGAATCGGTCACGGATATGATGTTCACAGATTGGTGCAGAACAGAAAATTGATACTCGGAGGAGTGGAAATAGAATTTGAAAAAGGCTTGCTCGGACATTCCGATGCCGATGTTCTTCTTCACGCTGTGAGTGATGCTCTGCTGGGTGCTGCGGCATTGGGAGATATAGGAAAGCTTTTTCCCGATGATGATGAACGCTTTTTAAATGCGGACAGTCAAAAGCTTTTGGCGGAGGTTGTAAAAAAATTAGATGACAGCGGATACAAAATCGTTAACATAGATTCAACGGTAATTGCACAAAGACCTAAGCTTTCGCCGTTTATTGACGATATGCGTAAGAATATAGCCGAATGTTGTTCTTTGGATAAAAATTCGGTAAGTGTCAAGGCAACAACAGAAGAAAAGATGGGATTTACCGGCAGCGGTGACGGAATTTCGGCTCATGCGGTTGTTTTGATAGAAAACAAATAGTCGGACAAATTTCTCACGTTTTCATATTATGATAGTGATATAATTATGAAATGGGGTGAGAAAATGGGTAGAAACTATATAAAGGTAAATTCTGTTACCCATGCCATTAAGGCAAAGGATGTTTTGAATTCCAACGGGTTTCATGCCCGTGTAATAAGAAACGATAAAAGCGGAAAAAAGGGCGGTTGCGGTTATGCCGTCGAGGTAGACGGTGACATTACACGTGCCGAAGCCGTTTTAAGAAATAATCACGTTAAAGTGCTGGGACACGGTGAGGTTCGTGACAGACTATGATATACCTTGATAACAGTGCCACAACGTATCCGAAGCCTGTTCAGGTGCGTGAAATGATGAGGCTTGCACCGACACTGTACGGTGCAAATCCCGGCAGGGGCGGCTACTCTATGAGCAATTCAACGGCACTTGAGGTTTATAAGGTGCGAAGCCGTCTGGTATCGCTTTTCGGTGCCGAAAGCGAAGAAAACGTTGTTTTCACGCTCAATTGTACTCACGCACTCAATATAGCAATAAAAGGTTTGGCAAAAAACGGAGGTCATGCGGTAACTTCCTGTCTTGAACACAACTCCGTTATGCGTCCGCTTGCAAAACTTAAAAATGAGGGCAATTTCGATTTCGATACGGCAAATGTTTTTTTTGATGACGATAAAACGGTGCAAAGCTTTGAACACAAAATAAAACCCAACACCTGTTTTCTGGTTTGCACATATGCTTCCAATGTTTTCGGGGACATATTGCCTATAAGGAAGCTCGGAGAACTTGCAAAAAAGCACAACATCCCGCTTATTGTCGATGCGGCACAGGCGGCAGGGGTTATTGATATCGATATAAAACGTGATAACATTTCGTGCTTGTGTATGCCGGGGCATAAAGGACTTTACGGCCCTTTCGGAACAGGTGTGCTGATTTTGTCAAACGAATGTCTTCCCGATACTCTTATGGAGGGCGGAACGGGCAGCGAGAGCAAGAATTTTTCGCAGCCGACATTTTTGCCCGACCGTTACGAAAGCGGCACGCAAAACATCGGCGGCATAGTCGCTTTGGGAAAAGGCATTGATTTTGTAACAAAAGAAAAAATCAGTCACATCAGAGAACGTGAAAGCAGTTTGATTTCGTATCTTTACCGCTGCTTTTTGGATTCTGCCGACATTGTGGTTTACAATGAGTTCGACAGCCGAAAATTCGTTCCTATTTTGTCTTTCAATATTAACGGCTTAACCGGCGAAGAAACCGCATCGGCTCTTGCCGAATACGGAATTGCGGTCAGAGGCGGTTTTCACTGCAATCCCTGTGCCCATGAATATTACAGAACGTCCGGTACCGGCACGGCGAGGGTTTCGGTATCTGCTTTTAACACAAGAAAAGATATCGATTGTTTAATCAATTGTGTAAATAAAATTGCCAAATCAAAAAAAGTGTGATATCATATATGTGATTAAGAATTAGGAGTTAACAGGTATGTTTGTTGAAATGATTTCGGATTATTTATCAAAACTGAAAAATGTTTTTTCATCTTTCGGGATAACCGATTTGCTCGATATTATCCTTGTGGCATTTATTATATATCAGGCAATTAAGCTTTTGAGAGATACAAGAGCTTTTCAACTCATCAAAGGCTTGGTTCTTGTTGCCGTGGCATTCGGCGTGATTAAGCTTCTTGATATGCAGGCAAGTGAATATATTTTTAAAACTTTGTTTTCAAATTTGATTCTTGTTTTGATTATTATTTTTAACCCCGAAATAAGACATGCTCTTGAAACTGCCGGAAGAAACGGATTTAAGAATTTTGCAAAACGCTTTTTTACAAAAGGACGTGATTCCGAGGAAACCGAGAACGTAAAAAATGTTGTTTCCGAGTTTGTTAAAGCGGCAGTTCATATGAGCGAAAATAAAATAGGTTCGCTCACTGTTTTTGAAAGAAAAACTTTGCTCGGTGAAATAATCAAAACGGGTACGGTAATAGATGCCGCCGCAAAAGAGCAGGTGTTCGGTAACGTATTTTTCCCGAATTCACCGCTTCACGACGGTGCGGCGCTTGTGCGTGAGGGCAGAATTTACGCTGCGGGATGTATTCTTCCTTTAACTCAAAACAACAATGTCGATAAAGAATTGGGCACACGTCACCGTGCGGCAATAGGTATGAGTGAACAAAGTGATGCCCTGCTTGTTGTCACAAGTGAAGAAACGGGTATAATTTCGGTTGCCGAAAAAGGAAATCTTATCCGAAACCTTAATGCGGAAGATTTGGAAAAGATTTTGCTTGATGGTCTTACCGTTTCCAAAAAAGATAAGGGTACCGTTGAATCCTTTATAGAATTTACGAAAAACAGAATGGGAGGAAAGTTTGATGAAAAGAAATAATCAAGCAAAAAAAAGAAAACAAAACTTCTTCCACAATCTGTTTTATAATAACAGGTATCTTGCGGTGTTTTCGTTTGTGTGTGCGGTTGTTGTGTGGATTGTGGTTGTAATGGCTTTCAGCCCCGAAACAACTTACAAAATCGAAGATGTGCCGGTTGTGATAAATACCGAAAATACAACCGCCGAAAAGCTCGATTTACAGCCGTTTACGGAAAAAGAGTATACGGTTGATGTGACGGTCGAGGGGAAAAGATATTCTATTACGCAGCGTGATTTATCAAAAGAAGATATAAGTGTAAATGCAAACCTCAATTATGTCGATTCCGTGGGCGCACATTCTCTTCAGCTTATCGCAACAAAAACAGACCCCAATGCGGATTATGAAATTGTATCGCTTTCGAGTGAACAGATCGAGGTTTATTTTGATGCGTACAAAGAAGTTCAAGTGGATTTGAAGACAGAGGAAATCCCCGAAAATATTGTGCCTGCCGGCTACTATGTGGAGGGGCCTGTTTTGTCCTCGGATACAGTGACGGTTTGCGGGGCGGCAACGCAAATTAATAAGCTTGATAAGGAAAATATTTACGCAAAACTGAGCGATGAAGATAAGGGAAAAACAAAATCACTTAACAAAACCTCTTATTTCAATGCAGAAATTGATTTGGTTGACAATTACGGAAACAAAATCAGCTATATTGAGTTGAAAGAGGATTCTCCTGTTGTAATAACCGTCCCTGTTTTGAAAAAGGCTGAATTTGCAACAAGCGTTGATTTTTCCAATACACCCGAAAATTACAGCGATTTTATCGAAAGTATAAAAATTTCACCGGAAACGCTCAATATCGGTGCGGCGGAAGACGTAATTTCTTCAATGGAAAACGTGACGGTAGGAACAATCGATTTTTCAAAAATAAAATCGGGGAAAAATGTATTCAAATTTAAAAAAGAAGATTTTTCGACAAACCTGAAAGTTTTTGACGATGTCGAAGAAGTGACAGTGACCGTGAATGTTTTTGAAGCAACATCAAAAAAGATCGAAATTGATAAGAGCAGAATTTCTTTTACAAACGTTCCCGACAATTGTACGGTTTCTCTTTTAAACAACTTTTCGTCAATAAAGGATGTTGTTCTTTACGGGGACAAAAATTCCATTGAGTCGCTTGATTCCGATTCTGTTTATGCAGTTGTGGATATGACAGGCTATAGCGGTAAAACGGGCAGAGACACAGTAAAAGCGAAAATTACTGTGCGTAATTCCAATTGCTGGGCATACGGAACGTATAAAATTCAAATTAATGTTGTGGTTTCTTAAAACGGATTACAAGGAAGAATAAGTCGCTTCAAAGGGTTGTAGGGAGTTTATACTTTTTACAGCCCTTTTCCTATTGACGGCGAAAAATTAATATGTTATCATAAAATTAACAAAATTATAGGAGAGAGTTTATGAAAAAAGTTTTTAAAAATGCAATGTCCGTTTTTCTGGCACTTGTTATGCTCCTTGGCACTTCCTTTGTCTGCTCCGCTTATGAGCTTGACAGTGAAGCCGTAAACAAGCACAAGGGTCAGTATAAAAACTATGTTCTTTTGGGCGACAGTGTTGCAAGCGGATACCGTGACGAAGTAACGGATAATGACGAAGCGTACAATGGAAAATACAATGAAACAACTTATTGGAGGGTTCCCGGCTCTTACGGCGATATTGTTGCAAGCTCGATTATAGACGACAACACTATGACCGCATTTGCAGGTCCCGGTTTCAGAACAATAGAAATCCGCTATATGCTTGAGGATGACTACGCAAAGGAATGTAAAGATGAGTATCTTTTCCATCCGAGCCACCTTTATGTGTATGAAGATTACGGATATCTT
Source organism: uncultured Eubacteriales bacterium (assembly GCA_964474295.1). Taxonomy (GTDB): domain Bacteria; phylum Bacillota; class Clostridia; order Oscillospirales; family Acutalibacteraceae; genus SIG575. The sequence goes on from CAYYRN010000013.1 coordinate 33,022, forward strand.
CCGGGTGACGAAAGAATCAGAAAAGCATATCAGCAGGCAGTCAAGGAAGCTGACCTGATTACTCTCGGTGTCGGAGGCAACGATTGGGGCGCTTACCTCGGCTGGGTTGTTTCCGATGTTTTGGAAGAAGAAAATGTTGCCGATAAGTATATGAAAAAGGTGCAGGAAATAATCGAAAAAGGCGAAATCGATTTGGCTGATTTTGAAAAGCTGGTTGAAGTTGCTCATATCGCCGGCGCACTCCCCGCACTTGCCGAAGCAATACCCGAAGCACTTAATTACGGACTCGGAAATTTCTATAACAATTGGGACGAGGTAATAAAGGATATTTATTCTTACAATCCCGATGTAACCTTGATGGTTCTCGGTATGAGCGATAACAGCCTTAAAGGAAAATATTTCGATTACGACGGCGTTGTCGGTGAGCAAATCCAAACAGAGGAACAAAGCGAGGCTGTAAAGCAGCTTGTAAGCACGGTTGTTGAGTTTATTATGTCAGTCGGCAACAAGCCTATGATTGAGGGTGCCAAAAAGTTCGGCTACGCCTATGTTGACACTACCGGTACAACTTATGTTGAAAGCCACCCGGACGGCGGCGGTCATGCTTTTATTGCAAACCAAATTATTAAAGCTCTTCCCGACCCCGATATTTCAACAAAGTACGAAGATGTCAAACCCGGTCACAGTTGTTACACTTCTATTGAATATGTTTTGCTCAACGGTATAATGAGCGAAACATCCGAAACAACCTTCAGCCCTGATGATGCTATCACCAAAGGGCAGCTTGCCGAGGCTTTTAATGCAATTAACGGCACGTCAAATGACGCTTCCGACAAAGAAACGGCTTCTGTTTTGAAATTTGCATTTGAAATTTTAAAAAGTGCAACACAAAAAGGTATTTCGGGATTCTTTAAAGGTGCAAAGCTTTCGTTTGAAATTTTGTCAGATAAAAACTTTAATTTGTTTTCAACGGTAACAAGAGGTGAAAGTGCAAAATATCTTAAAGAGCTTTGCGAATTATAATTTGAATATTTGAAATCAGGCACTCGTGTTTTGTAAAATGCGGGTGCTTTTTTGTTACACACGCTACGAAAAACCGATTATTGTCATAAATTCAAACGAAACGGAATATTCATTACAAAGAAATATTAAAAGGAGCTGTGTGTATGGAAATAAATGTAAAAAAAGAAACATTGCATATTTGTGAATTAATGTTTGAAAACACGTCCGAACAGGCGGTGGACGGAGATATAACTCTGCCGGATTATTGCCCCGATATAAAAAGAATTTTAAAATGTACGGTAACGCCGTGCTTGGTGTCCGAACAGTGTGTGGGTGACAGGGTGACAATTGATGCCAACGCTTTTGTTCAGGTGATTTACGTTGATGAGAGCAACGGTATTTTTTGCTATGATAAAACATTTCCGTTTTCAAAAACAGTGGAACTCGGCAAGCAGATAGATAACCCCGTTGCGGAAATAAAGCTGAAAACAGCATACGCAAACACAAGAGCCGTTTCGCAGAGAAGAATTGATATTCACACGTCCGTTGCAATCGGCATAAGCATTTCGGGCAGAAAAGACTGCGAAGTTGTTTCCGAAGCGGAAAACTGCGGTATTCAATTGCTTAAAGATTTTGATTCGGCTTCCGACTACATAGGTCAAACGGTTAAAACTTTTACACTTAATGAGGTTATGGAAATCGGCAAAACAAAACCGCCCGTCAGACAAATAATAAGACAAAAAGCAACACCGTATTCTGCCGAGGTTAAGGTAATTAACAATAAATTGCTCATAAAAGGCGAGCTTAACATATCCGTTCTTTATTGTGCGGATAATGATGAGGGCAAATGCGAATTGTACGAAAATTCAATGCCGATTAACCAAATTATCGAGCTTGACGGAATTGATGAACAATCCGATTACTGCGTAAAGCTTTCGCTGATGTCATTTAGCGTAATAACAAAAACAAATTCAAGCGGCGAAAAAAGGTTGTTGGATGTAACGGCGGGAATATGCGCTGTCATTAAAGCCGATAAAGCCGTAGAAAAGGCTTTTCCGAGCGATTGTTATTCAACCTTATATAATGTCAAAAGCGAAAAGAAGCTTATAACTTTTGAAAAAATTTGCGATAGTTTTGAAGACCTTATAATGGTAAAAAGCAGTGAAGAATTTTCAAATGTTGCGATAAGTGAAATCGTAAACGTTTGGTGCGATGATGTTGTGACAACCTATACCTGTATAGGGGATGAACTGAAAATTATCGGCAGCACTACGGTGTCGATTCTCGGCATAGATGATTCTTCACAACCGTTTTATGCGGAAAGAACGGTAACTTTTGAAAAGGTAAAAAACATAAATGACGGTTGTAAGGATTTAATTTGTTCTTCGGATGCGATTGTGAGTGCGGTCGGATTTGTTTTGACGGACAGCAACAGAATCGATTTGAGGGTGGAAGTAAGGCTGCAAGCTTATTTGATGAGAAGAAATACGGCGGAAATATTGACCGATATTGTTTGCGACGATTCCGAACCGAAAAAGAATAAATATTCCGCATTGACAATATATTTTTGCGATGACGGGGAAAAGCTTTGGAATATTGCAAGAAAGTATAATACAACGATGGATGCAATCAGGCTCGAAAATGATATAGATGAAAATTTTATTGCCGAAAAATGTATGCTGTTAATACCGAGAGTGTGAATTATTTGTAAAAATAATCAAAAATCATTGACATTTCTGTGTCAATTTGCTATAATTTACTATGTTATAGGGGAGTAGCTTTGAAAAATTCACTGTCAACAACCGTCGTTTTTTCGGCTGGCAGATGAACCTGAAAAGGAAGCAAGACCTTTAACAGAGACATAATCGGCTCTGTTAAAGGTCTTTTTTATTCCCCTAAAATGCGGGTTATATTAATTTATTATGAAAGGACGTAAAAAAATGAAGTATTATCTTCAAAACATCGGTGACGTTTTTGCGAAAATATCGTCATCTGCCGATGGACTTACAACTGCCGAAGCCCAAAAACGGCTTGAAGCAAACGGCAAGAATAAGCTTGCCGAGGGAAAGAAGGATTCGTGGATTAAAAGGTTTTTTGACCAGATGAAAGACCCCATGATAGTTATTCTTCTTGTAGCGGCGGTTATTTCCGCAATTACGGAATTTGTGGAGGCAGGCAGACCTACCGTGCCGACCGATACCATAATCATTCTTGCTGTTGTTATAATCAATGCTGTTCTCGGTGTTGTTCAGGAAAGTAAGGCAGAAGCGGCAATTGAAGCTTTGCAGGAAATGTCAGCGGCAACAACCAAAACTCTGCGTGACGGCAAAATCGTAAATGTAAAGAGCGAAGAACTTGTTGTCGGTGATATTGTCTTACTCGAAGCAGGCGATTCCGTTCCGGCAGACTGCCGAATTATCGAATCTGCAAGTATGAAAATCGAAGAAGCCGCTTTGACGGGCGAATCCGTACCTGTCGGTAAACACAGCGACACACTTTCTGCCGGTGAAAACGGTGACGTACCGCTCGGTGACAGAAAAAATATGCTCTATATGGGCAGCACGGTTGTTTACGGACGAGGTAAAGCCGTTGTTGTCGCAACGGGTATGGAAACCGAAATGGGTAAAATCGCAGGTGCTATTGCCGAAGCGGAAGAAGGTCTTACTCCGCTTCAAATCAAACTTAATCAATTGTCGAAAATTCTCACATATCTTGTTGTGGGCATTTGTGTTTTCATTTTCGCTTTTGACATTGTAACTCAAATTGTAAGGGGCGGTATTTCTTCCGTTACTTTTGATTCGATTCTTGATTTCTTTATGGTAGCGGTTTCGCTTGCCGTTGCAGCCATTCCCGAAGGCTTGGTTGCCGTTGTTACAATCGTTCTTTCAATCGGCGTTACAAATATGTCGAAAAACAATGCGATTATCCGTAAGCTGTCGTCTGTTGAAACTCTCGGCTGCGCACAGATTATCTGCTCCGATAAAACCGGTACTCTCACTCAAAACAAAATGACTGTCGTTGACCATTACGGCGAAAACGAAGAATTTCTCGCAACTGCAATGGCTCTTTGCACCGACGCCGAGATTGACGAAAACGGCAACGTAATCGGAGAGCCGACGGAAGCGGCACTTGTTTATTATGCCGAAAGCCTGTCGCTTAATAAAAATGACCTTAAAGCATCTTATCCGAGAATCGGTGAAGCTCCGTTTGATTCAGGCAGAAAGATGATGTCAACTGTTCACAACAACAACGGAAATATCATTCAATTCACAAAGGGCGCTCCCGATGTTATTTTGAATAAGTGCAAATATGCCGATATAGACGGACAAGTTGTTGAGTTTACGGACGAGCTTAAAGCAAAGGTTCTTGCGGATAACAAACGAATGGCAGATAAAGCACTTCGTGTTCTTGCCTGCTCTTACAAAAAATACGATTCCGCACCTGCTTCTTTTGATGCTGCCGAGCTTGAAAACGACCTTGTTTTTATCGGTCTTACAGGTATGATAGACCCTGTTCGCCCCGAAGTTAAGGCTGCAATAGATGAATGTAGAACAGCGGGAATCACACCCATTATGATTACGGGTGACCACAAAGACACGGCTGTGGCAATTGCAATGGAGCTTGGAATAATTCAGGATGCTTCCCACGCAATGACCGGTGCAGAGCTTTCGGAGCTTTCCGACGAAGAATTTGAGAAAAAGGTTACGGAAATTTTTGTTTATGCCCGTGTTCAGCCGGAGCATAAAACAAGAATCGTCAACGCTTGGAAGAACAAAGGATATGTCACCGCAATGACAGGTGACGGCGTTAATGATGCTCCGTCAATTAAAAGTGCCGATATCGGAATCGGTATGGGCATTACCGGCACAGATGTTACGAAAAACGTTGCCGATATGGTTTTGGCTGACGATAACTTTGCAACAATTGTCAACGCTGTTGCTGAGGGAAGAAGAATTTACGATAACATAAGAAAAGCAATTCAGTTCCTTCTCGGTTCAAACCTTTCTGAGGTTCTTTCGATATTCATTTCAACTCTTTTGAATTTCACAATCCTCAAAGCACCTCATTTGCTGTTTATCAATCTCGTTACAGACTGTTTCCCCGCTTTGGCACTCGGAATGGAAAAACCCGAATCCGACATTATGTACAGAAAGCCGAGAAAAACAACTGACGGCATCTTTTCCGGCGGACTCGGTATAGATGCTATATATCAGGGCTTGATTGTTACCGTTTTGACTATTTCCGCTTACTTTATAGGCGAATATATGCAAACCGGTGTTTGGAAATTCTACGGAATTTCACTTGTCGACGGCGGCCACGGTATGACGATGGCATTCCTTACAATGTCGATGGCTGAAATTTTCCATTCGTTCAACCTGCGTTCGCAGAGAGGTTCGGTTATCGGTATGGCAATAAAGGGAAGCCATAATATGATGTTGTATCTTTCGATGATTGCTTCGCTTATTTTAACAACCGCCGTTATCGAAATACCCTTCCTTGCAAATGCTTTCGATTTTGAAATTATCGGTTGGGCAGAATACGGCATAGCTTTGTTGCTTGCATTCTTGATAATCCCGATTGTTGAGGTTGTCAAAGCATTCCAGCGTATGGCTGCAAAGAATAAACAATAATTACTGAAAAACGGAGCTGTAGAAACGTAAGTTTTTACAGCTCTGTTTTGAAAAAGGTGATTCTTTGAAATTGTTAATTGATGCCGATGCGTGTCCCGTTACAGATATCGCACTCGGTTGTGCAAAGGAATATAATATAAACGATTGTGTTTTGATATGTGATACCTCTCACTTAATTGAGAGAAAGGGTGCCAAAACGGTAATTGTATCAAAAGGCAGTGACAGTGCGGATTTTGCATTGGTAAATTTGGTCGAAAACGGCGATGTTGTTGTAACTCAGGATTACGGACTTGCGGCAATGTGTCTTGCAAAAAATGCAAAGGTTTTAAACCAAAACGGCTTGATTTTTACAGATTATAATATCGGCACCTTGCTTGAGCAACGTCATTTGTCAAAAAAAATCAGAATGTCGGGCGGCAGAACAAAAGGCCCACCAAAACGGACAAAACAACAGGATGATGATTTTCTTGTTTCGTTAAAAAAAATACTCTCCGAGCCTTGATAACTCGGAGAGCGTTTTTTTTATATTTCGGGGATGTTAATTTCGATTTCTTTGCCGAGCTTTGCGGATTTGCATATGCCGTCAATAATTGCCTGATTGTAAAGAATCTGACTTGTCGGCACAGGAGCGGGTGTTCCGTTTTTGACAGCGTCGAGGAAAGAACGGATTTTTTTGTAGAAGTTGCCTTCACCGTCATTCTTCTTTTCGGGAATTTCGGTGCAAACCTCACTTGAACCGATATTGCGGTAAATTTTAAGAGGCCCGCCGATAGAACCGTTCCAACATTCTGTTGAGGGGATTCTCAAACCTGCTTTCTTACCGAGGATAAGAGCATCGCCCGATGTATCCATATTCATAGCCCATGAAATACGGAAGTCGAGTATAATTCCGCCCTCAAGACGAATAAATGCAGCGGCGAAGTCATCAACACCGAAAACGTCTTTATGCTCGTAATCGTCGGCTTTTCCGAAGAAGTCGGATTTATATCCCGTAACAGTCAAGGGCTTCGGATATCCGATAGCGTTGAGGAGCATATCAAGAGAATAGCATCCGATATCACCGAGTGCACCGATTCCTGCTGTCTTTTCTTCTATGAAAGAAGTACCGAAAGGAGTGGGGATACCTCTTCTTCTTCCGCCGCCTGTCTGAATGTAGTAAATGTCGCCAAGCTCGCCTGATTCAACGATTTCTTTAATCATTTTCATATTTTCGTCAAATCTCGGCTGGAAGCCGACCGATACGATTTTGCCGCTTTTTTTCTCGGCACGGCAAATTTCCACAGCTTCTTCGGTAGTAACGCACATCGGTTTTTCAAGCAGTACGTTAACGCCTTTTTCAAGTGCGTAAATCGTACATTCCGCATGGGTTGCGTTGTATGTGCAAACGCTTACGGCGTCAAGCTCCTCGTTGTCAAGAAGCTCTTTGTGTGAAAGGTACGTTCTTGTGCCTTTAACGTTCCATTTTTCAAGGAAAGCGTCTGCTTTTCCGGGGATGAGGTCGGCAACACCGACAAGCTCAACGTCAGGCATTTTGAGATATTCTTCGATATGTGCGTCTGCAATCCAACCTGTGCCGATAATACCGACTTTGAGCTTATGGCTGGCATCGATTTCGTTTTTTTCGTGCTTGACTTTAAATTCGTCAAGAATATTTACTTTTTCTTCTACCATTTTTATTACCTCGCTTTAATGTTTTATACAGCAAAATTATCTTTAAGATAATTACGGCTCATTTCTGCACTTTCGATAGGTGTTTTGCCCATTGTAGCTTCGTCCTGTTCAACAACAACCCACTCTGCGCCTGCTTTTTCTGCGGCTTCGAGAATTTCTTTAAAATTCTGGCAACCGTAGCCTACGGGTCTGAATTCAAAGGATTTTTTATCATCTTTTTCCGCTTCTTTATCGTCATCAATGCCGATAAGCTTGTAAAGGTTTCCTGCCTGTTTGCCCTCCATAACAAAGTCTTTAAGGTGAACAACAGGACTTCTTCCCGAATATTTAAGAATATATTCTGCGGGATTTTCTCCGCCGACATTTACCCAGCAGGTGTCAAGCTCTGTCTTGAAAATTTCTTCATCAACAGAAGAATAAAGCACGTCAAGACCGTAGCTGTCACCGATTTTAACAAATTCAAAATCGTGGTTGTGGTAAAGCAAAGTCATACCGAGTTCTTTTGCTCTTGCTCCTATTTTTTTAATACCTTCAATCAATTGCGGGAATTTTTCCGCACCGGGGCGAAATTCTTCCGTCATATAGGGGATAACGACAAATTTGCATCCTATTTCGGCATAATCCGAAAGAACCTTGTCGGTATCGTTAATCATATCAACATAGGGGACGTGTGCGGAAATCGGGTTTAAACCGAATTTTTCGACAAGTTTTTTTACTTCGCTTGCACTTTTGCCGAAAAGTCCCGCAAACTCAACGCCGTCATATCCCATTTCTTTAACTTTTTTAAGTGTTCCTTCAAAATCTTCAGCCATATCTTCTCTTACAGAATAAAGCTGGAGAGCAACCGGAAATTTTTTCATAAAAAATCATCTGCTTTCTTTCTGTTTTTATAATGATATCATATTATACGGTTCATTTCAATATGTTTATTGAGCTTTTTGGTCTATAAATTCGGGACGAAGTTTTGAATAAACTATTTTTTGTTCCTTGTAAAGACCGTGGTATCCCGAAAGAAGGTAACTGAATGCACAGGAAAGCAGGAAGAAAATTATTCCGTCGCTTCCGAAAAGCTCAACGCTTAAAACAATTGAAGTTATGGGACAATTTGTAACGCCGCAAAAAAGCGAAACAAGACCTATTCCCGCACCGAAAGAGGGCGAAAGGGACAGAAACCTTGCAGCGGTATTTCCGAATGTCGCACCGATAAAAAACACGGGAACAATCTCGCCGCCCTTATATCCCGCACCGAGGGTTGCGGCTGTAAAAATAATTTTTAAAAGAAAAGCTTCATGTTTTGCTTCGCCCGAAATCGCCTTTTCTATAATATTCATACCTGCACCGTTATAGTCATAGCAACCGACCGCTAAAGTAAGCAATATTACGATAATGCCGCCTACGGCGATTCTCAAATATCTGTTGGGGAAAAACTTTTTATATAATTTTTCCGACTTGTGCATCGTAACGCAAAACAAAACGCTGATTGCGGCACAGAAAATCGCAAGAACACCGACCTTTGTAAGCGAAATCGCATCAAAATTCGGAATATCCTTTAAAACAAATTCGGTTGGTGAAATTCCGCAAATTTCGGCAAGCTTTGTTCCGACAAGTGCAGAAACCGCACACGGCACAATGGCTGAAAAATGCATCACGCCGACACTCACAACCTCCATAGAAAAAATTGCGGCTGTAACCGGTGTGCCGAAAAGTGCTGCAAAAGCGGCACTCATACCGCACATTGTAATTATTCTTTCGTCTTTTTCGTCAAGCTTAAATAAATGCCCGAAAGCCGAGGCAATTGAGCCGCCGAGCTGAAGTGCCGCACCTTCTCTGCCGGAAGAGCCGCCCAAAAGGTGAGTTATTGTGCTTGAAACAAAAATCAGCGGTGCGGTAAGAAAGGATAACTTGCTGTTATCCCTTACGGCACAAAGCACAAAGTTTGTTCCCTTGTCCTTGTCCATTTTGCAGATATGGTAAAGAAAAACTATTACCGTTCCGCCTAACGGGAGTATGTAAATCAGCCACGGATGAGAGGTTCTGAAACTTGTTGCATAATGGATTGAATAGTGAAAAGCAATTGCGACAAATCCGACTGTTACACCGATAAAAATTGATATAAGCAGCCATTTTAAAAAAGTAAAAGGATTGGCTGTGAAATCTTTCAAATTTGCTTTTTTGATTTTCTCTTTTAACATTCTTGTTTTGCATCTCCCCAAATTAACTGTAAAAATTATAAAGTAATTTGTCGCCGTTGTCAAATAAAAAACATTCCCTTGCTGTTTAAT
>CAYYRN010000014.1:0-40761 GCA_964474295.1 uncultured Eubacteriales bacterium
TCAAAGAGATAATCAAGTTCAATTTTCAAAACCCCGAAACCTCTGTGTTTTCGGGGTTTTGTTCTGTTTAGTTCAGGTGTGTGCATCTTTTGATTATTTGTTCGACACACAAAGTATCGGTTCAATGACCGCTAAAAAGTAATCTGTGATTTCTTCAGGGGATTCTTTCATATTTTTCGATACCCACCAATCCACCGTTTCTACAAACGAGGAGGAAATATGGTTGACAAGATAATCCTCCGGCAAAGTGCTGTTTTTCAGCAATCCCTTTTCTGCGTATTGTATCACGATCAGCTTTTTAAGATTGCTCTTGAAATAACGCAAGAAAATTTCGTTATTTTGAGATGACAGCAGTTCCAAAATATTGCGGTCATTTTCCTGTAAATGCCGCAGCAGATGTAAGAACACAGAATCCGTTTTGTTGCCGCAGGAATAATGATAGTGTCCGTGGGGAAGTCCCATAGCGGTATCTATGATGTGACCGAACAGTTCTTCACACAGGTCTTTTAGCAAATAATCCTTTGTTTCAAAATGAGCATAGAAAGTAGTTCTTCCGATGTCGGCTGTGTCGATAATATCCTGTACGGAGATTTGATTGTAATTTTTTTGTGAAAGTAATGTAGTGAAAGCTGTAAAAATAGCTTCTCTTGTTTTCTTTTGACGGCGATCCATTGTTGCCTCCCGAATGATTTTTTTAAAATGTTCCGTAACGAACAAGATGAAAGAACTGGTTCTTGTCTTTCGTTTTGAAAACAGTATAATATATCTTGTACCGAACAATTAGTTCCGTATCGTATATATTATACGCAATATGATATATCGTGTCAATCGAAAGAGGTGCAATTTATGTTCAAAAAATTAAGTGATTTTCTTGCCGGTGTTCCCGCAACACTGGTAGGCGGCGTGTTTTTGCTGTGCAGTTTCTTTTTTCCAAAGCTGGGGATTAAACTACCTATTGATCCTGCGTGGGTTACGGTGTTTATCAGTGGTATTCCTTTGCTGTATTTGGCAGTGTGGAGAACAATTCACAACAAAGGTGTCAGTAAAATTTCCTCTGCACACTTGATTTGTGTTGCTATGTTTGCGGCAATTTATATTGGTGACTTGTTTGCGGCAGGCGAAGTTGCGTTCATTATGGCAATCGGTGCAATCTTGGAGGATATGACCACCGACCGTGCAAAAAAAGGTTTAAAAAAGCTTATCACCCTCGCTCCCACACAAGGCAGACGAATAGAAAACGGCAAGGAAGAAATGATTTCTGCCGAGGAAATTCGTAAAAACGATATTCTGCGTATTCTCCCCGGTGAGACCGTTCCGGTTGACGGTATCATCGTAAGTGGCGAGACTTCCGTTGACCAGTCCATTATGACCGGCGAATCCCTGCCGGTGGACAAAACTGTAAATGATGAAGTGTTCTGTGGAACAATTAATCGTTTCGGAGCAATCGACATCCGAGCCACTAAAGTAGGTGAGGACAGCTCTTTGAAGAAACTTATTCGTATGGTGCGGGAAGCTGAGGATAAAAAAGCTCCGATGGCAAGAATAACGGACAAGGTTGCAAGCTGGCTTGTTCCTGCTGCTATGTTGATTGCAGTGATTGCGGGTTTCGTTACAAAGGATATTGTTCGTGCGGTTACGGTTTTGGTTGTTTTCTGTCCGTGTGCTTTGGTGCTGGCTACACCTACGGCAATTATGGCTGCCATAGGGCAGGCGACAAAGAACGGTGTTATAATCAAATCCGGTGAAGCTCTGGAAAAAATGGGAAAGATAAGTACCGTCGCCTTTGACAAAACCGGTACGCTCACCTATGGTAAACCGGAAGTGTGCGACATTATCTCTTTCTACGAAAAAACAGATGAAAACCTACTACTGTCTCTTGCTGCATCTGCCGAAGCGAAAAGCGAACATCCGCTCGGAAAAGCCATTGTTTCCTGTGCCAAGAAACGAAATGTTCCCGTTTTGGAATCAAGTGCGTTCAAAATGATTAGTGGTAAAGGAATTTACGCAGAAGCAAGCGGTAAAAAGCTACTTTGCGGCAATGAAAACTTTTTGGCGGAACAGGGTGTCCGTATTGAAGATTCGGTTTATGCTGTTTTGGAAGAATTGCGTCGCAGCGGCAAAGCATCCATTCTTGTTGCCGAAGATAAAACCTGTATCGGAATTCTGGCTATGTCCGATGTACTTCGTCCCGAAGCAAAAGACATGGTGAACAGACTGCACCGCATGAATACCAATATCGTCCTACTGACCGGAGATAATCAAAAAACTGCTGATTACTTTGCCGAACAGGTCGGAATCCGCAAGGTTTATGCCCGGCTTTTGCCGGAACAAAAGGTAAGCAGTATTACCGAAATTCAAAAAAGCGGTCAGACTGTGTGTATGATCGGTGACGGTGTAAATGATGCACCGGCTCTGAAAACCGCAAACGTCGGCATTGCCATGGGAGGTCTTGGCAGTGACATTGCGGTTGAAGCGGCGGATATTGTTCTGATGAGTGATGACATTTCCAAACTGCCTTATTTGAAAAGGTTGTCTGATGCCACGCTCAAAACCATCAAAGCAAGTATTACGCTGTCTATGTGTATTAATTTTGTAGCGGTAACACTGTCTGTTTTAGGTTTGCTCAATCCCACTGTCGGTGCTTTGGTACATAATGTCGGCTCTTGTTTTGTGGTGCTGATTGCGGCACTGTTGTATGACAGAAAATTTGAATAGACGATGCAATCAGACTGCAATGATTCCGAAAGTAAATTAAGCAAACTTTTTGAATCAAATTACTTTATAATCGGAGATATATCAAGTTTTATAAATATATTCATTTTTATTTTCGGTCGAAGATTTTCCGAAAAATGCCGTTTTAGTCGGATTCTAATGCATCTGAAACGCGTTTGTACCCGATGAGTATTGTAGGCTGATTGTGTCGACCTGATTTTATAAACTTTCTCCCGATAAAAATGTAAGCTGACGTTTGAGGATAGCCGAAAGCTCTGCCGCGGTTTCTTTTCTTCCGCCATCCAGCCACGCCTTTAATACGCCTATTGTCACGCCTGTGCGTATTGCCATAAAATACCTTGCGTTTGTTTCGTCCACTCCGGGCAACGTGCCGTAAGATTGTTCCAAAGCCTTTGCGTTTTTCATATGACAGGCATAAATAATATCCTGACGGTTGATGTCGATGAGCAATTTCAGAATGTCGCTATGCTCCGTCCAATATAAAAAATAGTTTTGTATCAGTTGCCATTCGTTCATCGGCGGCTCAACGAAATATAAAGCCTGCCGAAAACAGAGGTCACACCGCCAATAAAGAATATCGGATAGGTTATCAAAACAGCGGTAAATCGTAGTTCTTGCCACACCGGATGATTTTTGCACATCGGTTACTGTGATACGGTCAAAAGATTTCTTTTCAAGACATTGCAGCAGTCCACTGTAAATCAAATTTGCAGATTGTACAGCTCGCTTGTCGTTACTGATGTGGTACATTTTCGCTTTTATCCTTTCTGTATTTGCTTAAATATCCATCGCCCCAAGTGTAGATGTAAGGTGTGTTTTCGTCTTTCAGCAACTTTTCGGGCAGTTTCAATGAAAGACCGCCAAGCACCGTACCGCAGACAATGGCAAAAAGAAATTCCGTGACCGTAGGTGCGGACTGCGTAAAGAACGAAAGGACAATGCCTGCGGCAATGGGAATATATCCCAAAACCGTGGTCGCCATACCGGGACTGTAAACAGTGCGTTTTCCGTTATCCTTAAATTCTCTGTATAGAAAAATACCGCCGGAAAAATGACCGAACACCTCGGCGCAGCACAGAAACAGTTGCATCACGCAGAAAAAAGGATTTACCCCCGCAATCAGTACGGTACAGCCGAAGATTACTCCGATGAGGTTCGTCCACATATCGCTCATTTGATTCATAGGATAACGGTCGGGGTAATTTGATTTTGCCATAAGATTATACATAGTATGAAAGCCGCCGGGGAAATACCATTCTTCAAAAACATGCAACGGCAGCAATGCGGTTGCGGCGGCAAACAACTTCTGCTGTAATCCCCATACTTGCCATTTACAGATTACAATTCCAATTATGATGCCGCTTATCAAAATCATCAAATAAAGCCAAACGGACAGCCAAGCTTTTCCTATTTTTTTCATAATACGCTCCTTTTTCGCTACAATTTTTGCACTTATGTAGCACTTGTTTTCAAACTATTGTATCACATTTTTACTTCTGATACAATAGTATCGAAAAATATTTATGTAAAGGAGCGATTATTACGGAAAATATTATACAAGGTTGGTTGTCCGTTTGGCTTTATGTTATGGCGGCAATCGGAATTTTGCTTGCAATCCGCATTTGGAAAAAACGGAAAGAATGGGATAAAATCAACATTCTATGTGCCGTTGCGATTATCGTGCTTATTCTTCATGTGCTGGAAGAATGGGTACTTCCGGGCGGTCTGCACTATTCTTACAATATTGCCCACGGTTCGGCACAACTCAGCCGTTATCCTATGAATCGTCTGACGGATATGATTACCAACTTCGGTGCGGTAGTCTTAGGCTGTATCGTGCTGAAAGTGTGGGGGTTTCGCAAATCGGCGGCAATTGCGGTGATGATGTTTTCGGCATTTGAGGTAGGGATGCACATAGCTATCGGTATTCAGGATATGGGAATTTTCGGTGTGTACGGAATGAACACTCTGTATTCTCCCGGACTTATCACATCTTTGTTCGGATTTCTTCCGGTATGCGTGGGACTTGCGTATGAGCTGTTCGGGAAAAAAGAAAACCGTCCGAAGCTTACTCAGTGGATTATGGCGATTTTTGCAACGGCAGTGCTGGGCTTTCTGCTCATCAACCTGCCCGAAGCAGTGCTTGGCAAAGAAAACAGCCCATATGAGTTTACCGACAGAGGCTACTATGAACAGTTCGGTGAAGTCTATGAGCAAGACAACGGCTTTACTTATTTTCAACCGAAAAACGCAAGGACGGGGAAAGAATAACAGGAGGGTTTGTGTATGTGGTATTGGTTTGTAAAAACAGGCTGGCTGTACGGAATGTTAATTATGGGCATAATTCTGACAGTGCAGTTGATTGTGAAATGGAAGGATTGGGGAATTTTGAGAAAACTCGGTGCGTTCACCGTGCTTGTTCTTGTGTTTCATGTGTGGGAAGAATGGGTGCTTCCGGGCGGATTTCATTATTTTTATAACATATCTTCCGAGGCTATATTGCGTGACCGTTACCCGATGAACGAACTGACGGATATGATTACCAACCTCGGCGGTGCACTTTTGTGGTTCGTTTTGGTGCAGACAAATAAATATGAGCGAAAAATGAGCTTTGCCGTGATGCTGTTCAGCTTTGCGGAGGTGGTAATTCATCTGTTGGGTGCGGAGTCCTCCCGTGCCTTGCTGCTTGAAAGCGGAGTTTATTCTCCGTTTTATACACCGGGACTTTTGACGGCACTCGTCTGCTGGCTGCCTTTGGGTATAGCCTACATTATTTATTTTGTCAAAACACACATCAAGCCAAAGGACGTGATAGGCGGTGCGGTGATTTTGGCAGTTTTGAGTGTACTGCTCATCACCCTGCCGGAAAGTCTGTTAAAAAGCGAAAATACCCCTTATGTGTACGATAATGCCGGTTGGTATGAGCAGTTTGTTGACGAAAACGGTGCAATAATCGACCGCAGGCAGAAATAGGCTTTTTTAAGTTGCTTTACCGTGCTTGAAAAAGGCGGTAATAAAAACCAAACCCCTGTCAGCAATCCTTTAGAAGCAAAGGAGCCGACAGGGGAAATTTTTGCGGGGGTTATTTAATTTTGACTTTTAACGTTGTCTGCTTGAAAATTAAACGTATAGTCGCCTAATGATAAAATCAAAGTTCTGACCGAAGTGCCGTTTGAGTATTTAGTATCGGACAAAACTGCTGTGCCTTCTTTTCCGTCAAGTGTTACTTTGTAAACGGACGATTGAAAAGTGCTGTCTGTCAAAGTGTATGTTCCCTTATAAATCTTATCGTTTGTTTCGTCTTTTACGTCAAGCTTGCCGTCTTCGGCGGAAAGGGACATTTTTATTTTTGCTGCGTAAGTATTCTCGGCAAGTGAAATGTTCGGGTCATATGCAACAATCGCTCCGTTGTTTTCGACAGATTGAACTGTAGCCAAATTCCAAGTAATCTCATCTGTTATTTTGCCGATTTGCCCACACGCAGTAAGGCAGAATATCATAATCACAGCCCAAAACACAGCCGTGCATTTTTTACTCATCGTTATGTCCTCACTATATTGTCACATCGAAATATTTGCAGAAGTTTTTGTACAATATTTTTTCGTTGTCTTCTTCGGAAAGCCCCAATTTGAAAAACTTTTCAAGCTCACCGCAAGGCTCCCAAATCGGAAAATCCGTGCCGAAAAAGAATTTGTCCGTGCCGAAATGCTCAATTAAATCAAGAGCCTTATCTTTTTCAAGAAAACCGAGCGAGCTTGAAGTGTCAAAAACAACGTTGCTGTCTTTGGAAATCTTTTTAACTCTGTCCCAGCAGGAGTATCCGCCGAAATGTGCGGCGATAACGTGAAGGTCCGGGATGTCCGACATAAGATGAGCCAATCTTTCCGGAGCGGAAAAATCGTATCTTTTATCGCCCATATGCATTAAAATCGGTAAATTTCTTTTCGCAATTGCCTTGTATATCGGATAAGCTTTCTTGTCGTCAATGTTGAATTTTTGAAAATCGGGATGAAATTTTACACCCTTCATACCGTTTTCGATTGCACGGTCAAGTTCTTCTTCATAGTTTTCAAAATCGGGGTGCATAGCGCAAAAGCCTGTAAAACAATCGTGCTTTTTACATTCCTGTGCAATAAAATCGTTTATTGATTCAACCTGATGTGCCGTAACGGCGCTTGAGCAGACAAGAAAATGTCTTGCGTCTATTCTTTTTCCGCTTTTTAAAAGCTCAAACGATGAAGCGTCATCGTAAGCGGGGTAGCCGTAAAAATCACCTATCGAAACCGACGCTTTGTGCGCTATTTTATCGGGGAAAATGTGTGTATGAGCGTCTATAACTTTCATTTTGTTCACTGTCCTTGCTATTTTATAGGAAATATTATATACCTATTTTGCACAAAAAGTTAAGAGAAAATTTGTACAAAATGAGAAGAAATTAAGACAGTGGGATTATAAAAGTTGCTTAATATTCATTTTCCTCTGCCGGCGTTTCTTTGACAAGCTTAACGATTCTGCTTGTGCCGAGCCTGTTTGCACCGAGAGAAATAAACTTTTCCGCATCGTCCAAAGTTTTAATTCCGCCTGCGGCTTTGATTTTAACCTTTTTGTCCACGTGCTTTTTGAAAAGTGCAATGTCATCGAATGTCGCACCGCCTGTTGAAAAGCCGGTAGATGTTTTTATGAAATCCGCACCGGAAAGCGACACGATTTCGCACATTCTGATTTTTTCTTCTTCTGTAAGAAGACAGGTTTCGATGATAACTTTCAGTATTTTATCGCCGCATACGGATTTTACAAATTTAATTTCGTTGAGTATGTCATCATAAAGTCCGTCTTTTAAGTTGCCGATGTTGATTACCATATCTATTTCGTCAGCACCGTTTACAATTGCGTCTTTTGCCTCCAAAGCCTTTATTTCTTTGGTATTTGCACCGTTCGGGAATCCGATAACCGTGCAAATTTTAACACCGCCGTTTACGTATTTTTTTGCCTGCTCAACATAACACGGCGCAATACATACGGAAGCGGTTTTGTACTTTATCGCATCGTCGCAAAGCTGTTTTATCTCTTCCCACGTTGCCGAGGGGGAAAGCAGTGTGTGGTCAACACACGATAAAATATTTTCTAAATTCATAATTTGTCACCTCGAATGTATTTTATCATTTTTTTATTTATTTGTAAATATTTTTAATATGGTTGAAATTGTTTTAATTGCGTGATAAAATGAAATTGCAATAATTTTGAAGGAGGAAATTATTATGGGATTAATTAAAGCCGGTGCCGGAGCCCTCGGCGGTGTTCTTGCCGACCAGTGGCGTGAATATTTTTATTGTGATGCACTCGAAGCCGACGTGCTTGTCGCAAAGGGTGTTAAGAGAACATCAAAGAGAAGCTCCAACACTAAGGGAAATGAAAATATTATTTCAAACGGCTCTGTCGTTGCCGTTGCGGACGGACAGTGTATGATTATCGTCGAGCAGGGCAAAATTGCGGAGCTTTGTGCCGAGCCCGGAGAATTTCTCTACGATTCTTCAACGGAGCCTACGCTTATGTACGGCGGCTTGAACGGGGAGAATATTAAGAAGAACTTCGCTCAAATCGGAAAAAGATTTACTTTCGGCGGCGAGGCACCGAAAGACCAGCGTGTTTATTATTTTAACACAAAAGAAATTTTAGGCAACAAGTACGGCACGGTAAATCCCGTTCCGTTCAGAGTTGTGGATAAAAACATCGGTCTTGATATTGACATCGCAATAAGATGTAACGGTGAATTTTCGTATAAAATCGTTGACCCGATTATGTTTTACACAAACGTTTGCGGAAATGTCGAGGACGAATATTTAAGAAGTGAAATAGATTCTCAGTTAAAGTCGGAGCTTATGACGGCTTTGCAGCCTGCTTTTGCCAGAATTTCCGAAATGGGAATACGTTACAGTGCCTTGCCGGGCCATGCTTTGGAGCTTGCGGATGCACTCAATGAGGTGCTTTCCCAAAAATGGACGGAAATCCGAGGCATAAAAGTTTGGTCATTCGGTGTAAATTCTGTCACAGCACCCAAAGAAGACGAAGAAATGATAAAACAGCTTCAGCGTAATGCCGTTATGCGTGACCCCTCTATGGCGGCGGCACAGCTTGTCGGTGCGCAGGCACAGGCAATGCAGGATGCGGCAAAGAACGATGCGGGAGCTATGACGGGCTTTATGGGTATGGGCTTTGCACAGCAATCAGGCGGTGTTAACGCACAGGAGCTTTTCGCTATGGGAAAACAGACACAGCGTGAACCCTCCGAAAAAAGCGGATGGAAATGTTCGTGCGGTGCCGTCAACGAAGGAAAATTCTGTTCCGAATGTGGCAAACCGCAGTCGGGCTGGACTTGTAAGTGCGGAAAAATCAATCAGGGCAAATTCTGTACGGAGTGCGGCTCTAAAAAGCCGACGGGAGAGCCTGTTTACAGGTGTGACAAATGCGGCTGGGTTCCCGAAGACCCGAAAAATCCGCCTAAATTCTGTCCCGAATGTGGCGATATTTTCGATTCAAACGATATAGAGTAAATTTAAGTCAAAGTAGGTGGGGGAAATGTCATCTGTTCTTGAATACAAATGTCCGAATTGTGCGTCCGATATCAAATTTGATTCCGCAACGCAAAAATTCAGATGTGAAAACTGCGATAACGAATTTACCGAGCAGGAATTGAACGCAATACACGATTTTGAAGAAAACTTCGGCAGCGGTTCAAGCTTTAATTGGCAATCGGAAGAAAATACCTCGGAGCTTTCGGGTATGAACGAATACGTTTGCGAATCCTGCGGAGCGCATTT
The DNA here is from genome assembly GCA_964474295.1 of uncultured Eubacteriales bacterium. GTDB lineage: Bacteria > Bacillota > Clostridia > Oscillospirales > Acutalibacteraceae > SIG575. Next base: position 9,552 of record CAYYRN010000014.1, read on the forward strand.
GGCTCTTGAGGAAACCACGGCGGCGGATGAATGTCCGTATTGCGGAAGTCCCGTTATTATGAACGGTAAGCTTTCGGGAATGAATACTCCCGATTATGTTATTCCTTTCAAACTCGATAAAAAAGCGGCAGGTGAAGCGTTGAAGGCTTTTTGCGGCAAAAAACCGCTTTTGCCGTCAAACTTCGTCAGCGAGAATAAAATCAAAGAAATGAAAGGCATTTATGTTCCGTTTTGGCTTTTTGACTGCGATGCCGATGCAAATATCGTTTATGACGCAACAAAGGTCAGACATTGGAGCGATGCAAACTTTAACTATACCGAAACCAGGCATTATAACGTTTACCGTTCGGGAAAAATCGGTTTCAGAAAGATACCTGTCGATGCTTCATCTAAAATGGACGATGCCTATATGGACGGCATAGAACCGTACAATTATTCCGATATGTCGGAGTTTAATCCGGGATATTTGTTGGGATATATGGCTGATAAATATGATGTCGGTGCAGAGGAAAGCTTCCCCCGTGCCGAAAAACGTGTTGAAGCAAGCACGCAGGATGCGTTTCGCACAACCGTAAAAGGGTATGATACCGTTACAGCAAAGGTGTCAAACATAAATGCACAGCAGGGAAGCTATAAGTATGCGCTGTTTCCCGTCTGGGTGTTAAACACAAAGTATTCGGGCAAAAATTATACCTTTGCCGTCAACGGTCAAACGGGCAGAGTTTCGGGAAGTCTTCCTGTCGATAAAAAGAAGTTTTGGCTGTTCTTTGCAGGCATTGCGGCGGCTGTGATCGCACTCGGTCAACTGTTCATATTCTGACAGAGGAGGGGAAATTTATGAAAAAGCTTATTGCTTTGATTTTGGCACTTTTGTGTGTAGTTGCTTTCTCCGTCAGTTCTTTTGCCGCTTCCGAGGAATATAATGTCGGGGAATATGTTAATGATGAAGCGGATTTGCTCAGCGATGACGAGGAGCAGGAGCTTGAAAGCATAATTGAGGGCATAAGGGAAAAATTCGATTTTGACGTCGCCATTTGCACAGTGATGTCAACAAACGGCGAGGCTCTCGAAACATATGCGGAGAATTATTATATCACAAGCCCGTTTTCGTTTGACGGCCTTGTTTTTATAATCAATCTGAACAACAACGAAAGCGGCAACCGTGAATTTTACACTTATTACTGCGGCTCTGTGTACGACACCTTCGGTGAGGAAGCGTACAACAGTGATGACGGATATATAAACAATCAAATTGTGTCGTATCTTGTGGTAGGAGATTATTATTCGGCTTTTAAGGAATATCTTACTCTTACCGAAAGCTTTGCTGAAGATTATGAATATTATTTCAGCAGTCGCTCCGCTGATGATTATGACTATTATGATGGCTCATACGGCAATTCAAACAGCTTGAAGTCAATTGTAATCAAGGAAATAGTTGTGGTGGCTTTGGGTGCGGTCGCAGCGTTTCTCGTTACTCAATTTATGAAAAACAAAATGAACACTGCGGTAATAAAGCGTGAAGCCTCCGATTATGTAAAAGAAGGCAGCTTTAATGTGACAAAAAGCCTTGATGTTTTCACTTACAAAAATATCGTGACAACTCCCAAACCGCAAGCCAATAATGACTCCAATCACACGGGCGGCGGTCATTCGGGCGGAAGCTTTTCCGGCGGTGGCGGTCACTCCGGCGGCGGTGGTGGAAAATTCTGACGTTCTAAGCGAAGAATCTAACGTCCGTAACAATTGCAAATTAAAATTAAACGAGAGCTGTGAAAACACGCAAGGTTTTTACGGCTCTTTAATTTTGCACTGTGTTATGAAAATTTGTAAATTGATTATTAAATGAGTTGAGTAAATTTTTTCGTTGTGATAAAATAAAAGCATAATTACAATTGGGAGTGTATTGCTTTGAAGAAAATAATTGTGGCGGATGATGAAGCGAGAATCAGAAGGCTTGTCTGCGATTTTTTAAAAAAAGACGGATACGAAGCCTTGGAGGCAGATGACGGCGATGTGGCACTTGAAATTTTTCGTGAAAATCCCGATACGGCACTTTTGATAGTTGATGTTATGATGCCGAATATGGACGGTTGGGCGCTTTGCCGTGAAATACGAAAAACTTCCGGTGTTCCCATTATACTGCTTACGGCAAGAAGTCAGGAATTTGACGAGCTTATGGGCTTTGAAGCAGGTGCGGATGATTATGTTACTAAGCCGTTCAGTCCCGCAGTTCTTATGAAACGTGTCGAGCTTTTAATCAGAAGAACATCAAATTTGCCGAGTTCTTACAACAAATGCAAAACGGTGGGTTCTCTTACAATTGATGAGGATGCACATGAAGTTTTTGTCTGCAACAAATCGGTAAATCTCGCATTGAAGGAGTATAATATCCTCTTAAAGCTGATTTCGATGCCGGGCAGAGTTTTCACAAGAGAACAGTTGCTTGACGATATTTGGGGATATGATTATGTGGGAGATATCAGAACGGTGGATTCCCATGTTGCACGTCTTCGCACAAAACTCGGAGAATGGGGAAACAAGCATCTCAAAACGGTTTACGGAACAGGATACAAAATAGAGGTAAACGAATGAAAAGCTTTCCTTTTATTTTTAAAAAGGTAAAAAACAAAAGTCTTATGCTGCAACTGTTTGTTCAATTGCTTGCAATAGTGTTTTTTATGATAGCTTTTTTGCTAATCATCAACACAAGATTTATCGAAACTATGTTTTATGCCCGTGCGCAGTCATCAATGGCAAGAGTGGTTTCGCAGGTGAACGATTTGGATATGTCATCATCTTCTTTCCTTGATGAAATAAAAGATGTCGAAAACACAGACACAACGTATATCGAAATTTTTCAAGGGAACACGCAGAAGCTTATTTACAGCTCGGTGATGAATGATGTAAGGAAGCATACGGTGTTCGATTTTGAAAAGGACGGTCAGCTATTTTTCGGCTTTGCAAGTGCAAGAAAGGTGTCACTTATACAAAATATCGAAGTTACCGAAGACGGAGTGTATTTTATCGGACGTGAGGTTTCAAGCGATATCGATTACTTCATTTATCACTCATCACTTGAAAACGGCAACGAAATTAATGTTTACACGCAAAAAAGCATTATAGAATCGAATGCGGAATATACGTCTGACATCATACGCATAGTAATTTGCGTTGTGGGTGTGGCACTGATGGTTGTGTTCTTTATCTATGCGTGGCTTTTCACAAAACCGCTTATCGAAATGAACGATGTGACAAAGCATATGGCAAAAATGGATTTTTCCAAAAAATGCGTCACAAAATCTACTAACGAATTGGGACAGCTTGCCGACAGCATCAATTCAATGTCCGATTCTCTCGCAAAAGCAATGGGGGATTTAAAAGAAAAAAACCGCCAGCTTGAAATCGATATTGAGCATGAGCATAAAATGGAAATATCGAGAAAAGAGTTTGTTTCCAACGTGTCGCACGAATTAAAAACGCCCATTGCCATAATTCAAGGGTATGCGGAGGGCTTGAAGCTCGGTGTGAGCGACAATCCGAAAGATAACGAGGAATACCTCGATGTTATCATAGAGGAAACAAAAAGGATGAACACACTTGTTTTGGACTTGCTTGAGCTTTCTTATTATGAAAGCGGTGCATATAAGCTTAACGAGAGCGCTTTTTCGGTAAATTGTATGATTGAGGAATACACTGCTGCGCAAAAAATGATTATAACCGAAAAAAACATAAATCTTGCCTGCTTGCTTCCCGAAAAGATGAACGGCTGGGGCGACGAATCAAAGCTCAATATGGTTTTGAACAATTATTTTTCAAATGCCGTATCGCATTGCGAGGGCGAAAGAGTTATAAAAATCACCGCAGAGGAGCTTGATGAAAAATACAGAATAAGAGTGTTTAATACGGGCAAAAATATTTCAGAGGAAAATATTGATGAAATGTGGAACAATTTCTACCGCGGAGACAAATCGCATCGGCGTGAGGAGGGGCGTTTCGGCTTAGGACTTTCGATTGTTGCCGCAATTCAGGATATGCACTCAATGGAATACGGCTGTGAAAACAAGCCGAACGGAGTGGAATTTTGGTTTGATATAAAAAAATATGCTGACGATTTATCAATGTAATTGACAAAAAGAGGAAAATAATATATAATTAATCGTTAGTAAAATGAAAGGAGAATGGTTAATGAACTATTCACATGAAGTTGAAAAAATGTGCATGGTAGCAAAGGGCCCCCATCACGGTCCGGCACCTATTCCCGAAGAAGGAAAATGGGTAAAAGCATACGAAATTAAAGACATTTCGGGCTTTTCACACGGTATCGGCTGGTGTGCTCCTCAGCAGGGTACATGCAAACTCTCTCTTAACGTAAAAAACGGTATTGTCGAGGAAGCTCTTGTTGAAACAATCGGATGTTCCGGTATGACACACTCTGCAGCTATGGCAGCGGAAATTCTCCCCGGTAAAACACTTCTTGAGTGCCTTAACACCGACCTTGTTTGTGACGCAATCAACGTTGCAATGAGAGAAATCTTCCTTCAGTTTGTATACGGACGTACACAGTCCGCTTTCTCGGAAGACGGTCTTACTGTCGGTGCAGGTCTTGAAGACCTCGGTAAGGGACTTCGTTCTCAGGTCGGAACAATGTTCTCGACAAACGCAAAGGGCGTTCGCTATATGGAAATGGCAGAAGGCTATGTTACAAGAATGGCTCTTGATGAGAATGACCAGGTTATCGGTTACGAGTTCGTAAAAGTTGGCAAGATGCTTGAGGATATCCGTCACGGCAAAACTCCCGACGAAGCTTACAAAGCAAATGTCGGCAATTACGGCCGTTTTGCGGATGCCGCTAAGTACATCGATCCTAGAGAAGAATAATATCATATAAGGAGGACATAAAAATGGCTAACGAAGTTAAATTTGAAGGCAAAGAAAGAAGAATGGCCAAAATCGAAAAATGTCTTGCCGAGTATGGTATTGCCGGCTTGGAAGAAGCTCGCGCAATCTGTCTTGATAAAGGCATTGATGTTGAAGCCATCGTAAAAGGCGTTCAGCCTATCGCTTTTGAAAACGCAGTTTGGGCTTATACTCTCGGCGTTTCACTTGCAATAAAATCAGGCGTTAAAGCAGCAAGCGAAGCTGCTGCGATTATCGGTAAAGGACTTCAGGCTTTCTGTATTCCCGGTTCTGTTGCAGAGCAGAGAAGCGTTGGTCTCGGTCACGGTAACCTCGCCGCAATGCTTCTTAACGAAAACACAAAATGTTTCGCTTTCCTTGCAGGTCACGAATCCTTTGCCGCGGCAGAGGGTGCAATCGGCATTGCAAAAACAGCAAACAAAGTTCGTAAAGAACCCCTCAGAGTTATCCTCAACGGTCTCGGTAAGGATGCCGCTATGATTATTTCAAGAATCAACGGCTTCACATATGTCGAAACCGAATACGATTTCTTCACAGGCGAGCTTAAAATCGTCAACACAACACCTTATTCAACAGGTGAGAGAGCTCTCGTTCGCTGCTTCGGTGCAAACGATGTTCTCGAAGGCGTTGCGATTATGAAGCATGAGGGTGTTGATGTTTCAATCACAGGTAACTCAACTAACCCCACTCGTTTCCAGCACCTCGTTGCAGGCACATATAAAAAATGGGCTATGGAAAACGATGTTAAGTATTTCTCCGTTGCATCGGGCGGCGGCACGGGACGTACACTTCATCCCGATAACGTAGCTGCAGGCCCCGCTTCCTACGGTCTTACAGACTCAATGGGACGTATGCACGGCGATGCTCAGTTCGCAGGTTCTTCATCTGTTCCCGCCCATGTTGAAATGATGGGACTTATCGGTGCAGGTAACAACCCGATGGTCGGTATGACAGTTGCTTGTGCTGTTGCTGTTGAAGAGGCAATGAAATAATAGCTTTAAGCTTAAATAAAAAACGGATGTATCACTTGTTTTTTAGTGGTGCGTCCGTTTTTTCTTAATAATTTTTAATCGTAAACCGTCTGCTAAATTATTGCATTTATTTTGATTTGTGCTATACTTTTCTTGTAACAAAAAACGAGGAGTTGTCAAAATGAAAAAAATATTAAAAGTAGTTTCCGTTTTTACGGCGGCTGTAATGTCATTGAGTGCGGCTGCGTTTAATGTAAGTGCCGAGGGTGACGGATGCGAACACGAATACACGTCCGAGGTTATCACTCTTACCTGCAACAGGGACGGCTGCACAAGATATACCTGCTTAAAATGCGGCGATACATATGATGAGGACGTTGTAAAAACAACGGGTCATTCTTACGGAAAGTGGATTATCAGCGAGGATGAAACTTGTACCGAAAAAGGTGTTAAGTACAGAGTTTGCACAGTTTGCGATTCGTCCGAGGAGGGACACATCCAAACGGGCTTTGTCAATGCAAAGGACCATAGTTTTGATAACGGCGTTGTGGTAGAACCTACCTGCGGACATCAGGGTTATACGCTTTACACCTGCCTTGAATGTGGCGGCACGGAAAAGAAAAATTTCGTTGCGGCGCTTGAACACACATACGGCGAATGGAAAACAACGAAAGAACCCAAATGCGATTCAAAAGGCGAAAGGGTTAAAGAGTGTATTTATTGTGACACGGAAGCCGAAGGTCATTATATAAGGGAAGAAATTGACAAGCTTAACCACAAAATCGAAAAAACAGTTGTCGAGCCGACATATACCGAGGGCGGCTATACGCTTAACAAATGCAGCGAATGTGAATATGAGTATAAAGATGAATTTACCGATAAGCTCAAAGGTAAGGTGGATTCTGTGGAACTCGGTGAAGATATCACACTGAAATATGAGCAGTCGGCAAAGCTTTCACCTAACGTTATCCAAATGGGTGACGGCGTTGAATACACCGTTACTTTTAAGTCTGATGACGAAAAGGTAGCAACGGTAGACAATACAGGTAAAATCACGGGCAAAGGTATGGGCAATACCGTCATTACCTGTACGGTTGAGGATGAATACGGCAACGTTGTAACAAATACCGTGAAAGTAAAGGTTAAATTCTCTTTTTCCGATTGGATGTCGATAATCCGTCAGGTGTTCCAGATTATGAAAGATGTTGTAATCGGCGGTTTGGACTTTTCGGCAATCAAAGACCTTTTCGGTAAATAATTTGTAATGCGAGTATAAAAAAAGACTACATTCACGTTGAAATTCGGGAATGTAGTCTTTAAAATTTTTTTGTTTGCAAATCATTTCAATATTGCGTCAACCGCACCGTACATGATAAGTGCCACTATAACTCCGGCAATAAGAACACCGCCTGCAATTACGGGCAGGGATTTTTTTATGTCAAGTCTCATAAGTGCCGCAACGAGCGCTCCTGTCCAAGCACCTGTGCCGGGCAGGGGGATGGCAACCAAAATCAGTAGCCCCCAAAGACCGTATTTTTCAATTTTATCCTTGTTTTTGTCGGCTTTTTTTTCGCAGTATCTTACAACCTTTCCGAGTCCTTTTTTATCCCTCAGCCAATCGAATATTTTTTCGATAAACATAAGTATAAAGGGGATGGGAAGCATATTTCCCAAAAAGCATAAGATAAAAGCGGGTATAAGCTTAACACCCAAAAGATTTGCCGCAATAAGTCCGCCTCTTAATTCGAGAATGGGAAGAACCGAAACCAAAAAAGCAATCAATTCACCCGGAATTTTGTTTTGAAGCAAATCAACAATGGTGCTTGCGATGGTCTCTGCCATATTATAAACACCTCTCGTTTAAATATTTTTCGGCTTTTTCGAGAATGGATTTATCGTTTTCAAATTTAAGCGTTGAAAGTGCGTTTTCGTATTGAAGCCAAATGTAATCTTCGATTTCTTCTTTTTGAATTATTGTTTGAGTATCTTGTGTTTTCGCAAGAAAAATGGAAACGCTTTTTTCTATTTTGCCTTGAATCGAATAATCCGATTTTTCGACAAAATCGGGGAGAAGCTCAATGTGAATACCTGTTTCTTCCAAAACCTCTCTCTTTGCGGTGTCCTCCGACGTTTCGCCTCTTTCAATATGACCTTTCGGAAAACCCCAATGTGCGCTTCTTCTGTTCTTGATAAGAAGATATCTTCGCATACCGTTAATTATTCTGTAAACCACGGCACCGCAGGAATATTCGTAAAGACATTCAAGATGGTATCTGCCTCTGCCCTCTGCGTGTTCTACCGCATCCTCGATTTCCGCTTGAATAAAACGCATTCTTTTCGGAGCCACAACGTAAACTACCGAGCCTGTGGCACGTTTGATTCTGGCAATTACTCTGCCGTCGAAATTCCTGACAGGATGGTTTATGCCCATAATATAAGCCCATTGTGCGGTAGCACCGGGTTTGGAATTGTAGTGCATTACTCCGTAATTAAGCAAATATTTGTAACCAAACTGTTTGTTAAAGGAATTTATGGGTTGAGTAACTTTTACCCTGACATATTTCCCTAACATTTTTTCTCCTCTGGGTGTAACGGTTCGGATAATGACCGAAAACGGCCGCCGATACACAATTAACATAATATGAAAACATTATACTAATTTTGAAGCGAAATTACAAGGGTAAAATATAATTTTTTTGCAAATAAGTTCAAAGTTGATAAATGAGCAAAAAAATTACAAAATAGTGTTGCAATATGTCAGACATGGTGATATAATATTTAGTTGTCAAAATACTTTTAATCGTTCAAAGGAGTTGTTCATAATGAGCAGAATGATCGGTACAGTTTCAAGAGGCGTCAGAGCTCCTATCATCAAAAGCGGTGATGATATCGTTGAAATCGTCACTTCTTCGGTGCTTGAAGCATCAAAGGATGCGGGATTTGAATTTAACGACCGTGATATCGTGGCTATGACGGAAGCAATCGTTGCAAGAGCGCAGGGCAATTACGCAACTGTCGATAACATTGCAAGTGATGTTAAAGCAAAGCTCGGCGGCGAAACAATCGGTGTAATTTTCCCGATTCTCAGCCGTAACCGTTTTGCGATTTGTCTCAGAGGTATTGCAAAGGGTGCAAAAAAAGTTGTGCTTATGCTTTCTTACCCCTCGGACGAAGTGGGAAATCATCTTGTAAGCCTTGATGCACTTGACGAAAAAGGCATTGACCCCTACAAAGATGTTCTTACTCTTGAAAAATACCGCGAACTTTTCGGCTACGAAAAGCATACATTCACAGGTGTTGATTATGTAGAATATTATGAAACACTTATCAAAGAGTCGGGTGCGGAAGCTGAAATTATTTTTGCAAACGACCCCAGAGCAATTCTCGAATTTACAAAAAATGTACTTTGCTGTGATATCCACACCCGTGCAAGAACAAAAAGACTTCTTAAAAATGCGGGCGGCGAAAAGATTTTCGGTCTTGACGAAATCCTCAATTCGTCTGTTGACGGCAGCGGTTACAACGCTTCTTACGGTCTTCTCGGCTCAAATAAAGCTACCGAAGATACAGTAAAGCTCTTCCCCCGTGACTGTCAGGCTGTTGTTGATGCAATTCAGGCAAAGCTTAAAGCGGCAACCGGCAAAAACATAGAGGTTATGGTTTACGGTGACGGTGCGTTTAAAGACCCTGTCGGAAAAATTTGGGAGCTTGCCGATCCGGTTGTTTCTCCCGCTTACACAAGCGGTCTTGAGGGTACACCCAACGAACTCAAGCTTAAATATTTGGCTGATAACGATTTTGCCGAGCTTAAAGGCGACGAGCTTAAAGAAGCCATTAAAAACAAAATCCACGAAAAAGACGGAAACCTTGTCGGTCAGATGGTGTCCGAGGGTACAACTCCCAGAAGACTTACCGACCTTATCGGTTCTCTCTGTGACTTGACATCCGGTTCCGGCGATAAGGGTACGCCGATTGTGTTTATTCAAGGTTATTTCGATAACTACACAACGGAATGATGACATTTTGATTTTTGAGGGAGCTGTAAAAAACGCAAGTTTTTTACAGCTCCTTTGTGTTGACAAACAACGTTAAAATAAGTATAATTATTTTTGATAAATTATAATTATTTTTAAGAGGGGAAGATAATAATGAAAAAAATTCTTGTTACCGGTGCTACCGGCGGAATGGGTAAGGCAATTTGCAAAACTTTTATACAAAAGGGGTATAAGGTTTACGGCATAGATTACAGAGAAGCGGAAAAAATTGAGGGCTTACAGTTCTTTAACTGTGATGTTACCGACACTGCTTCAATCGAAGATGTTTTTGCGAAAATCAAAGAAGAAACCGAGCATCTCGACGCTATTATACACACAGCCGGTATTTACAATATGGATTCGCTTATCGAAATGGACGAAAGTGATTTCAAGCGTATTTTCGACATTAACCTTTTCGGTGTTTACCGCATAAATCATACCTTTGCACCATTGCTTTCAAAGGGCAGCAGAATCGTTATTACATCAAGCGAACTCGGACCTCTTGATCCGCTTCCCTTTACGGGCATTTACGGAATTTCAAAATCCGTTCTCGAAAAATACGCTTTCTCGCTCAGAATGGAAGCAAATCTTCTCGGCATTTCCGTTTCGATTATCCGTCCCGGTGCCGTTGACACAGGCTTGCTTGATGTTTCAACAAAAGCTCTTGAACGTTTCGTTGACAAAACAAATCTCTACAAATGCAATGCCACAAACTTTAAGAAGATTGTTGACAGCGTAGAATCAAGAAAAGTAAGTCCTCAGAAAGTAGCGGATAAGGCTGTTTTGGCACTTGAATCAAAGAAACCGAAATATGTTTACAATCTCAACCGCAATCCGCTTTTGAAGATTATGAACGCATTGCCCGCAAGACTTCAAGTGTTTGCAATAGGAGCTATTCTTAAAAAATAATTATGCCGATAGAAGCTGTAATAACACAGCTTTTGTTACGGATTTTAACAAAAATTTATAGCAAAAAAGGATTCCTTTGGTTTTTCGCAATTTACGAACCAAAGGAATCCTTTGCTTTTGCCGAGGTGTGGGCGTTATTTTATGTGAAATTTTTACGAAAGTCCCACTGTGTTTCCGTTTTCGTCAATGTCTATTATTATTGCCGCAGGCTTTTTGGGAAGTCCCGGCATTGTCATAATGTCGCCCGTCAAAACTACGGCAAATCCCGCACCTGCGGAAAGCTTAACTTCTTTAACCGTAATTTTAAAGTTTTCGGGCCTTCCGAGCTTAGTCGGGTCGTCCGTAAGCGAAAGAGGAGTTTTTGCAATACAAACGGGGATTTCTTCAAAGCCGAGCCTTGCAATTTCCGCAAGGTTTTTTTCTGCATTTGCGGTGTAAACAACGCCGTCTGCACCGTAAATGTTTTTCGCAATAGCTTCGATTTTTTCTTTAAGCGGTTTTTTCTCATCATAGAGGAATTTGAAGTTATTTTCTTTTTCGCAAGCGGCAATAACCTTTTCTGCAAGGTCAATTCCGCCCTCGCCGCCTTTTGCGAAAACTTCGCTGAGGGCAAAGTCGCATCCGTGGGCTTTGCAACATTCCTCGATTATGGCAAGCTCTTCTTCGCTGTCCGTGTGGAAACGGTTGATAGCCACAACAAGCGGCACACCGTAGGAAAGCATATTTTCAATGTGTTTTTCGAGGTTCACGATACCTTTTTTGAGTGCCTCGGTGTCTTCGCAGGCGAGGTTTTCTTTCTTCATCCCTCCGTTATATTTAAGCGCCCTTACCGTTGCAACAAGAACTATGCAGTCGGGCTTCAAATTTGCAAAACGGCACTTGATGTCAAGGAATTTTTCCGCACCGAGGTCAGAACCGAAGCCTGCTTCCGTAATGCAGTAATCACCGAGCTTAAGAGCGTATTTAGTTGCCCTGACGGAGTTGCATCCGTGTGCTATGTTTGCAAAAGGCCCGCCGTGTATTATAGCGGGAGTGTTTTCGAGTGTTTGAACAAGGTTGGGGTTTACGGCGTCTTTGAGCAAAACAGCCATTGCACCGTGAACACCGATGTCACGGGCATAAACGGGGGAGTTGTCATATTTGTAAGCGACAAGAATGTTTCCGAGCCTGTATTTTAAATCGAAAATATCATCGGCAAGGCAAAGAATCGCCATAATTTCGCTTGCAACGGTAATGATAAATCCGTCTTCACGGGGAACGCCGTTTACTTTGCCGCCCAAACCGACGTTGACGTGCCTCAACGCTCTGTCGTTCATATCAAGACAGCGTTTGAAAAGTATTCTTCTTTGGTCAATGCCAAGCTCGTTTCCCTGCTGAAGGTGGTTATCTATTGCCGCACAAAGCAGGTTGTTTGCAGAAGTAATTGCGTGCATATCGCCCGTAAAATGCAGATTGATGTCTTCCATAGGTACGACCTGCGAATAGCCGCCGCCTGCCGCACCGCCTTTTATTCCGAAAACAGGGCCGAGGGAGGGTTCTCTCAAAGCAAGAACGGCGTTTTTGCCAAGCTTGTGCATAGCTTGACCAAGACCGATGCTTGTGGTTGTTTTTCCCTCACCCGCAGGGGTGGGGTTGATTGCTGTTACAAGAACAAGCTTTCCGTTTTCGTTATCTTTTATTTTTTCAAAAAGCTCTTTCGGAAGCTTTGCTTTATATTTGCCGTAAGGCTCGATGAGGTCGGCATCAAGCCCCATTTTTTCGGCAATTTCCGTTATCGGGAGCATTTTCGCACCCTGAGCGATTTCAATGTCTGTAAGCATAATAAATTCCTCCGTTTTAAATATATTTGATGTGTTTTATCTGTTGTTAAGTTCCGCATACTGTAAAACATTTCTGGCGGCAAAAAATGCAATTACCGCCAAAACAATGTTTACGGCTGATGCAAAAACATAAATTAACCATATGTCAATTACGGTGAAGTTGTAAAGTATGGCACTTGCGACTATTGCGGGAATTGCAAATATCATACTGAAAACAAAGTATAAAATCAAGGAAATTATTTTCAGCGAAATTCCTCCGAAAAATCTTTCACAGAACAAATTCACTCCCGTAAAGAGTATACCGCACGAAATTTTAAGCAAAATACAGCCGAAAATTTCAATCGGAGACATTTGCAAAATCAAACCGACAATCGCAAAAAGCACAATCGCTTCCGCCGTAATTTTGAGGAAGCTTTCTTTTAAACAGTTAAAAAGCTTTTTCATCGGACTTTCGGGTATAAGATAAACATACGGCATCAAAAATTCCTTTACCCATCTGCCGAGGGAAATTGAAAACATCTGCATATAAATCGAAAGTGCCAGCACGGGAACAATGCCCTCGCTTTTCAAAACAAAAGCAAAAATGCAAATAACAGCCATATAAACGAGTGTCGGAATGTCAAAAAGAAATGCCTTTGCACGTCGTGATTCAACACGGTGCTTAAAGAAGAATACTTCACTGCCGCTGCCGCCGAGTCCCGTCTTGCCTACCTTGACGTTTTGCGGAACAGCCTCGGTAAGCTTTCCCTCTTTTTTTGCCGTAACGGCACTGAAAGAAACCTCCGTTGCCTTGAGTACATCCTCATAATAATCGGCTTTTTTAATTTTTATAAGCAACACCATTATAATAACATAAACAACTGTCAGAGTACAACCTAAAATTATATAAAAAGGATTAAAACTTTCCGAAAAAATTCCCGTCAGAATCATTTTTGCCCAACCGATAATCGGAAAAAGCATTGCGGGCAAATCGGAAAGAACGGAAATTATGTTGCCGAGCATATCGTCTTGTCCCATTGAAAGAGCTTTAAAGAAAACTGCGGCAACATACAAAGCGACAATGGCAATAAAAGAATATTTTGCAATGTTTCTTTTTTTGTCATCACTGCTCGTAAGAATATAAATCACCATTGCCGTTAACTGTCCGCAAAAGCTTACAACTGCGTAAAGCAAAAACACGGCAAACAGAAATCCGATGCCCATTCCGTAAGTGCTGCTTACCGTAGTGTGCTGAAAAAGTATGAAAAAGCCGAGCAAAAGACTCGTTCCCATTTGCTGAACAAGTCCGTAAATCAAAACGGATATCGGCTTGACAGGGGATGAAAACAGCAAATTCACATCACTCATCGAAAACATACTCGCACCCTTTGAAATGCCGCTGAAGCTCACCGTCACAAAGGATATTCCGAAAACAAGAAGGCAAATCGAAAGCAGCTCGTTAATCGGTCTGAAGAAAGACGTGTATTCAACGGGATTTCCCGCAAAAAGCGTAAAAGCAAACATTGCAATGAGTATAATCATAAAAATCAACTGCGACGGTTTTTTCACAATTGAAATAAGCTTATTTTTTAATCTCGTTGCAAGGATATAAACAAGAGGGTTACTCATTGGTTTTTCCCTCCGTAATTTCAAAGAACGTTTCTTCGAGACTTTTTGAACTTTCGTCTGAATCGTTTTTCTTCGTTGCGGCAAATTTACCGTTTATCATAATGTTGGCAACATCCCAGTAGTCTTCCACACTGTCAATCATATGTGTGCTTATCAGCACGCTCGCACCTGAATTTTTAAGCTCGATAAAAATTTCTTTAAGCTCTTTTATTGCGTGCGGGTCAAGACCTACCATCGGCTCATCGAAAATAATACATTTCGGTTTGTGGGCAAGGGCGCAAATAATCGAAAGCTTTTGCTGCATACCTTTTGAAAGCTCTTTTCCGAGCTTGTCTTTTTTATCGGTCATTTCAAATCTTTCAAGCAGGCTTTCAGCATACTGTGCGTCTTTTAATTTGTAAGCACGCATAATAAATTCTATGTGTTCGCTTACGGTGAGCATATCATAAACTGCCGGCATTTCGGGGATGTATCCGATAAGCTTTTTTGCTTCAACGGATTTGTTATCGTACCCGTCGATTTCGATTACTCCGTCAAAACGCAGCAAACCCGTGATACATTTTATAAGCGTTGATTTTCCCGCACCGTTGGGGCCGAGCAAAACGGCGATTTGTCCGTCCTCGACCGTGAAGTCGATGTCATCGTTTGCTTTGAATTTTCCGTATTTTTTTGTAACACCCTGAACAGAAATCATTTTATGTCAACCTCTTTTCCGTCATAGAAAATATGCGTTTTATCGTTTGCGTTTTTAACGGTGTAGTTTTTCAATTTGCCGTTTTCCCATTCAATGTCAACTGTTATGTCGCCTTTGGCTTTGAGACCTTTTACCGAACCGTCCTTCCAGCTTGACGGCAAAGCGGGTAAAAGATAAATTTTGTTTTTAACACTTCTCAAAAGCATTTCGGCAATGCCGCTTACGGCACCGAAGTTTCCGTCAATCTGGAAAGGCGGATGAGCGTCGAAAAGATTTGCGTATGTTCCGCCTCCCGTCATTACGGGTTTTGTATCATCCTTAAACCTAAGCTGGTTGTTAAGAAGAATAAGAGCGTGGTCGCCGTCGAGCAGGCGTGCCCAAAAATTGATTTTCCAGCCGAGACTCCAACCCGTGCCGTCATCGCCCCTTATTTCAAGACTTTTTTTGCAGGCATCGAAAAGCTGCGGCGTTTCGTCTTGAGTAATAAGATTTGCGGGGTGCAACGCATAGAGGTGAGAAGTGTGCCTGTGATGTGGGTCGCAGTCTTTTTCTTCAAGGTACCATTCAAGAAGCTGACCTCGGCTTCCTATCCTGAAAGGAAGAAGCTTTTTAAGCTTCTCTTTCAAAACTTCCGCAAAATCTTTATCGATATCCAAAATTTCGCAGGCATCTATGCAATTTGTAAAAAGCTCTTTGACAATCGACATCGTCATAGTTGTGGTTTCACTTAATGAGCAGTGCTTTAAACCCGAATAAAATTCATTTTCGGGTGAAGTTGACGGTGCGATAATTAAATATCCCTCATCATCCGCAACAAGAATATCAAGGTAAAATTCGGCAGCGGATTTCATAATGGGATAAGCTTTTTCTTTAAGGAAATTCTTGTCTGCAGTGTATTCGTAGTGGTCAAAAAGATGTCGGCAAAGCCAGCCTGAGCTTAAAGGCCAAAAAGACCATTGAGAATTTCCGGGAACGGGATGTGTCATTCGCCAAATATCGGTGTTATGATGTGCCGTAAAGCCTTTTGCGTGGTAAAAATCCCAAGCTGTTTTTTGCCCCGCATACGATAAATCTTCAATCAAGCTTATCAGCGGTTCGTGCATTTCGGCAAGGTTACACATAAGAGTGGGCCAATAGTTCATTTCGGTGTTGATGTTGATTGTGTAGTTTGAATTCCACGGCGGGCAGGGCTTATCGTTCCATATTCCCTGAAGCGTCGAAGCTTGCGAGCCTTTGCGTGATGAGGCAATTGTCAAATATCTTCCGAAATTAAAAAGGAGCGTATAAAGGTTTTTATCGCTTTTGTCATTTGCAAAGTTTTTTAGCCTTTCATCGGTGGGGCTTTTTGTTTTGTCCTCGCCGCAGAGGTCAAGCGACACCCTGCCGTAATAGTTTTGATAGTCAGCAATGTGTTCATTTTTTATTTCGTCAAACGTTATGCCCTCACAGGAATTTATGTATGAAAGGCAAGCGTTTTTGTATTCTTTACCCTCACGTTCGGGGTGCTTGTCAAACCCGTTAAAGCTGGTTTCGCAGGCAAACAGCAAAGTTGTATTCTTTGCACCTTTAACTTTTATTCCGTTTGCTGTGGGTTCGATAATTGCATCGGAATCGATAATTTTTATTATCGAGCGTGAAAGTATTCCTTTTTCTTCTTCCGAATAAGTATAGAATTTATCGGGTTCGTTTCCCGCATCATTGTCCGTTTTTACAGGACACTCCGAATCGATAATAAAATAAGAATTTTCAAATCTTGCGGTATGCTTTAAGTATGACGAAAATTTAAGTTTAAAATCAATTCCGTTTTCGGAATCGTTTTTGATGTTGATTGCGATGACGTTTTTCGGGAAAGATGCAATATATTCACGCTCTATTTTCACACTTCCGATTTTGCATTGAACAGACGCAGTGGCATTTTGAAGGTTTAATTCACGTCTGAAATCACTTACCTTGCCGTCAATTGAAAATTCAAGGTCAATATCTCCGAGGGGTAAATAAGCCTGCGACCAGTGACCGTGAAAATTGTCTTGCAGAAGCTCCTGTGCCTCAAGCTTTTTGCCGTCAAGGGCAAGCTTTCTCGCTTTGAAAAAGTATTCGCTTCTGTCTTCTTGTTGCCCCTCCCAACTGAAATAGTTGCAGTGAGGCTTTCCGCTCCAAAGCTCATCATGGTTTAAACAAATTTTTTCTGTTTTGTCACCGCCGTAAATCATTGCTCCCAAATGTCCGTTTCCTATCGGCAGGGCATATGTCCACGTCGGTGCCGGTTTGTTATACCACAGCAGGTTGCCGTCATTGTTAATCATAGGGATTCTCCTCACACAATTATACTTATTAAAATAATAGCACAGATGAGCCGTCTTTACAATAAAATTAAAAAATTTTTCCGTATCAAAATAAGCGGGACAAAAATATATTTTTTGTATTTCACTTTATTTGAGCTTTTGACTTGATTTTTTTGAAAAAATTTGTTATAATTCAGTAAATGTGAGTTCTTATAGTAACAAATATCGACAATAAAGATTTTGGGGGAAACTTTATGAACGAAAGCAATGTTACTCTTGATAGCGAAAATCAAGTTATAATGCCTTTTTCGTATGAGGAAAACGAGCATTATTATGTTGAGGATTTAGGCGAAATTCCGAAAAAACCGCTTTACTCTTTTCTCAAGCGTGCTTTTGATATTGTGGCATCTTTTTTAGGCTTGATAGTTTGTGCCGTGCCGATGCTGATAATAGCCTGTGCGGTGAAAGCTACATCCGAAGGCCCTGTGTTTTATTCTCAGGAGCGTTTGGGATTAAACGGCAAAAAGATAAATGTGGTAAAATTCAGAACAATGGCGAAGGATGCCGAAAAAGCGGGCGCCCAGTGGTCACAGGGGGATAATGACAGCAGAATAACCTCGGTCGGTGCCGTTTTGAGAAAAACACGTCTTGATGAACTCCCTCAGCTTTGGATGTGTCTTAAAGGCGAACTTTCCGTTGTAGGGCCTCGACCGGAAAGAGAAATTTTCTACGAAGAGTTTGAAAAACATATTCACGGCTTCAGTCAACGTCTCAAAGTTAAACCGGGACTTACCGGCTTGGCACAGGTCAACGGCGGATACGATTTGAAACCCGAAGAAAAAATTGTTTATGATATAGAATATATCAAGAACCGTTCTGTTTTTGAAGAAATAAAAATATTATTTAAAACAGTAGGTGTGATTTTCAGCCACGATGGAGCAAAATGATGTACAAAAGTAAATAAACGGAAGAACAAAATACATATGCCCGAACTGAATTTGTGAAAACGGCATATGTATTTTTTTTGTAAATTTTTGTATTTTTTCCGTTTTAATTCCAATGTTTATTGACAAATATTGCCCGAATATAGTAAACTAAAGGACGATAGTTATTAATACAAAAAAGAAAGGACGTTAAATTATGTCAAAGTCAAAAAAAGCACTCGGTGACAAACCTATTTATGATTCCTTTAAGGAATTGGGTGTCGGCAGAACTCTTGTTCTCGGCTTTCAACACACGTTTGCAATGTTCGGCGCAACGGTATTGGTTCCGCTTCTTACGGGATTAAATATCCAGACAACGCTCCTTATGGCAGGCCTCGGAACATTGTTTTTCCATTTACTTACAAAAATGAAGGTTCCGGCTTTTCTCGGTTCTTCCTTTGCGTTTCTCGGCGGTTATGCCGCTGTTAAGGAGCTTGCGGGCAGTGACCCCGATGCTCAGACGAAAATGCTTCCTTACGCTTGCTTCGGTGTGGCGTGTGCCGGATTGATTTATTTGATTTTGGCATTACTTTTTAAAATTTTCGATGCAAAAAAGATAATGAAGTTTTTCCCGCCCATCGTAACGGGCCCCATTATTATTGCAATCGGTCTTACGCTGGCACCCTCCGCAATAAGTAACTGTACCACAAATTGGCTTCTTGCTTTAATTGCGATTGCCGCTGTTGCGATTTGCAACATTTGGGGCAAGGGAATGGCAAAAATTGTTCCCATACTTATCGGAATTATTGTTTCCGTTGCTACGGCTTTTGTTATGCACCTTTGCGGTATGGAAGTGTTTGATCCCGCAAAGCTCGAAGCATTTAAGGAAGCTTCGTGGATAGGACTTCCGATTATGAAAGAGAATATCGTGTTCGGCAACGTTTCGGATAAAAACCTTCTCATCAGCTCTGTAATTATTTGTGTTCCGATTTCTCTTGCAACTATGATGGAGCATATCGGTGACATTTCGGCAATCAGTGCAACAACGGGCAGAAACTTTATCGCAGACCCAGGACTTCACAGAACGCTTATCGGTGACGGACTTGCAACAACGCTTTCTTCGC
The DNA here is from genome assembly GCA_964474295.1 of uncultured Eubacteriales bacterium. Classification (GTDB taxonomy): domain Bacteria; phylum Bacillota; class Clostridia; order Oscillospirales; family Acutalibacteraceae; genus SIG575. Next base: position 28,834 of record CAYYRN010000014.1, read on the forward strand.
TCTTTGGAGGCCCCGCAAACACAACATACGGTGAAAACACAGGTGTTCTTGCCTTGACAAAGGTTTATGACCCCAAGGTTGTACGTATTGCGGCGATAATTGCGGTTATTCTTTCTTTCTCACCGAAAGTCGCAGCATTTATTAACCTTATTCCCACGGCGGTAATCGGCGGCATTTCGCTCATTCTTTACGGTATGATTTCGGCAATCGGTATCAGAAATCTTGTAGAAAACAAGGTTGACCTTACAAAGAGCCGCAACACGATTATCGCAGCGGTTATTCTTGTTCTTGCACTCGGACTTACTGCGGGAATTACTTTCACAGTCGGTTCTGTAAGCATAAATCTTTCGGCACTCGCAGTTGCAGCAATTGCAGGTATTTTGCTCAATGCCGTTTTCCCCGGAAAAGATTACGTTTTCGTTGCGGGTGAATATGACAATGCAAAAAGCGACCGCAGTATAAACAAAGAAAAAGTTACCCAAGATAAATAATAAACAAAAGGAGAGCAGGGACTTACTTTAAGTCCCTGCGGTTTCAGTAAACGGTATGAAGTTTCTCATTTACGCAGTAATAGGTTATTTTGTGGGATGTCTTAATTTCGGTTTGATTATCCCCAAAATTATGTACAGAAAGGACATCAGAAAATACGGCAGCGGCAACGCAGGCGCCACAAATGCTTTCAGGGTTTTCGGCAAAATAGCGGGCGTGCTTGTTTTGGCACTTGACCTTTTAAAATCATTTGTGTATATATCTGTTTTAAAATATAAATTCGATGAGGAAAGTATGGTCTTGCTTGCGTGGGCAGGTTTGTTTGTGGTAGTGGGACACATTTATCCCGTTTTCTTCTCGTTCAAAGGCGGCAAAGGTGTGTCTGCTACGGGCGGAACGGTAGCCGCAATTTGTCCTCTTGCGTTCGTTCCGTTGACGGCAATATTTATTTTGACTATTTTAATCAAGAAAAAAGTCGGTCTCGGCTCTGTCATCGGTGTTTCGATGATTCCGTTCGGGATACTCATTGTCAATCTCATACATCATTTGCCGTGGAATGTTTGGCTTCCCGTTTTCGTAATAAACACCGTTATGTGTGTAATAGTGGTTCTGCGTCATAAAGAAAATATAGTACAAATGAAAAAAGACGGAATAATTTGATTATTCCGTCTCGTCATCTTTAAGAGGGCGATAAATAATTTCCGTAATAATTGCCCCCAAAGCGGTAAGCCCGATGTATTGACGTGACAATATCGCAAAGTCGGCAGAATAGCTCATCAGAATATAGTAATTTCCTTTTCTTCCGGCGGCAACTGCGGTAAGCGCGCACAGCACAAATGCCGAGGCTATGAGAATACTGCCGAGCGTTATAATAAATTTTGTGTATTTGTTAATTTTCATTATATCTTCCTCTTTTCAAAAAAATTATACAGGTCTTTAAGTTTTAAAGCAATGAAAAATAATGTCAGAGGTGTAAAATAATGGCTATCGGAGTATCAAGCGCCTGTTTTTATCCGTTTGAAACGGATAAATCTCTCGAAGAAATAGGAAAGCTCGGAATCAAAACCGCCGAAATCTTTTTCAATTCACATTCGGAATTGTCAAAGGAATATCTCAAAAGGCTGAACGATATTAAAAGCTTTTATTCCGTAAAAACACCGTCTGTTCATCCGTTTACTTCGGGCTGCGAATCGTTTTTCCTTTTTTCCCGTTACAAAAAAAGATTTTATGAAACGGCGGAGTATTATAAAAACTATTTTAATGCGGCAAATGAAATCGGTGCGAAAATGCTTGTAATTCACGGCGCACGTTTTCCCTCCGAAATAGAGGACGAGGAGTATTTTGAAAGGTTTGCGTTTCTTATCGAAAAAGGAAAAGAGTATAATATTGATGTCGTGCAGGAAAATGTATGCGAAACCTGTGCGGCAAACCCTAAATTTTTAAGACAAATGAAAAAATATCTGGGAAAAGATTTTAAAATAAATTTTGATATTAAACAAATGAGAAAAAGCTTTTTGAAAATATCGGATTTTTTTCCTGAGTTTTCGGAATCTGTTGTAAATTTTCATATCAGTGACCATAACGAAAGCGAAACCTGTATGCTGCCCGGCGAGGGTACATTCGATTTTGAAAACCTTTTTTCGCAAATGAAAAATGCAGGCTACGACGGAAATTATATAATTGAACTGTACCGTCAAAATTTCAAAACAGCTTCGGATATTGCGAAAGCTTATGAATATTTGATTAAAACGTCGAATAATGTTGAAAATTCAAATTAATTGTGATACAATATTGTAAACTATTTATTGGAAGTGATTTTTTTGAAATGTCCTTTCTGCAGTTATGAAGAAAGCAAGGTTATCGATTCTCGTCCCGCCGATGACGGTGAAAGAATCCGCCGCCGCCGTGAGTGTATAAAATGCGGCAAACGCTTTACGACATACGAAATTATCGAAAGTGTGCCGATTATTGTCGTAAAAAAGGATAAGTCACGTCAGGTCTTTGACAGACAAAAGCTTTTCAACGGTATGATTAAAGCTTGTGAAAAGCGTCCCGTAACTTCGGAAGATATTGAAAGAGCGGTAAGTGATATCGAACTTCAGCTCCAAAATTCTCTTGACAGAGAAGTTACTTCCATACAAATCGGTGAGCTTGCAATGGAAAAGCTTAAAGATATCGATGATGTCGCTTACGTTCGTTTTGCGTCTGTTTACAGACAGTTCAGGGATATCAATACGTTTATGCAGGAGCTTAACAAACTCCTTGAAAAAGAAACAAAATAAAACACGTTACAGAGTAGAAATATCAGCGTTAAGTACCTTGCGGACGGGGAGTTGCCGCAGGGGCGAAAAGCGGAAGCTTGCGGTTGGTATTTTGCATCCCGCTGTAAAATAATAAAGATAAATCTCCTTATTATTTCAGCGAGTTGTAATAAGGAGGTATTTTTATGTCAAAAAAGCCAAAAAACGGTTTAAATTATCTTGTTAAGATGTCATCACTTGCAATGCTTACGGCACTTGAAGTTGTGCTTTCAAGGCTTGTGCCGGTGGTAAGCAGCCAGCAGATAAAAATAAGCTTTGCCTTTGTTCCTTTGGCAATAGCGGCATATTTGTACGGCATTAAAGGTGCGGCGGCTGTTGCGGGTGTCAGCGATGTTATCGGTGCCGTTATTTTTCCCGTTGGTGATTTCTTTCCGGGATTTACTCTTACGGCGGTACTCAGAGGAATTTGCTTCGGAATTTTTCTCGGCAGAACATTTGACGGCAAGCTTAATCTGTTTTGGCGTTCGGTTTTCGCCGTAACAATAAGTCAAGTGCTTTTAAGCCTTATTCTCGACACATATTGGATTTCGTTTATGTATCATACAGCTTTTGTTGGCGTGCTTGTTCCGAGAATTTTGCAGACTGTTGTGATGATATGCGTTCAAGTCGCACTCACTCCGTTGTTTATTCGTGCAATCTCGAAAAACAGGGCGGTAAAATTGTTAAGAAATTAATAATGCTATTCACAAATTAAGGCTTTTGTGATAAAATAAAAATATATAAAAAAGAAAAGCGGTGCGGAAGATGAAAATAAAAAAAATTATATGTTTGCTTACGGCAATCACTCTTGCCCTTGCTTCGCTTACGGCTTGCGGCGGCAAAGAAGAGGAAGAAACAACAACTAAAGCAGCCGAAACCACAACCGAGACGGTTACGGTTTCGCAAAACGCTTATTCTGTAAAGACTTCTGACGGCGACCCGTTGAATATGCGTGCGGGTGCGGGTGCCGATTTTAATGTTGTCACAACCGTTCCGAACGGAACACAGCTTATAATTTCCGAACAGAAGGACGGTTGGGGATACACGTTGTACGGCAATTATTCAGGCTGGGTAAGTATGAACTATCTTGTAAAAAGCGAGGGACAAACAGCTTCTTCTCAATCGGATGTTACAAATTCTTCGCAAAATTCCGACTATGCTTACTCTTATGCGGGATTTAATCCTACGGAAATTTCAATTCCCGAAGAAAATTGGAATCTTACGTTGATTAACAGAAATTACATTCTCAAAGAGGGCTACACTCCCAAGCTTGAAGAAGCGGTCAAAGGTTCCGGTGTATATCTTGATTACAGGGTAGCTCCGTATTATCAAAAAATGTATGATGCCGCCAAAGCCGACGGCGTAACGCTTACACCCAATTCCGGTTACAGAAGCTATGAAACGCAGAAAACAAATTTTGAAAATAAAATTAATCTTTATGTTTCACAAGGGTACGATAAGGTTACCGCAACGCAAAATGCGGCAAGGGTGATTTTACCTCCCGGAACAAGTGAACACAACGCAGGCTTTGCAATGGACATAGGTTGGGTTACGGAAGATTTTGAAAATTCATCCGCATATGCGTGGCTTGATGAACACGCACAGGATTACGGCTTTATTTTGCGTTATCCCAAAACCGAGGACAAGCAGAGCATTACCGAAATTATTTACGAGCCGTGGCACTGGAGATATGTTGGTGTGAAAGCGGCTAAGGAAATGAAAAAATCAGGACAGGTTCTCGAAGAATATTTGGGTAAGAAATAAATACTTGTTTTTTCGGAAAAGCGGTGAACTTTTAAATGAAAAAAATTCTTGTTGTTGTGGATATGCAGAACGATTTCGTTGACGGTGCGTTGGGTACGTCCGAAGCGGTGAAAATTGTTCCTGATGTTAAGGAAAAAATCAAGAACTTTTGCGGCGAAATTTTTGTAACTATGGATACGCATTTTGAAAATTATCCCGAAACGTCGGAGGGTAAAAAGCTTCCCGTACCGCACTGTATAAAGGGTACGGACGGATGGAACATCAATCGTGATGTTTTGTCGGCACTGCAAGGAAAAAATTTTACAATTGTCGAAAAAAATACTTTCGGCTCTGTTGCGTTGCCGGAACTTATCGAAAAAAACACCTGCGGTGAAGATTTTCAAATTGAACTTATCGGCTTGTGTACCGATATTTGTGTCGTTTCAAATGCACTTTTGCTCAAAGCAAGGTTTCCCGAAAATCAGATTTCCGTTGATGCCGCCTGCTGTGCGGGTGTCACTCCCGAAAGTCACAAAGCATCTCTGCTTACGATGAAAATGTGTCAAATCGATATAATCAATTAAAAATTTTTTCTTGCGGAAACCTTTCTTGTAAAGAGAAAATTAAATTTAAAATATGCGATTTTGCGTAAAAAGTGTGCGATTTTGCATAAAAAGTGTGCGATTTTGCAAAACCGTTGTTATTTTTGTCAGAAAAAAGTATTATTAATTTAGGTAATAAAATTGTATTGCCTGAATTAATTATAGGATTGGTGGCAGAAAAAATGAACACGGTTTTAAAAGAAAATTTGAAAAACTATTATGAGGATGTAATAACATCTGTGGTTTGCTCGTCAAACTGGAAAAGCAAATTTAAAGAAACGTTTGAGGATGACCTTGTTTGCTTTTGTGAAAATGAAGAAGTTGATGACATCGATGATGTAATTAAGCACTTCGGAACGGCGGAAGAGGTTTCCAAAGCTTTCAGACGCAGATAAAGCATATTTTACTTATTTTTTCTTTAATTTTTTGATATAAAAATTAACTGAAGATTTAACAATTTTTTGTACATAATAATTTTGACTCAAATGATAACAATAACTTTGCAAACGCAAAAAAAACAGCAAAGGAGTTGAAAGTATTATGGCAAAGAACGGTAGTTCTAAAGGAATGGTACCCGAAGCTCGTGAAGCTCTCGACCGTTTCAAGATGGAAGCTGCCTCAGAAGTCGGTGTAAATTTGAAGCAGGGTTACAACGGTGACCTTACTTCACGTGAAGCCGGTTCGGTAGGCGGTCAGATGGTCAATAACATCTGTCCTGTACGACATATGAATTTCACTCGTAACTACCGCTGGGTAAACGGCCACGAAAAGCAGTTTACATATAGCTTTAGGCTGGTAGTATAAGCAATAATAGAGGGACTGTCTCACTAATTAAGTGAGGCAGCCCCTCTATTATTTAATTAACCCAAAAAGTTTAATTGATCATTTATCCAATATGGTAGATGTTCTCTACTGGATAAGAGTGCAGTTCTAATTTCGTCTCCAATTTCAACATCAGTTTTTCCTTCAACATTATACTCACTAAATAAGTTTTGATATAAATATAATGCACATTCTCTTGGCACCCCGATCTCAATCAATATCCTTGAAACCGAATTACAAGCACCTGATTGCATACACGCCAAAAATACACTTTCTGAATTTTTAATATCAAAAATGGGTTTCAATAAAAGCGGAACCTTATACGAAACAATGTTTTGCAATATTTCTATTGTATCCTCAATCTCATCAGCTATTTTATCATCATTATATTTACCTTTAGCAAGAATATCAAACAATGAAGTTTCTTTTGCCCAAAACATGCATAATCCACATAAGAATCCACGACCACTACCTTTTTTGAGCGTAACAGGTATATATTTTTGATACATATCATTTGTTTCTGGAGTATCTCTCAAGAATTTCAACATTCTGTTTAGTTTTGCTAAAGCGCCCCTTTCTTTTGGATGACTAGGCACGTCCTCTTTATAACCTTTATATATTGCATCTAGCACAAAAGGATCCCAATATCTGTTTTTAAAACAAATATCCTTTGGAACAGATATTGTTTCCAATTTATGAATTATCGCAGCAACTTGTTCCTTGGTAAGTTTAACACCTACATTTTCCATTTTTTGTCCAGCTTGTTCACCATATCTTAATACTGACTGTCTAATATATGATATTAAATCTCCGTAGCTATTCATACTTGAATCTACAGGTTTATCAGTAATCATTACTTCCTCTATATCGTTACGGTGATTATCAAATCTTTCTCCATATCCAGAGGGTAATTCTTTGGTTACATCATCAAACATAGAAGATTGTTCATAGCCATCAGAATCAACGAATGAAGTTTCGTCCAAAACGAATGTACGCCCAATAAAATCTTTTAACAATCTTCCTGCTCGTCCTCTTAGATTTGCCATTTCATAATTTGATAGCTCAGCTGAATCTGCTCTCCTCTGAAGATATAAATGTGGGTTTCTGATAATAATATTTTGAGTTGGTAAATTAACCCCTTGTAACAATGTTGTTGTACAAGCAATATTTGTCACCCACTTATTATGTATTGCGCTTTCAATTGTTCTTCTAACGTGATTTGGTAATTTACCATGATGATATGCAATACCTTGTTTTAGCGTTTGACACATTGAATATTCTGGGTGCACAGTTGTCTTGTAGTATTCAATTAAATCTTTAATTTTATCTTCAGGTTCAAATTCAACATTAAGTGAACATGCGATTTTTCGCGCCGTAGGTGATGTTGGAGAAAAAATTATGTTTTGCTGTCCGCTTAATCTATTAGCAAATATATTTAAATAAGACAGATATTTATCATCATACGACTTTTTTCCATACCCTTCGATAATTTCTGTGTTCGTGATTTGTCGAATTATTGGATAGTCTGTCATTCCGCAATATTGTTTTAAATAATACTTATCTTTTTCTTTGCAGACGCTATAAGTCATATTTAAAACAGGGCTATCCACAGAAGTAATATCTTTAGTTTCCAAACCAAAGATGCTCTTACCGGTTTCTTTAATGTCCTCAATTCTTGGTCCAGAAATAATTATTTGTTGAACACTATCTTTATATCTAAACTCATTTAAGGTATCATATAAAACTTTAGAACGTTCATCGTTATCTTCCTTTATTCGTTCTATATTTTGTATTTCATCAGCAACTAATACAACGTTTTTTGAAAATGTGTTCCTTTCGTCACTAAAGGCAGATATAGCCTTTTCCTGAGTTAATACATAAATATTGTTACGTGTAGAATTTTCTCTTTCAACAAAAGAGTTAGAAACTTGACAATTAGGAATCCCTAATTTTCTTATTGACTTATTAAAATCTTCTGAGACCTGATTCAATAAACTAAGGGTCGGAATAATATAAACTATATCAAAATTATTCCGACAAAGTTTATCCAATAATTTCAAAAGAATCACAAAAGATTTACCAGCCGATGTTGGAGCTGATATTCCTATAAGCTTATCCTCATCCATGCTTTTCCAAATATTCATCTGAAAATCTGTTAAAAGGAATTTGTGTCCATTAACAGCAATACTATTACGCTCTTGGTTTAGCGTTGTTATCAAATGTTCTATTGCACTGTCTAACGAAGAAAATGTACAACTCTCCTCATCAAATCCTTCATCTGCAATAATCGCTGATGTGGGATACCCTATTCTAGAAAGGAACTTTACAACAGCTTTTCTCAAATCATACTTTTCATGATCTGCATATTCCCATAACAAAGCAATTATTGTTATAACATAATTGATGGATGGATTTTTAGGAATTGATGTTTCATAGTCCAAGCATCTAATAGAATCATAAATAAGCTCGTCTGAAATTGTGTCATAACTTTGAATAAAACCAATTTTATTTGCCACATGATAAAAATCAACTTCCAACCAACCGTTCAATACCTTTTCTTTCAAACGTTCCATTGCGTACATGTCCTTTGTTTTTATATTTTATTTTGAAAATTTTCTGCCAACTTTTCTAATTCCCAAACAGGCATAACAATATAAGTTATTCTTTTTAAGATAGGTTTTTTATCCGTATCAATTTTATTGTTTTCAAAACTTTTATACCTTTGCTTTATAATATCATCAATTTGTGCAATGATATCTGCACGATTTGTTAAATTTATTTTTTTCGTTTCATTATACACAACAATACTTACCAATTGAACCTCAAAGTCTTTTAACGTATTTGTTAAGTATTTTTCTGCAATTTCATTCATCTCATCGTCGAGAAAATCTTCATGCAAATACGAATGTAACTCTTTTCTATGCTCTGAATATGTGGTTAATATACTATCTAAAGCATCCTCAAAAGCTTGTTTAAATTTATAATCGCTTGTGTAAGTCTTGGCTTCTCCTAAAATAATTACTGGTTTACTGTCTTCAAATTTAAAATGTATTGCATCCGCACCAAAACGTTCATGCTTATTCGATGTTGTTATTTTCATTTTTCTTAACAAAGGAGTGGCTTTTTGGAATCTTTGTATAAAATGAAATAACAACAACTCACCTAGCTGACCCTGAATTAAAAGGTTTTTGGAGTCTCTATTTCCACGAAATTTATCGCGTGCTTTTCTATGTATTTCTGAATATGCTGCTTGTTCGGTCTTTCCACTTCTTATAACAGCATCTTTAATTTGTGTGTATTTTTCAGAACTGTACACCCAATCTACGATAGTATCGTACAATTGATTCAAAAAATCTTCTCTCAATTCATATAAATCTTGGTATTCGATACTAACACCGTAGTGCTCTTTTTCGCTCGGAATTATGTCAAATGTTTGGTGTATTACATGTATATTATTAAACAAAGCATCATTATTAATCAATCTCTTATTTATATCATTTGTTGTCGAAACTGACATTTTCTCACCCCAACAGAATAACTATTTTAAGTAATTATAGCATATTTGGTAATATATTGCAATTTATATATAGAATGCGATAAAATATAGACTTAAACTTCACAACATGAGAATTTCACCATTTTTCATTATGCTGATTTTTAAATTAAAGATAACAAACTTTTAATAATTTATGTAATGGCACATGTTAAATGTGCCGTGCGGAAGAAAGACGATCTTCTAACGAAATTTTGCCAAGTTCATTACGACGTCTTTTTCCGTATTTTGAGATTATAGCAAGATTCATCTTATCGTGCTCACGCTTTGTTATAACTCCATTCTTATAAAGATAATCATTATAATAAAGCAATCTAAGTTCTCTTGTCATAATCTCAACTGCGAGCTTATTATCTTTTTTCATATATTTTCCTTTCTACTCACTAGTAGTATGGGCGTTTTTTATTTACTTTACTCAAAACAAATAACATATAAATTCTCCTTACAGGCGGTGACGGATACCACCGCCATAAACTATAGGCAGATAAACCGCCTAATTTCTATTTCCTATTCGAATTGTCCCTATATATCAATCCTGTGAATTTTCGTCAGCAGGATATTGTAGTCAATTTAAATAGATTCCTTCATAATTTTAATTAATAGATTATTTTTTTTCTTCGGCTTATCAGCCAAATAAATTCTTGTTACTTCGGTTCTGTGTTAACCTAAGTTTTCGCTTACAATCTTCCGAGCTTTCTTTGGTCTCTCTTGCAACGCTTCGACGTAGGTTCTTTGTGCGTAGGTGTGCCTGAGTCCGTGCCATGAAATCGTCTCAGTTCTTTTCTTTTTACCGTTTTCATATAAATCTTCGCGATTTTCTGCATAAAGCTTTTTCGATTATAGCTCATCCAGTTCTGCAAGGAACGCTTTTCACGCTTGACTCCATCCTTTTCGCTTGCGGAGATTAAGTAATCCCTCGGGTATCGGTCCGATTATCGTGCATAATCCAAATATTTAGTAATAATACTGCGTTGCTTCGTACTCAAATCAATCGTCCTTGCCTTTTATAACGAGCTGACCTGTTTTTAATGCAGACATAAGATATTCAATTCTAAGGGTGCAAATCTCTTCAAGCCGTAAACCAAACTCGTGGGCACAGCCTATGGCAATCACCACGTCCTGTCTGCCTTGCTCGGTAGCCAACTGTCGCATATTATCAATCTCGGTTTTTAACCACGAATGGTCTTTAACACCTGTTGCTCGTTTCGGCAATGACAACTTATCATTTTTTTGGAAGTCTGTTTTTACTACCGGATTTTCTGTGGAAATACCGTATGCCTGACAAATCGGATTGTATAGTTGCGGCGTAGTTATTGTCTTTTATATGCTCCACATAGGCTTTAAAGTGCCGGTCTTCCACGTTCTTAAAGTTTTGCAGACGAAAATTATCGGCTAAAAACTTGCAGAACCTTTTTGTTGCCTCGAAGTACCGAGCCCTTGTTTTAAAGCTTAGCTCGTTACTATGCGATTGATATAACTTATGTTTTTACCGATCTTCGTGCTTAGTTGCTGACACGAATAATTTCGTTCGCATATAAGAGCGTTTAGGTTTTTAATAAAACCCTCTCGCACTTCATCATGCCTTTGCTCTCTTCTTTTCTTAGCTTCTTCATCATAGTTTTTCATATTTTTACTCTCTTTTACAAAAATTAAGAGCCGCGAACCCGCGACTCTTTGATAAAAATGTAAAAAAGGTTATTTATGAGTTTCAAGAAAACATTAACGTCTTTATCTCAAGCCAGATAATTCTTTTGGCGTATAGCCACAATTGGCCCATTTTCGAGTATTATTACTTAAATTTTGCAATCTTTTAAAATACTCGTTCGCTTGGTTAATATCTTTAAATACAATACCGTAGTTTTCCAATAAATCATTCTCTGCTTGAATCGATTCCTCAATTCTTATGTACCAAATAAGCTTTGACAAAAAGCCCTCCGCTACCAAACGGTTCACTTTTAACTTATTGACTAAAAACGCTATCATTTCATCCACATACTCGGTTTGTTCACGGTAGTTTGGATTTGCGTATGCCAGAAGTTCCGCTTCTGTCGGATTGTAGTACTTTTTGCCTTCTTGATAATAAATAATCTCATCTATTTTCTTGTTCGGCACTTTAGAGCATATGATCGCATTCGCATAAAGGGTATAATATTCGTAGGAATTACGTTGCAGTTTTTCCATCCAAAGCAAATACTTTTCCTTGTTAATCTTTTGAGTATTGAACTTATTATACAATTTAAGGAACTGTCTCGGTGTCACATACCCATATAGATTTGCACATGCTCTTAAATATTTATCAACATTCAAATGCTCATCATTTAATGTCCATCTGTTTCCCATAAAATCTTCCCTTTATATTTTAAAATATCTCTGATTTTTACTATTTGGTTTATCGGGCAAGGTCATTTTAACAAGACCA
>CAYYRN010000015.1:0-3814 GCA_964474295.1 uncultured Eubacteriales bacterium
AATATCGCCTTTGACAAAACGAAAGAAGGACGCTCCCGATTATGTTGAACGTTTTGAATTCTTTATGAACGGTTGGGAAATGGCAAACGCTTATTCCGAGCTTAACGACCCCATTGACCAAAGAGAACGTTTTAAAGCACAGGAAGAACTTCTTGCACAGGGTGATGAAGAAGCAAGCACAACGGATGAGGATTTCCTCAATGCTCTTGAAATCGGTATGCCTCCCACGGGCGGTATCGGCTTCGGTATCGACAGAATGTGTATGCTCCTTACCGATTCGCAGGCAATAAGAGACGTTTTGTTGTTCCCCACCATGAAGTCGCTTTAAGATGTGCGAAAAAAGGAAAATTTCCGTTGCTGTTGCCGCTTATAAGGGCGAAAGCTATATAGAAGAACAGTTGGATTCGGTGTTGTCACAGCTCGGCTCGTCCGATGAAGTTATCGTTTCCGATGATTTACCCGGTGGCGAAACGGAAAAAATTGTAAGAGAAAAGGCTGAAAAAGATAGCCGCATTAAGTATATAGAAGGTCCCGGAAAGGGACTTATAAAGAACTTTGAAAATTCAATAAAGCATTGTTCGGGGGATTTTATTTTTCTTGCCGACCAGGATGATGTGTGGCTGCCCGACAAGGTCAAAACCGTGTCGGACAAGCTGGAAGCAGGTGCGGATTTGGTGCTTCACAATGCTATGGTAACAGACAAAAATCTGACTGTTTGTGACACATCTTTTTTCAAATCTCACGGAACAAAAACGGGTTATTTCAATAATTTGCTCAAAAATTCTTATATGGGGTGCTGTATGGCATTCAAAAAAGAGCTTTGCGAAAAAATATTGCCGTTTCCCGAAAATTTGCCGATGCATGACCAATGGATAGGCTTAATTGCCGAAAAAACGGGTGAGGTATGCCTTGTTGAAAAACCTCTGATTTTGTACAGACGTCACGGAGCGAATGTGTCGGGTGGCAAAACAACACTCAAACAAAAAATTGTGTGGAGAATTTCGATTGCGTGCGAAGTAAAGAAAAGGCTCTGCAAATCATCTAATTGAGGTGCAAAATGGAAAACTACACGGTATCGGGGTGTATTGTTACCCACAATAATATGGGCAGCATTAAAAACACTCTTGATTCTATTTTTGAACATACAAAAGGCGTTGATTTTAAGCTTTATGTTGTCGATAACCTTTCAACCGACGGAACTCCCGAATTTATAAGGGAAAATTATCCTTCGGTGGAGCTTATCGAACCGGGAACCAACAAAGGCTTCGGTTCGGGGCACAATGAGGTTTTGGGAAGACTTAATTCAAAATACCATGCCATAATCAATCCGGATATTGTAATTGACAGTGATGTTTTAAAGATTATGGCGGATAAGCTTGACGGCGATGACACGGCAGGTATGCTTTCTCCGAAAATTTATTTTCCCGACGGAAGACCTCAAATACTCGGAAAAAGGATGCCTAAATTAAAATATCTTATTGCGAGCCGTATGAGAAAAGGCGATGAGCCGTCAAAACTTCTTTCGGAGTATGCTATGCTTGACAAAGACCCCGACAGCGAGTATCAAGTTGAAGTCGCAACGGGATGCTTTATGTTTATCAGAACCGATTTGTTCAAAAAAATCGGCGGTTTTGACGAACGTTATTTTATGTATTTTGAAGATTTTGACCTTGCCTGCGAGGTTAACAAAATTTCAAAGGTTTTGTATTACCCCGAAGCGGCAATTTATCACGTTTGGGGCAGAGACAGTAAGAAAAATTTCAAACTGAAAATTATTCAAATCAAGTCTATGTTCAAATTTTATTTAAAATGGATGTTTAAGTAATGTATAGCCGAAGTGCGGCAAAGGGGCGGTGAATGTTATGCGAGAAAAGTTTGAAAATTCAAAAATCGTAAAAAACTCAAAATTCCTCTCGGATTTTGTAAGATACAGATATTTTTTGAGCGAAATTGTAAGAAGAAATATTAAAGTACAATACCGTGATTCCGTTTTGGGCATATTTTGGACTCTTTTGCAGCCGCTTCTTACAACGGTTGTGCTGGCGCTTGTGTTCGGAAACTTTTTCGGCAAAAGCTCGGACGGCGTTGTAAATTACGTTATTTACCTTCTTTGCGGCAGACTTCTTTACGATTTTTTCAATCAGGCAACAAAAAGAGCTATGCGCTCCGTAAGATTGAGCGCCGGTGTTATAAAAAAGGTTTATGTTCCGAAGTATATGTATCCGCTGGGAAATGTTCTTTCGTCATTCATAACCTTTTTGATTTCTCTTATTGTGCTGGTAATATTCATCTTCGCTTACAGCTTCACGGATAAGCCTGTGCCTGTAACGCCTTATGCACTGCTTGCGTTTGTTCCTGTTGTTATATTGTTTATTCTTTGCATAGGTGTGGGACTTATTCTTGCAACGGCAGCGGTATTCTTTAAGGATGTCGAATATATTTACGATGTTTTTTGTATGTTGCTTTTTTATGCAACACCTATTGTTTACGTCATAGACAAAATGGATATGAACAAATATGTCCAGATGGGAATTTTGGCTAATCCTCTTTATTCCATAATATCAATGTTCCGTTCCTGCGTGCTTTACGGTCGGATGTTCAATTGGCATCATTTTTGGTATGCACTCGGTTTCAGCGTACTTACGGTTGTTATAGGTGTTGTGTTGTTCAACAAAAAGCAGGATAAATTTATTCTTCACATCTGATTGTATCGTCTTTGAAAAGAGGTAAAAATATGGGAAAACCGGCTGTGAAAGTTGATAATGTAAGTATTATGTTTAACCTTAACAGAGAAAAGGTCGATAATGTTAAGGAATACTTTATTAAGCTCATTACACGCAGGCTGAGGTTTACGGAGTTTTGGGCGCTTAAAGATGTAAGCTTTGAAATCGAAAAAGGCGAAAGGCTCGGAATCCTCGGTTTTAACGGTGCGGGAAAAAGCACACTGCTTAAAACAATTGCAGGTGTTTTGAAGCCGACAGAAGGCTCTGTTGAAGTTGAGGGTGTAATTGCACCTCTGCTTGAACTCGGTGCGGGGTTTGACTCCAACTATTCGGGCAAGGAAAACATCTTTCTCTACGGTGCAACAATGGGTTATTCGAGAAAATACATCGAAGAACGGTATGATGAAATTGTTGCTTTTTCGGAGCTTAAAGATTTTATCGATGTTCCCGTGAAAAACTATTCTTCGGGAATGAGGGCAAGGCTCGGCTTTGCAATCGCAACTGCGGTTGAACCTGAGGTGCTTATACTTGATGAAGTGTTGTCGGTTGGTGATGCCAAGTTCAGAGCCAAGAGCGAAAAAAAGGTAAAGTCGATGTTCGATAAAGGCGTTACCGTGCTTTTTGTTTCACATAATACAGCACAGGTAAGAAGACTTTGCAACAAAGCAATAATTCTCGACCACGGCAAGGTGATAGCTTCGGGCGAAGCGGACGAAGTCTGCGACAAGTATGATGAGCTTGTCAAGGGCGGAAAAAAATAAAATATGTAAGGGTGATTTGAAGATGAAGGGTTTGTTTTATTTTCTTTATTCGGTTTTCTTTCACCTGTTCAGAATTTTCCCTGTTAAGAAAAACAGAGTGGTTCTTTTATCTCCTCATAATGCAAATTTTAAAGATAGCTTAATGTATGTAAGACAGGAATTTGCCCAAAGAGGAGATTTTGTTTTTAATGAGATAAGCAGCAGGGAGTTGGACAGCAAATCGGGTGCGATAAAGTTTTTTACCGTTAAAGCTTATTATTTGGCAACGGCAAAGTTCGTTTTTTTAAACGATACTTTTATGCCTTTGGCAAAGCTCAATTTTTCACGAAA
>CAYYRN010000015.1:3914-11992 GCA_964474295.1 uncultured Eubacteriales bacterium
AAAAAGACCGTGCTTTACGCTCCGACTTTCAGAGATGACAGGGCGGCGGATAAGCAGATTCTCGAAAACTTCGATGTTGAAAGGTTTAACAGAGAATTGGGTGAAGATTATTCTCTTGTTATAAGACTTCATCCTCAAATACACACATCCGTACCCGAAAAAGGTGTTTACAATGCGACCGATTATGATGATGTAAACGAGCTTATCCGAGAATGTGATGTACTTATAACCGACTATTCCTCGATTTGTATGGAGTTTTCAATGCTTGCAAAGCCGATGCTCTTTTTCGCTTACGATTTGGAAAAATATAAAAATGACAGAGATTTGTATTTTGAGTACGAGTCTTATGTTCCCGGAAAAGTTGTTAAAACCTTTGATGAGCTTATAGAAGCTTTAAAGAAAAACGATTTTGATGCGGAAAAAAATAAAAAATTCCGAGAATTTAATTTTGATTATTTCGACGGGAAATCGTCGGCACGTCTTGCCGATTTCTTATTAAAAGAATGACGGAGGGTTTTTATGGAGAACAAATTGTCAAAACGAATTTGGTTTAATCTGCTTCTTTTCGGCTTTATGGGACAAGTTGCGTGGGCTGTTGAAAACGTTTATTTTAACACGTTTCTGTTTAACTACATCGGCGGAAACACAAGCCACATTTCAGCTATGGTTGCCCTTAGTGCCGCAACGGCTGTTGTAACGACGTTTTTTATGGGAACGCTGAGCGATAAGCTCGGCAAACGAAAAGCTTTTATTTCCGTGGGGTACATACTGTGGGGAATAACCGTTTTGGTGTTTGCTTTCATTTCACGGGAAAACGTGGCGACGGTTTTTAACATTTCCGAAAAAAGCAAGGTTCTTGCTGCCACTGTTTCCATCGTAATTATTATGGATTGCGTAATGACCTTTATGGGTTCGACAAGTAACGATGCGGCTTTTAACGCTTGGATAACCGATGTTACCACAGTCGGCAACAGAGGCGTTGCGGAAAGCGTTTTGTCGCTTCTGCCGATTTTCGCAACCGCTATTGTAACTGTTGGTTTTGGTGCCGGCGTTTCGGCACTCGGCTATTCGTCTTGCTTTATTTTCCTCGGAGTGCTTGTTGTGTTCTGCGGCATTATAGGACTTTTTTCACTGAAAGACGCAAAAAGCATCGAAAAGAAAAACACAAATTATTTCAGCGATATTATTTACGGCTTCAGACCTTCCGTTATAAAGGAAAACAAAACTCTGTACATAACTTTATGCGCAATCTGTATCTATTCTATTGCAGGTCAGATTTTTATGCCGTATATTTTTATTTACATCCAGCATTATCTTAAAATCGATTTTAACAACCTCGGAGGGCTTCTTACAACTCCCGTCTTGATTGTTGCGGCTGTCGGCGTTGTTGTTTTTATAACCGGCATTATTTTCCTCGGAAAAGCTGTTGACAAATACGGCAAATCGAAATTTGCTTTTATCGCCGTCGGAGCTTTTACGCTCGGACTTTTGATTGCATATTTTGCGGACAGAAATATCGCTTTGTTCCTCGGTGCGGTAATTGTAACACTTCTCGGCTCAACCCTCATCGGTATTGTGCTTAATTCTACCGTTCGTGATTTTACTCCCGAAAACAAAGCCGGCTTGTTTCAGGGCGTCAGAATGATTTTTGTCGTACTGATTCCAATGATTATCGGCCCCACGCTCGGAACGTGGACGATAGAAAGGTTTGCCGCAGCGCATATGGGTGCGACATATCAAAACGATTACGGTGAGATAGTAAATGTCCCCGTACCTGAAATTTTCCTTGTGTCGGCAATTGTTGCGGTGCTGGTTGTGATTCCTCTAATTTTTGTAAAAAATAAATTTAAAAGTGTTGACAAACATAATTAAATGTTTTATAATTGCGAAGTAAAGTGAATATTAAGTGACTGCCGTGTATATTTTCGGCAGCGTGCTAAAAGGGGTGCTGATGAAATTCGGCTGAGATTAAGGCTATTTTGCCTTTGACCCTTATTAACCTGTTGGATAATGCCAGTGTAGGGATCTTAGTTCATTTTGTATTTTATCCGTTCGGGTTTTCTCGAACGGATTATTTTTTTGTGAGGTGTTTTTTTATGTCAAACAGTTTAAAACGTACCCAAATTCTAACCGAATGTGCAATTATGATTGCTCTTTCGTGTGTGCTTAGCGTAGTTACTGTCTACACTTTGCCGCAGGGCGGCTCAATAACAGCTTTCAGCCAAGTGCCTATCATAATCATTTCTTACCGTCACGGCTTAAAGTGGGGCAGCTTTTCGGGCTTTGTGCTTTCTGTTTTTCAGCTCCTTTCGGGGTTGTCGAATTTCAGCTACGTTAAAACCGTAGGTGCTTACATTGCTGTGGCAATGCTTGATTATCTTTTGGCTTTTACCGTTTTGGGACTCGGCGGTATGTTTAGAAACAAAATAAAAAATCAAGCACTCGGAATCGCTTTGGGTGCGGGCATAGTGTCGGCGGCAAGGTTTGTATGTCATTTCCTTTCGGGCGTTACGGTTTGGGCTGATTATGCCGGCGGTTGGAAAAACGTTTGGATTTATTCTTTTGTCTACAACGGCTCATATATGGGTGTTGAAGCGTTAATTACCGTTCTCGGTGTTGTGCTTCTTTGTGCGGTTCTTGATTTTTCCCGTCCGAACCTTATAAGAAAAAGAAAATAATTGTTGAAAACCTTGGCTTAATAGTGTATAATATAAATTCAAAGAAAAATTTACTATTAACATAAAGAGAGGTTTTATAAGTGGCTAACCAGAAAAAGATGGTAGAAGAAATCACTTCTATGGATACCGACTTTGCAAAATGGTATACGGATGTTGTGAAAAAAGCGGAGCTTGCTTCCTATTCAAGCGTAAGAGGATGTATGGTTGTTCGTCCTTACGGTACCGCATTGTGGGAAAACATTCGCAACGAGCTTGACAGAAGATTTAAAGAAACGGGTCACGAAAACGTGATGATGCCCATGTTCATACCCGAAAGTCTTCTTCAAAAAGAAAAAGACCACGTTGCGGGTTTTGCACCTGAGGTTGCTTGGGTTACGCACGGCGGCGAGGAAAAACTTACGGAGCGTTTGTGCGTCAGACCGACATCCGAAACTCTTTTTTGCGACCATTATTCGGAAATAATCCATTCGTACAGGGATTTGCCGAAGCTTTATAACCAGTGGTGTTCCGTTGTGCGTTGGGAAAAGACAACAAGACCTTTCCTCAGAACAATGGAGTTCTTTTGGCAGGAAGGTCATACAATGCACGAAACAGCAGAGGAAGCAATTGCCGAAACGGAAAAGATGCTTAACGTCTATGCCGATTTTTGCGAAAAATGTCTTGCAATTCCCGTTGTTAAGGGCAAAAAGACAGATAAAGAAAAGTTTGCAGGTGCGGAGTCAACGTACACAATTGAGGCTCTTATGCACGACGGTAAAGCTCTTCAAAGCGGTACAAGCCATTATTTCGGAAACGATTTTTCAAAAGCTTTCAATGTTTCGTTTACTGGCAGGGATAACTCACAGCAGTTCCCCCACGAAACATCTTGGGGTATGTCAAGCCGTATAATAGGTGCAATAATTATGACGCACGGTGATGATAACGGACTTGTTCTTCCTCCTTTCGTTGCACCCGTTCAGGTTGTGGTTCTTCCTATTGCGCAGCATAAGGAAGGTGTTCTCGATAAGGCAAGGGAGCTTACGGAACGTATTTCAAAATTCTGCCGTGCAAAAATCGATGACAGTGACAATTCCGCAGGCTGGAAGTTTGCCGAATATGAGATGAAGGGTGTTCCGCTTCGTCTTGAAATAGGCCCGAAAGATATCGAAAACAATCAGTGCGTTCTTGTTCGCCGTGATAACAGAGAAAAAATCTTTGTATCTCTTGATGAATTGGAAACGAAAATTCCCGAAATTCTTCAGTCTGTTCACGACGGCTTGTATGAAAAGGCTCTTAAACGCCGTGAAGAAATGACATACAGCGTTGACAACCTTGATGATATGATTAAAAACGCAGAGGAACGTCCCGGATTTATTAAGGCTATGTGGTGCGGAGACCTTGAATGTGAGGAAAAACTCAAAGAGGTTGCAGGCGTTACCTCAAGATGTATCCCGTTTGTTCAGGAAGAAATTTCCGATACCTGCGTATGCTGCGGAAAAAAAGCCAAGCATATGCTCTATTGGGGTAAAGCCTATTAATTTAGGACTGTCAAAAGGTGCATATTGCATAAAAAGATAATTTAAAACGAAGGATTCTTTTGGTTAGCGAATCATAAAAAACCAAAGGAATCCTTTTTGCATATAGGCTTTAATTTTGTCAAGTTTTCGATGCGTCAATCAAATTTAATTTTTTGTGCAAATTTAATAAAAATTATTAAAAAAGACAATGACAAAAAAATAACAATCAAAAAAACGGCTTAAAAATGTTACCGAATTGTTCCTTGACTTCAATTTTAATTTCCTTTTTTTACAGAAAAAATGAGCTTAAAATTGTAATAAATCGTAGAAAAAAATTTACTCTTGCAAAAACAAAAAAGAATAAAATTACGTTTTATTATTCCAAAATAGCATTAAAAATGTTGAAAACTTTGTTTAAACATCTAAAAACCCCTTATTTTATAGGCTTTTTCCACATTTTCCACACAGTTTTCCACAATCTTAAAAAATACGAAATTTTCTTGAAAAATGAAAATAAATTTCATTTCAAGAAAAATAATGTGTCGCAGTCAGTCGCTTTGGAAAAAATCAAAATGACGGATAAATTTTTTGAACTTGCAAAACGATAAGTTACAAAAGTGTAACAAAAATTTGTCAAGGCTTTTTTTAAAAATTAAATTTTTTGTAGAATTTAACAAATTTTTGAAAACACGAAAATTTTAGTGTTTAAACTTTCGGAAAAAAACTTGACAAATTCAGTCAATGTTATTATATTAAGAATAGTACATCAAATACAAAGCAGAACACACGAAAGGAAGAATTTGTATGGCATTGGAAAAAATCAAAAAAATAATAAGTGAACAGTTCGGAATACCCGAAAATGATATTTCGGCGGAAACTGTTTTGCTTGAAGACCTTGATGCTGACAGTCTTGATTTAATCGACCTTGCAATGTCGTTGGAGGATTCGTTTGAAGTCGAAGTTCCCGATGAGGAGCTTGAAAAGTTCAAAACGGTAGGCGACATAGTAAAATATATTGAAGAATTATAATCAAAAACAAAACAGACTTTCAGGGCGGGGCGAAATTCCCCACCGGCGGTAATGCTTTAACGTTAGCCCGCGAGCCTATCAGGTTGATTTCGGTGCGATTCCGAAGCCGACGGTACAGTCCGGATGAGAGAAAGGTTTTTCAGTGAAGACTTTTGCCCTGTGAATTTTCGCAGGGCGTTTCTTATTTTCCCCGAAAGCCTGATAATTAAATTATTATTATCGGAGGCTTTTAAGTATGAAAAAGAATAATGTTCTAAAGCTTGTCACGGCGGCGATGCTCACTGCCATAGCATTTGCACTTTATATGTTTGAAATTCCGCTTATATCATTCGGCTTTTTGAAGTATGATGCGAGCGATATCGCTGCCCTCATCGGAGGAATATATCTGGGGCCTGCGGCAGGGGTTCTTATTGAATTTTTGAAAAATTTAATCCACGTTTTTGTCAAAGGCTTAGGCTCTACAATGGGATTCGGTGATTTGATGAACTTTGTTGTGGGAAGTGCTTACATAGTACCGTTTGTTCTTTGTTACAGAGCTTTTTCAAAAAAAATCAAAAAACCCGCCGCAATTTTGGTTTCTGCCCTAATCGGCTGTGTGGCACTCGTCGGTATCGGCGCATTTGCAAACTATTTTATCGCACCGCTTTATTTCAGATATTTTGTGGGGCAGGAAATCTCCCGTGAATTTTTGATGACTTACCTTGTCAGCGCAACGCTCCTCAACATAGTCAAGGGTGCAATTCTCAGTGCGGTCGCTTATCCGGTTATACTTGTTCTTTTGGATAAATTGAAAAAGGTCTCAAGAATCAGAGAATAACCGAAGCGAATACTGCCCCGAAAGATGTGACGATTAAATTTGTGTTTATAAAATGTAAATTCCTTTGACAAATACTTGACAAAAAGGAACACATAGCGTAAAATATAGACAACAAGTGAATAAATTCTTATTAAGAGTAGCGGAGGGAACAGGCCCTGAGAAGCTCGGCAACCTGCATTTTGCAAGGTGCTAAATCCTGCGGTATTTGACCGAAAGATAAGTCAAGCATATCCGCAGGTTTTCCTGCGGATTTTTCATTTATATTTATATATTAAACAAAAGTGAGGTATTGATTTATGGCAAAACATCTTTTTACTTCGGAGTCGGTAACGGAAGGACATCCCGATAAAATATGCGACAGAATTTCCGATTCGGTTCTCGATGCAATTCTCGCACAAGACCCCAACGGACGTGTTGCGTGCGAAACAACCTGCACAACGGGACAAATTCTTATAATGGGTGAAATAACCACCACGGCTGACGTGGAAATCGCAAAAATCGCAAGACAGGCGGTTTGCGATATCGGTTATGACAATGCCGAAAAGGGCTTTGACGGCAACACCTGTGCCGTTTTGCTCGCAATTCATGAGCAGTCGCCCGATATAGCTTTGGGTGTTGATAATTCTGCGGAAATTAAAAGCGGTAATGATGATAAGTATAATCTTAACGGTGCAGGAGATCAGGGTATGATGTTCGGTTATGCCTGTGATGAGACAAAGGAGCTTATGCCTATGCCGATTTCTTTGGCACATAAGCTTGCAATGCAGCTTACCAAGGTAAGAAAGGACGGAACGCTTGCGTATCTCAGACCTGACGGCAAAACACAGGTTACGGTAGAGTACGACGGCGACAAACCCGTCAGAGTGGAAACTGTTGTTATTTCATCACAGCACAGTGCCGATGTGTCGCTTGAACAAATAAGAAAAGACATTGTTATGAATGTAATAAATCCCGTAATCCCCGAAGAACTTATGGATGACGATACAATAATTTATGTAAATCCCACGGGCAGATTCGTAACGGGCGGCCCTCACGGTGACAGCGGCTTGACGGGAAGAAAAATTATAGTTGACACCTACGGCGGATATTCACGTCACGGCGGCGGAGCTTTCAGCGGCAAAGACCCGACAAAGGTTGACAGAAGTGCCGCTTACGCAGCGAGATATATTGCGAAAAATATTGTCGCTTCGGGTGTTGCGAAAAAGTGCGAGGTTCAGTTGGCTTATGCAATCGGCGTGGCAAAACCCGTTTCCGTTATGGTTGATACTTTCGGCACGGGCAAAATAGACGACAGCACAATTAGCTCAATTGTGTCGGAGCTTTTCGATTTGCGTCCCTCTGCCATAATAGATAAGCTTGACCTCAGAAGACCCATTTACAGTCAGCTCTCGGCATACGGTCACGTCGGCAGAGAAGATATTGATGTGCCGTGGGAGAAAACGGATAAAGCTCAACAGATAAGAAAAGCTGCCGGAATCGATAATCTTGATTGATTTGATATGAAAAACATTGTACTTATCGGTATGCCGGGTTCGGGCAAAAGCACGGTGGGTGTGTTGCTTGCAAAGTCGCTTGTTATGTCTTTTGTCGATACGGATTTGCTTATTCAGCACAAGTTTTCAAAAAGTCTTTGCGATATAATTAACGCTGACGGCGTTGATGCGTTTATTCAAAAAGAAAATGACGTCATAGCCGAAACGGAATTTGAAAATTCCGTAATAGCTACGGGCGGCAGTGCCGTTTACGGAAAAGAAGCAATGGAAAAGCTCAAAAGTAACGCTGTTGTAGTGTACTTGAAAGTCGATTGCCGTGAGCTTGAAAAAAGAATAAACAACATTCGCACACGGGGAATCGCAATGAAAGAGGGAACAACAGTATCGCAGTTGTATTCGCTTCGTGCGGAGCTTTATGAAAAGTATGCTGATGTTACGCTTGAATGTACATCGCTTTCACCTGAAGAATGTGTTGAAAAAATCGATATTATTTTAAAGGCTGAAAACAAAATATAAATTTCGCAAACGGCGGCAGGGGAGTTAATTCTTCTGTCGCCGCTTTTTG
>CAYYRN010000015.1:12092-13899 GCA_964474295.1 uncultured Eubacteriales bacterium
AAAATATTGAAATCCGTATAAAAATATAATATAATGTAATCAAATGATTGATTTAAAATCAAAAAACTATGTTAGGGGGAATGAAATGAGGGTTAGAAACGAGGAACGGTTTTTAAGCAAAAAGACAGAGCTTATGGAAAAATGCTTTGAATGTTTTGCCGAAAACGGACTGCATGGGGTCGGCATCCGTGCCTTGGGTGAATATTGCGGATGCAATTCCGCAATGCTTTACACTTATTTTGATGATTTGGATGACTTGATAATTCAGTCAACCGAGCATTGTATGAGCAAGGTCGAGGATGACTTTATGGAAAAATCACCGACAAGTGCGGAAGATTTGGAAAGGTTCATCGGTGAAATACCTTATTGGACTGCCGAAACTCACGGCAAAAAATACCGCTTGATGTATCAGGTTTACACGCATCCGAAATACCGTGAATACGGCAAGCGTTTCTTTGAAGGAGTTAACCTAAGATACTCCGAGTACGCAAAGCAGGTTTCCGAAAAAATCGGTTTGCCGCACGATATCGTGCGTCCGATGATTTTTACGTTTGTAAGAGCCTGCGTGCATTATGCACTGTATGAGGATGAATTTTACCTGAAAGAACAATTGCGGCTTCTAAGCGAAAGCATAAAATTGTTCACAGCGTATTATAATTCAAAGATTTAATATTTGGGAGGTATACCAAATGAAAAAAAGAATTTTAAGTGTTTTACTTACGCTTTTGCTGGTGGCAAGCATTGTGCCGACAGCGGTTTTTGCCACAGGTACGCCGGCAGAAGAGCTTGTGTATACGGCAATTGACGGCGAAAGCGGAAATGACGGTGAAAGCTATGATAAGCTTTTTGACGGCAAAATATCGGGTGAAAGTGCCACAAAATGGTGCATTTCCTGGTTTGACAGTGACGAAACTTATGTCATTTTCAAGGTGTCGGATTTTGTTAAGGCCACGGGATACACCTTAACTACCGCTAACGATACCGCATCATTCGGCGGCAGAAATCCGAGCAGATGGGAGCTTTACTGTTCGGAAGAATTTGATGAGAGTCTCAATTTAGGCAGATGGGATTCTTCTTGGAAGCTTATAGATTCTGTAAACGGCGATACTAAGCTTCCGAAAGAAAACTGTGCTTCCGTAAATTACGAGGTTGACTCAAACGAAAAGTATTGCCAATATTATATGCTCAAAATCACGGGGATATGTTCGGGTTATGAGATGCAGCTCGGCGGAATTTCGCTTCAATACGAAAAATGTGAGCATGATTTTGAAGTAACAACGACTTCCGCCGACTGTTACAACCCTGCATATGAAATAAAAGTATGCAAAGGCACTTGCGGAAAAACCTTAAAAACTGCTGTCCAAGGCAGTACTCCTCTCGCTCACGTTACAGGCGAAGACGGTAACTGTACAAAATGCGGTGCGAAAAATCCGCAGGAGGTCGGTGACTTCATTGTAAGCGGAAGTGCTGACGGCTCCGATTACAGCTACGAAGACGGTGAGCTGACCGTGCTTACCGATACGGCACTCATCATTTCAAACAAAAATTTCGGCACGGCAACAACAGACAGAATTTTTGTTAAGAAAGATGTTTCCGCAAACATTACTCTTGCGGGGGTTAACATTAATACTTCCGGCGACAGCAATACCGCTGCTTTCAAAATTGCCGATTCAAGCAATGGCAAAGTTACTGTTACACTCGCTGAAGGAAGCGTAAATACTCTTGTCAGCGGTTACTATTGTGCAGGTCTTGAAAAGAACGGAGTTCTTGGTGAACTTACAATTAACGGTAACGGACAGCTTATTGC
>CAYYRN010000015.1:13999-40613 GCA_964474295.1 uncultured Eubacteriales bacterium
AGTAAATTTATTATAATTGACGGCAAAACGTATAAGCCACGCAATCACAAAGCGATAGATGAAGAAGACAATACAAACCTTTATGCCTATGTGACGGGCGAAGACCATACGGTCAGAGTAGGCTTTGAAGAATACACCTACACCTTTGACAGTGAAAACGAAACTTTTGAGGAATCGGATGATGTCCAAACAATAACAGCGGGTGTTCGTTATTTGAAGGTTTCGGCAACGGATTCAACGGAAGAATTGATTTACGGCGAAGATTATATATGCGAAAACCGTGTTTTAACTGTTCTTTCCGAAAAAGGAATAACGATTAAAAACAGCGGGGATGTCATAAGAACAAGTGACACTATTTTTGTCGCAAAGGATGTTTCGGCAAACATTACTCTTTCCGGTGTTAGGATTGATACTGCAAAAGTTAACGGCTCGTCTGCATTCAAAATTGCCGATGACAGCACAGGCGATGTGACCGTTATTCTTGAAAATTACAATTTCCTCAAAAGTGCGGACGGTTATGCAGCCGTCCAGAAAAACGGAAAGAACGGTACGCTTACAATTAAAGGCGAGGGTAATTTAAAAGCAATCGGCGGCAGCAATGCGGCAGCTATCGGTTGCGGTGAAAATTCATACTGCAAAAACATTACAATTTGCGGTGCAACAGTAACAGCCAAAGGCGGCACTAATGCGGCGGCAATCGGCGGCGGAAACAATTCAAGTGCCGAAAACATCGTGATTTCGGGCGGCTCCGTAAAGGCAGTTAAGGGCGAGAATGCTCCGAACGAAATCGGCGGAGGCTTGAATAAGGCGGCGGTTGTTCCCACCGATGCAAACGGCAAAAATGTTTATCTTTTAACATTGGCAAACGCAGAGGGCAAGGAACTTGTTATTGACGGCAAAGCTTACAAGCCGAATACACATAAAACGCTTGATGAATCATTATCTGCCGTGGAAACTGATGAGAACTTGTATGTTTATCTCACAGGTGAACATCATATTGTAAAGTCGGGCAAAAACACAGTACATTACATTTTTGAAAACGGTTCTTTGAAAGAAGCTCCTTTTGAATATGAACACACAAAGTCAAAGCACTGGAAAATTTATTCCTGCTGTGCAGACATAAAGGTTAATGAAGAAGCTCACAAAATCGTTAAGGGCAAATGCGAAACCTGCACTTACGAGGAAGTATACACGGTTACATACACCGACGGCAAAAACGGAGAGTTCTTTGAAGAAGAAAGCTACACCGCAAAATACGGCGACAAAATGCCTTCTTTGAAAGCCGATGTTTCGGGAATTAAAGGATGGAAACTGAACGGTTGGGATAAGACTGTTTCCAAAACCGTTACGGGTAATGTAACATACACCGCAAAGTGGAGCAGTAAGGGTGCAAACACACTCCGTCATAACGGAAACGGCGGCAAGACAGCAAACGGATATACGGTCAGCGATAATTACACAAACGCCGCAAGCATTTCGGTGAAAGCCAATTCGTTTGAAAAAACGGGATATTATTTCAACGCTTGGAATACCGAAGCGGATGCAAGCGGCGATTGGTACCGCAAGGGTGAAACCGTGAATTTCGGTGCCGAACACAATGCGGAAATATTTAACCTTTACGCAATTTGGACGGCAAATTATTATACTGTTTCTTTCAATGCCAACGGCGGCGAGGGAGCAATGCAGGATATATCTGCAAGATATGACAGCGGATTTTCTCTTACGGAAAACAGCTTCTCCAAAGAGGGATGTAAGTTTGTCGGCTGGAACACGCAGGCTGACGGCACAGGCAAAAGCTTTACTGACAAAGAGGATGTTATAAACCTTACATCACTCAACAACGAAACAGTAACGCTTTATGCACAGTGGCAAGATAAAAATGCCCCTGTAATTTCGGGTGTCGAGGACGGCAAAACTTATTGCTCATCTCAAACCGTAACCGTAACGGACGAAGATATCGATTTTGTAACGGTTAACGGAGACAAAATCGACCTTGACGAAAACGGACAGTTTGTAATTGAACCCTCCGAAGATGCTTTGGTTATCAAAGCTACCGATAAATCGGGCAACGCAACCGAAATAACGGTTAAAGTCAATGACGGGCATACTTATGAAGACGGTGCTTGTACTGTATGCGGCGAAGAAAATACGGATGAGTGCTACTTTATAAGACTTCTGCGTTCCGCTTACGGCTTTATCGTTGACGTTTTAAGAGCAATTGTTACATTCATTAAATCGATTTTTACCTTTTGATTTAATTGATTTTTAAGAAAAGAGATTTTATTTAAGTCCCTGCCGTGTTATTCAAAACGGATAACACGGCAGGGACAATATGTTTTGATTTTGTACGTCTGTTTTTCTTCGCTCAAGGATATCAGTAAAAGTAAGGTTACATTTTTTTCCAAAACTACTTGAAGAGCGATATATTCTGTGATAAAATTCCATTAAGATATGCTGTTTGATAAAAATATCGTCAATCGGCATATTTACAAAGAAAGGGGATGCTCTGAAATGAGTATAGTAAAGTCAATTTTTTCCAACTTCGGTGCGTTTATTATGGCAATCGTTCTTACATTGATTCCGTATGCCGGCATCGAACTTCCGGTAGTCAACAACAAAAAAGATGACTGCCTGCTTACTGTCGATATGATTTCGGACGTACACATTGAACAAGGCGAATACATACGTCCCGCATTGCTGAAAAAAGGTTTGAAAAATCTTTCAAATGCGGATATCGACATTGACGCCTTGATTGTTGCAGGCGACCTTACAAACTATGCGGACGAAGAATCGCTTGCACAGTATTTTGACATCATCAAGCAATACAGTCCCGCAACAACGCTGACAATTGCCGGCAACCACGATATCGGTCACGTCGGTGACGGCGACAGGACAGATATAACCCGTGAAGAAGCTATGGCAAACATCATTAAGTATGTAAACGATTATTTCGGCACGGAAAATGAGCATAATTATTACAGCAGGGAAATTAACGGCTACAAATTTATTATGCTCGGTGACGAGGTAATTGATGGCGGCCACTGGGACGGAATGGACATTTCCGATGAGCAGATGGCTTTCCTTGACAGCGAACTTGCCGCTTCCGCAAAAGACGGACAACCCGTTTTCGTGTGCTGTCATTGGCCCGTTGACGGAATTAACGGTCAGGAAATTATTTTCCCCGACAGCGGAATAGAGCTGGGAAGAAACGATATAAAATCCGTTATGGAAAAATATGATAATGTTTTTTACATCAGCGGACATATACACGGCGGTATTAAATGCACAAAGGTTGATGAGCTTTACGGCTTGTCAAACGTTGAGCAGGTAAACGGCGTAACTTACATAAGTATTCCCTGCTACGGAATTATCAACTCTTTCGGTTTGCCGATTTCGGGAACGGGTATACAGCTTGAGGTTTACGAAAACGAGGTGATTATAAGACCTCGCAACTTCATCACAAACAAGTGGTACACAAATTCTTCTTACACTATCAGCTTGAAATAAAAAAAGAAAATTAATTAAAAAAGGGGAGCTGTAAAAACGCAAGTTTTTACAGCTCCTTTTAGGTTTAACCGTTTAATTCCACAATTTCAATCTGCTTTGTAAGAACGTCAATATACTGTAGTGTATGGCTTTTGACAGAACCGCTTGACGATTCCTCGATAATAAATACATTCGGGTATATTCCGACTATTTTTGCGGGATCGTTTTGCAGACTTATTTTTGGTCTGCCGAGCGAAATGTTAACGTGGATTTCGGGGTGGTTTTTGTACAAATAACTGATTTTCCTTTTAATTGAGTCTAAGGAATCCATTGTGACTTTCTCCGTTTCTGAAAATTTCGGCAACTGCTACCTTGCATAAATTATATCACAAAATCCAAAAAAAGTCATACGGGAAAATCAAAAAAAATTTGTCAAATAAGCTTTATGAACATTTCAAGTATACGTTTTACGCAAAGCTCAAGCTCGGCACGGGTAAGCTCGCCGTTGTCATATGCACGCTTCAAATCTTCGGGATAACCGCAGTGCATTTTCATATCGTTTCCGGCACGCACTTCATCTACGGGATTGTTTTTAACACCCCAGTCTGTCGTCACCATTCCCTTGAAGCCCCATTCGTTTCTGAGAATTTCGGTCAAAAGCTCGTAGCTTTCAGAGGTGTGCTGACCGTTGATAAGGTTGTAAGATGACATAACCGTCCACGGGTCGCCCTCTTTAACGGCAATTTCAAAGCCTTTAAGATAAATTTCACGAAGCGCTCTTTCCGAAAGACGTGAATCGCAGGCAAATCTGTTTGCCTCTTTGCTGTTGCAGGCAAAGTGCTTCATCGAAACCGCAACTTTTTCGGATTGTATTCCTCTTATCATTGCGGAAGCGTTCTTTCCGGCAACCAGCGGGTCTTCGGAATAGTATTCAAAGTTTCTTCCGCAAAGCGGATCTCTGTGAATGTTAAGTGCGGGGGTAAGCCAAATTCCGAGATTGTTTTCTCTTACCTCTCTGCCGCCTGCGGCACCTACTTCAAACACAATTTCGGGGTCCCAGCAGCAGGCGAGCAATGTCGCACACGGCCAAGCCGTTGTGGGAATACCCGTTTGGGTGTTAAGGCGAAGTCCTGCAGGGCCGTCCGCTGTGGGTACGGCGGGAACGCCGAGCCTTTCAAGTCCGCCGAAGCAGCCTGTGTTCGCAACACCTGTCGGTGCCTGACCGCCGACAAAATTCATAAGCTCGTCATCTGTAAACTGTGCTACGAATTCATCAATTGAAATTTCTTCGTTCACCTTGTCGAACATAACTTCCTTTTCGGGAGCTTTTGCGTTTGAAGCCTTTACCTTGCCGTAAAAATAGCTTCCTTCACCTGTCGGCAGTTTTTCAAAGCTGCCGTCTGCCAACATTCTTTTTTCAAGCTTAAACGGACGGCACCAAGCGTTAAGCTGTTGAGTGACGGTATCGTTTTCAACGGTGTAAACAAATGCGAGTTTTTCGTTGCTGCGAACATCTGTGCCGAGATAAAATTCATAATCTCCCTTTTCAAGAACGTAAGCGGATTTTTGAATTTTTCCGAGGTCGTCAAAGCTTGCCATAGCATTCTTTTCAAAGCTTAAAGCAACGGTTTCCGTTTCACCGGGCTGTAACAACTTCGTCTTTTTAAACGCAGCCAAAACCTTTGACGCTTTACCCAATTTTCCCTGCGGTGCGCTGAAATAAAGCTGAATTACTTCACGTCCCGAAACATTGCCTGTGTTTTTAACGTCCGCAACCGCAACTATTTTTCCCTCGCTTTCAAGACAGGCTTTTCCTGTTATTTCAAAGCTTGTGTATGAAAGACCGAAACCGAACGGATAGCGTACATAATCCTTTGCACCGGGAACGGTTTCAAAAAATCTGTAACCGACATAAATATCGTCCGAGTAATCGAGATGGTCAAAACACTCCCAAAAATCATCCTTGCAGGGATAAAAATTATAGCTTTTCGCTATCGTGTCAACAAGCTTGCCGGAGGGGTTTACGTCACCGCAAATGATGTCGGCAATGGCACTGCCACCCTCCAAGCCTCCCTGCCAACCGAACAGGACAGCCTGAATGTTTTCGTTTTTCGCGAAAAATTCGCAGTCCACAATTGCACCGGAATTAATGACGATTACAACCTTTTTGAAAAGCTTGCCGATTTTATTCAGCAAATCTTTTTCCAAATCGGAAAGGTAGTAGTCGCCGCCCTGAGGTCTGCGGTCAACACCCTCGGCAGAAAAACGGCTTATTGTGAAAATGGCTGTGTCTGCCCATTTTGAAGCATCCTCAATAAGCTTATCCGGCACGGACGGTTCGGGAACGTGCATCCTTGCGAAAGTGTCATATGTCATATCGTCACGCTTGGTACAAAATTCCATAGCGTTCACAACATCCCAAATTGCATCTATTTCTTTTCTTGTGGGGATGCTTTTTTCGGCTTCTTTTACATATTCCTTGTAAAAATCTACAAGGGGCATAAAAATACCTACATCTTTTTGGCTGAAGCCGTCGAAAATGTTGCGGACATAAGGAGCGTTTACGTCACCGCTTCCGCCGCCGCCTTTTATGTATTCTATTGTTGCCTTGCCGAAAAGGGCAATTTTACTGCCTTTTTTCAAGGGGAGCGTGTCTGACTCATTCTTTAAAAGAACCATTCCCTCGGTTGCCGCTTTTCTTGAAAGATTGATGTGCTTATTTGATGCGGTTGCACATCTTCCGTCATCGCCCAAGGGTATGCAGGGCTGAAATTTGAATCTTGCGAATTTATCCATAATTGACCTCCGTTTGTTTTGTTCTTATATTATATAACATAGCTTCTGCGGTAGTCAAGGAAATGGTGTTAAATAAAATTTCAAAAAATTTTTAAAATACTGTTGACAAAATCAGAATTTGAGTGTATTATATAAATGTAGTTAGCAGCTGCTAACTGAACTTGCATTTACCATCTCCCTTTTCATAAAAGCGAAACGCCGACAAATTGGTCTTGTCGGCGTTTCGCTTTTAAATATACAGAATTTTATTTAAAAATACTTTCGGCATACCTTACCGTTTCCATAGCATCCTTTGCATATTTGTCTGCACCTATCATATTTGCGTATTCTTCCGTTAAAACAGCACCGCCCACAACGGTTTTGCAGGAGGGAAGCTCTTTGTTTAAAAGTGCAATCGTTTCTTTCATCGCAGGGACGGTTGTTGTCATCAAAGCACTAAGTCCCACCAAACGTATGTTTTCCTCTTTTGCTGCCTTAACCACATCTTCGGGTGAAACGTCTTTGCCCAAATCGAGAACCTCGTAGCTGTAATTTTCAAGAATAACCTTTACGATATTTTTGCCGATGTCGTGTATGTCACCTTTGACGGTCGCAAGAATTATTTTTCCTTTTGATTCCTGCTTTTCGCCCGACATTGATTTTTTTATGACGTCAAAAGCACTTTTCGCGGCATTTGCGCTCATAAGAAGCTGCGGCAAAAATACGGTTTTCTTTTCAAACCCTTCACCGACCTTGTCAAGTGCGGGAATAATTTCTTCGTTTATTATTTCAAGAGCTTTTTTGTCTTTTATCAAGCTTTCCGCAAGGCTTGCGGCTTTTTCTTCAAGACCTTTTTCTATTGCGGCTTTAAGGCTCGGCACTTCTTGGAGTGACTGCTTTTTGTCCTCTGTGGAATTTGCGGCGAAATCGATATATTTTTCGCATCCGTTTTCACAATTTGCAAGTGCAAGAAAGCTGTAATAGCTTTGAAGCATTTTTTCTGAATAGGGGTTAATGATTGCACTGCTCAATCCTGCCTGCATTGCAAGAGTGAAAAAGGCGGAGTTGATGTTGTCACGGCAGGGCAAACCGAAAGAGATGTTGGAAACGCCGAGAATCGTATTTCCGCCGAAATCGTTTTTGATTTTTTTTACCGCTTCCAAAGTAACTTTTGCGGAATCTCTGTCGGAGGATATTGTCAATGCAAGAGGGTCAATGACGATATCTTTCCTGTCAATGCCGTGCTTTTGGGCTTCGGAATAAATTCTTTTTGCAATTCTTACTCTGTCTTCGGCACTTTCGGGAATACCGTTTTCATCAAGTGTCAGTCCCACAAGCACACCGCCGTATTTTTTCACAAGCGGGAAAACCTTTTCCATAACTTCTTTTTTTCCGTTGACCGAGTTAATCATCGGCTTGCCGTTGTAAATTCTCATCGCTTTTTCCATTGCACCGAAATCCGAGGTGTCAATTTGAAGAGGCAAATCGATAACTGCCTGTATTTGACGAACGGCATCGCACATCATTTTCGTTTCGTCGATTTCGGGCAGACCGACGTTAACGTCGAGAATGTGAACGTTTTTGTCACGCTGACCGATTGCTTCGTCAAGAATATATCCTATATTGTTTTCTTTAAGTGCCTGCTTAAAGCGAGGCTTTCCCGTAGGATTGATTCTTTCACCTATAAGGACGGGAGTTTCACCGAAGTAAACGCTTTTTGCGTATGATGTAGCAACGGTAAAATTCTTTTTCGTAATCGGCAGGGGAGCAGCGCTGTTTTTTATGTCGGAAAGCTTTTTGATAAATTCGGGGGTAGTTCCGCAGCAACCGCCTATTCCGTGCACACCGAGGCTTACGAATGTTTTTATCACATCGGCAAATTCATCTGCCGTTATGTCGTAAACCATTTTGCCGTTTTCTTCCCTCGGAAGTCCTGCGTTGGGACACACAAAAATCGGTGTTGAGGAGTATCGGCACAAATCCCGAACAATCGGTTCCATCTGATTGGGGCCCAGACTGCAATTGATGCCGATGGCGTCCACACCGAGTCCCTCAAGAATTGCGACCATAGTTTGGGCATCCGCTCCGCTTAAAAGACGTTTTGACGAGTCATAGGCATTTGAAACAAAAACGGGCAAATCGGAATTTTCCTTTGCCGCAAGGACTGCCGCTTTTGTTTCAAGCGAATCGGTCATAGTTTCAATTAAAACCAAATCTGCGCCGTTTTTTACACCGCAGCGTACAACCTCACCGAAAATGTCAACGGCTTCTTCAAAATCAAGCTCACCGTTCGGTTTTAAAAGCACTCCCAAAGAGCCGATGTCGAGGGCAATGCAGCAATTTTTACCCGAAGCTTTAACTGCCGATTTTGCGTTTTCAAAGGCGGCGGTGATGATTTCTTCGGTTCTGTCACCGAATTTTAATCTGTTTGCACCGAAAGTGTCGGCACTTATGATGTCCGCACCGGCATCGATGTATTTTTTTGCTATCTCGGTTATGACATCACCGTGCGTCAAATTCCATTCTTCGGGATTTTCACCCGGCAAAAGACCTGCTTTTTGAAGCTCTGTACCGAGCGCACCGTCAAAAACAACAATGCCGTTGTTTATTTTTTCTTTAATGTTCATTTTCATCACTTTCCTATGATATCCGAAAGATTATTTTTGATTTTTTCGGCAACATCAGGCTTATTCATTGAATAGACGTGTATAAATTTAACCCCGTTTGCAACAAGATCAACAATCTGTTCCGTTGCATAAGCAATTCCCGCTTGTTTCGTTGCGGCAGGGTCACAGCCGAATTTATCAACTATGTTTTTGAATTTTGAAGGAAGATATGTGCCTGAAAGTGAGCAGATTCTCGAAATTTGGTTTGCGTTTGTCACAGGCATAATTCCGGCTACAACGGGGACGGATATTCCCGCCTCACGCAGCCTAAAGAGATATTTGTACAGTATATTATTGTCAAAAAACATCTGCGTTGTCAAAAATTCGCATCCCGAATCTATTTTGATTTTCAAATGCTCGATATCCTCTTTGAGAGTTGAGCTTTCGGGGTGACATTCGGGGTAGCACGCACCGCCTATGCAGAACTTGTCGCCGCATCGACTTTTTATATCGGAAATCAGTTCGCAGGCATAACGGTAATCCTCGCAGTCATTATCCGTTCTGTCGCCCCTGAGTGCCATAATGTTTTCTATTGAGTGCTTTTCGAGCAGCTCCAATTGGCTGTGAACTTTTTCTTTTGTCGAGGAAACGCAGGTCAGATGTGCCAAGGTCGGAACACCGCAATGCTTTTGTATGTTGTCGGCAATGTTTACCGTGTATTCGCTTGTTCCTCCGCCCGCACCGTATGTTACGCTCATAAAATCGGGTTTGAGTTCGGCTATTTTCTCCGTTGCCGTTTCAACGCTTTTATAATTGCTGTCGGTTTTCGGCGGAAAGACCTCAAAAGACAGCGTGACTTTGTTTTCTTTTAAAATGTCCGAAATTTTCATAAGTATCGCCTTCTGTAAAAATATTGACTAATATTCTATCATATTTTTTATTGATATGCAAACAATTTGTTAATGTTTTATTAAAAGTAAATCAAGAATATTGACCAACGGTCATTTTGTGCTAAAATATAAAAGTGACCAAAGGTCATTTTTGAAAAAGGGGAAATTATATGGGTAAAATCGCAGAAAATAAGCTTAACAAAAAATTGCGTATACTTGATGCAGCATACGATTTGTTTACAAAAAACAATTTCAACACAACCGCAATAAACGATGTCGTAAGACTTGCCGGTGTTGCCAAAGGAACTTTTTATTTGTATTTTAAAGACAAATACGATTTGCTTGACCAAATAATAATAAGAAAAACAGCTTTGGCGGTTGAGGAGGCTATTGAAAAGCTCGAAAGCCGCCGTGAAAAGTTTAATATGGAGTTTGTCGAGCAAATAATATTCTGTTTTGATTATTTAATTGACCACCTGCGTGACAACAGGGAAACCGCAGCATTGCTCGATAAAAATTTTTCGGCTTGTTTTAAAACAATAGAATCAAATACGTCGGAAGAAACGATAAATGCGTTTGACCTGATACTTGATTTGTTTTGTGAAAACGGTTATGCAAGGGAAGAGGCGAGAAAAATCATTTACATTGTTGCCGATATGGCGTGTTCGTCGTGCTGTCATGCGGTTTTGGGCGAAAGTCCGTTTACCCTTGACGAAGTACGTCCCGTTGTCAGAGGGATTATAGAAAAAATTATTATTTGAGGTGATAAATTTTTATGTACAGGTTTTCGGAATGGATAACATCTCATCCTAAGCTTATAGCGTTTATATCATTTTTGCTCCTGATTCCGTCATTTGTCGGATTTGCTTCGACAAGAGTAAATTACGATATATTGTCGTACCTGCCGGATGACCTTGAATCGGTCGAGGGTGAGCAAATACTCGACAACACCTTCGGCATTGCATCAAGTGCAATGCTTGTGCTTGAAAATATGCCGCAGAGGGATGTAGCCGAGCTTAAAGAAAAAATATCGGAAATAGACGGCGTTTCGCAGGTTACTTGGTCAGACAGCATTGCGGACATAAGCATACCGAAAGAAATGTTGCCTGATGTTATGACGAGCATATTTTATTCTTCGGACGGCTCATCTACCTTGATGCTGATTAATTTTACGGAAAGCAGTGCCTCCGATAAAACTATGTCTGCCATCCAAAAAATACGCAAGCAGGTAAACGAGCAATGCTTTTTAAGCGGACTTTCCGTAATTTTACTCGATACAAAAGAGCTTGCCGACAGTCAGGCACCTATTTTTGTTGCAATTGCCGTTGTGCTTGCACTTATTGTTATGTCATTTACAATGGAATCGTGGATTTTGCCGCTGATTCTTCTTCTTGCGTTGGGTATGGCTGTAATTTACAATATGGGAACTAACATAATTTTCGGAGAAATTTCCTATATCACACAGTGCATTGCGGCGATACTTCAATTGGGCGTGACGATGGATTACTCCGTCTTTTTGATTGACCGTTTTCATGAGGAAATGGTCAAAAACAGCGACCGTCAGAAAGCTATGGCAAAAGCCGTAAGAAAGACTTTCACGTCCCTGCTCGGAAGCTCACTTACGACAATTTTCGGATTTTTGGCGCTTTGCTTTATGAGCCTTACACTCGGTATGGATATCGGCCTTGTTATGGCAAAGGGTGTTTTGCTCGGAATAATTACCGTTGTTATAGTTCTGCCCGCACTTGTGCTTTTGTTTTACAATGCAATCGAACGCTTTCATCACAAAAGACTTGTCCCGAATTTTTCAAAGCTTAACAGCTTTACCGTTAAGCACCGTAAGGCGGTCGTTATAATATTTGTTGTTTTAATGATACCGTCTGTGTTCGGTGCGATGAATGTGGAAAAATATTACAATATGGACAGAGCGTTGCCGCAGGATTTAGGCTCGATTTCGGCTTTGAACAAGCTTAAAGACGATTTCGATATGGCGTCAACTCATTTCGTTATCGTGGATAAATCGGTTTCTCAAAGCGATGCTTCAAAGATGGCAGGTGAGTTTGAAAAGCTCGACGGCATTAACGGAGTAATTTCGCTTGAGTCCTTTGTCGGCCCCGGAATATCGGAGGATATAATTCCCGACAGCATAAAGCAGATAGCACAGCAGGGCGATTATCGTTTGATGATGGTCAATTCATCCTACGGTGTGGCAACGGATGAATCGAACGAACAGGTCGATAAGATGAACACTATTGTAAAGAAGTACGATCAAACAGGCTTCCTTACGGGTGAACCCGCAATGACCAAAGACCTTGTGGAAGTTACGGAAAGAGACTTTACGGTAACGAGCATTATTTCCGTTGCGGCAATATTTGTGCTGATTGCCGTGATTTTCAAATCGCTATCCATTCCCGTTTTGCTTGTCGGACTTATCGAATCCGCAATTCTTATGAACGAAGCGTGTTCATTCTACACTTCAACCGTAATTTCGTTCATAGCCCCCACGGTAATAAGCTGTATACAGCTCGGTGCCACCGTTGATTACGCAATTTTGCTGACAACCCGTTTCAAGGAAGAACTGGGTAAGGGACTTGATAAAAGAAATGCGGTACTCAATGCCGCAAATTCTTCGTGCGAGTCGATTTTCCAGAGTGCGCTTGTGTTTTTCAGTGCTACCATAGGTGTGTATTTCTGCTGCGATATAGAGCTTATCAAGGGCATATGCGCAATGCTTGCAAGAGGCTCGGTTATCAGTGCGTTAATAATAATTCTTGTGTTGCCGCCGCTTCTTTATATGACGGACGGTATCATATCCAAAACAACTCTTAAATGGAATAAAGGAAGAAAAGAGGTTTTGTCAAATGAAAAATAAAATTTCGGAAAAAATCATTGCATCCTTGCTTGTGCTTTCTATTTTGTTCGCTTTTTGTTCCTGCGGAAAGTCCGAAACGGAAAAAGAAAACACGGAAAAAGAAAATACGCAAAGTGAAAGCGAAGTTATGTATGACAAAAAAGCCGAAAGCTATAAAAAGACGGAGACGGTGTATGTCAATTTAAAGAGTGACGGCAGTGTAAAAAATATAAATGTAACCGATTGGATTCATACGGAAGAATCGGAGGTTTTCGTCAGCGACAAAACAACGCTTAAAAATGTCGAGGAAGTGAAAAAAGGACAAAAACCCACTGCATCGAAAGACGGTTTAAGATGGGATATGGAAAGCACCGACCTTTATTATACAGGCACTTCCGATAAAGAGCTTCCCGTTGATTTTTCGATAAAATACTATCTTGACGGCAAGGAAATGACAGCAGATGAGATAGCGGGAAAAGCGGGAAAGGTAAAAATCGAAGTCACTGCCGAAAACAAGGTTTATACCGAAAAAACCGTCAACGGAAAAAAGAGCAAGATATATCTTCCGGTACTTGTTGCGGGCGGTACGATTTTTGACGAAACGAAATTTTCCGCAATAAGTGTAGAGGGTGGTAGCTCAATCGGTGACGGCTCAAAGGAAATATCTTTTGTTACCCTGCTTCCGGGACTTGGTGAGAGCCTTGCACTAAACGACAGTGCAGCCGAAGAACTCGGAATTTCCTTCCCCGAAACAGGTTCTTTTACGGTCACAACAGACAGCTTTGAGCTGGGAGATATGTATTTTGCGGTAATTCCTCTGGCATCTCTCGATATCGGCTTGGTGCTTCCCGATACATTGGGTGAGCTTAAAAACGATATGAAAAAAATCACTGCCCTTGTGGATTCCGTATCAAAGCTTGATTTTAACCAAATATCGGCTTTGATTTCGTCAACGGCGGGAAAAACGGATGAAATAACCGATATGCTCAATACCGCTGTGAGCGTATACTCCGAAAACGAAAAGCTTTTGAATTTACTCGGAAAATATATGACCGAGGAAAACATCGAAAAAATATCCGAATTGCTTAAAGTTATGGATGACGAGGAAATTTCGCAGGCACTTGAAATTCTGAAAAATCCGATTTTACAAAGCTTTTTCGGTAAGCTTCCCGAAATTGCCGAAAGCTTGGATGAAATTATGCCGCTTGTGGAAGCGATGAAAAATGATTTTTCCGACCCCGAAATAAAGAAATCTCTCGAAAATCTTCCCGAAACGCTCAAAAGCCTCGAACAACTGAAAAAAGCTCTTGACGGTAACAAGGAGCTTATAGATGCTCTTTCAAACCTTTCTCAAAGCGATTTGACAAGCGTTTTGACTGAAATCGCCTCCGGTATGGACGAAGCGGGTATTGAAAAAATGTTCGATAAATATTCTTCGCTTCTCGACAATACGGATGAGCTTATCGAAAGTGCAAAGGCTTGGCTTACTTTCGGTGAGGAATACGGAATTTATACAGATGCCGCCGACAATGCCGAAACGAGCGTTATGTTTATTTACAAAACCGATACTGTCGAAAAACCGCAAAAAGTATCCTCCGAAAAAGCGGAAGAAGAACTTCCGTGGTACAAAAAGCTTTTTTCACACGATTGACAATAATCGGGCGATATGATAACATTAGCTTGATTGGAGTTGAAATGTATGGAAAAAGCAAACTTAAAATTTAATTCTGACGGTACATTTAAAATTCTTCAGGCATCGGATTTTCAGGACGGCCCCGAACAGCGTTATATAACAATGGAGTATGTGCTGAAATGTATTGAAGAATATAAGCCCGACCTCATTATGCTTACGGGTGATAATAAGTTTTCAAGCACAGGCAAAGAAAAATTCAGGTTTATGGGAAAATATTTTATTCGCAAAACCTACGAATGTTTTATGAAGCCTTTCGGAAAGCTCGGTATTCCGACAGCGGTGGTTTTCGGAAACCACGATACGGACGGTAAAATTTCAAGACGTGAGCAGTTTGAAATATTCAGCAAATTTTCATCCTCTGTTTCGCAGGCAGGCGAAGAACAGCTTGACGGATGCTGCAATTACAATCTTCCGATAATGTCCTCGGACGGTTCACATATTGCGTACAATTTGTGGTGCTTTGATTCAAACCACGGTGTGCTTGACGATAAGCTTGATTGGTATGTAAGAAAAGAAAACGAGTTAAAGCGTGAAAATGCGGGCAAGCCCGTGCCGTCTGTTGTTTTTCAGCATCATCCTCCTTTTCAGGCTGAAGAAGCGGTTAAAGCGGCGGGTGACAATTTGAACGGCTTTATGCATGAGGATGTCTCCCCGGCAGGCGAGGATAAGGGTAAGCAGTTTGATACAATGCTTGAAAACGGTGACGTCAAAGCGTTTTTCTTCGGGCATGACCATGTAAACACATTCAATGTTCCCTTTAAAGGTGTGGATCTTGTTTGTGCGCCCACTGCCGGCTTCGGCTCTTACGGAGATAAAGATACAAGGGGTGTGCGTTACATAACGCTTAAAGAAGACGGTTCTTTTGAAACGGAAATGGTTTATTACTACAAAAAGTTCTGTAAGGACGCTTTTGAAAAGAACCGATTTACAATGTATTCAAATGAGCTGCCGACTGAAAAGAGAGTAAAAGCCGCCGAAAAGTATATTGAGGATTGTAAAAAGAGGGGAACATACTCTTCCAGAATCAAAAAAGAATGTAAAATAGCATTGGATTAATAATTAAAATTTATACCTA
Source organism: uncultured Eubacteriales bacterium (assembly GCA_964474295.1). Lineage (GTDB taxonomy): Bacteria > Bacillota > Clostridia > Oscillospirales > Acutalibacteraceae > SIG575. The sequence goes on from CAYYRN010000015.1 coordinate 29,376, forward strand.
AACGGAGCTGTAAAAAACACACACTTTTTACAGCTCTGTGTCTTTTTTACAATTTTGTTAATAAATAGTTCTTAATTTAGTATTTGACTTTTTTAACAATAGGTGTTAACATATATGTGACGAAATTTGTGCTATATACTGAAAGGAAGGTCATTAAATGAATATAGCTGATGTTGCGGCGAGTGCCGCAAAAAAAATTGCCGTAAACCACGGCAAAAAGCTTGCTAAAAAGGGGGATGCACCCGTTATAGAAAAGGCACAGCCGGTTTGCTTTAAAAGCACAAACGGCAACATTTTTAATGTCGGTTTTTCTATGAAAGAGGTTATGCCTGAGGATGTTACCGCAAAAAAATATTGGCTTGCGGGTTACAGACCGGGTAATCTTGTTACAGGCGTTCACGACCCTCTTACCGTCAGAGCAATGTGGATTGGCTGCGGTGACGGAGGAATTATTCTTGTAAGTGCCGATATTATAGGACTTACAGGGTACGAGGTTAAGCTTATAAGAGAAAGATTGGCTGATTTTTCAAAAGAAGTTAACTGTAAGCTTATAAGTGTTAGCTGCACGCACACTCACGCAAGTATCGATACCGTAGGCTATTGGGGCAAGCTCCCGAAAACGGGCAAGGATAAGGAATATATGGAGCAGGTTATTTCTTCAATTGCCGATGTTTGCCGTGAGGCTTACAAAAACAGAAAAGAAGGCAAGCTTTACAACGGCTTTATTCACGTTCCCGAAGCAATCGGCAAGGGAAGAATGCCTTACAATAAGGTTAACGATAAGCTTTCGCGTCTTCGCTTTGTTCCGTCGGACGGCAGCGAGGAGACATGGTTTATGAATTTCAGCGCTCATACCAACACAATGGGCGGCCCCAATTCTAAGGTAAGTGCGGATTATCCTTATTTTATGAGGGAAACCATAAATAAATCTAAAAAGACAAACGTGCTGTTCAGTGTCGGAGCAATCGCTTCCGTTAACATTGCGGATTTGTCGGAAGACAGGCTTGAAAGAACGAGAATGGGCGGCGAAATCCTCGGCAAAGCGGCACTTGAAATCGATAACGATGTTGAGCTTGAGGGCGAAATGACGGTTGTTCACCAGCCGTATTATGCACCTGTCGCAAACGGAGTTTTGTCGCTTATGGCAATTATCCACGTTTGCAACGCTCTTGATTATCCCTCAAAAACGAGCGAAACGGGTATGGCACTTAAAACAGAAATGAATTACATACAAATCGGTTCTCTTAAAATTCTTACGCTTCCCGGCGAGCCGTTTACGGAAAACATTTACGGCGGCTATGCCACTGCGGAGGAATCTCCCCTTGACCTCGGCCCCGAAGTTAACGCAACACCGCTTTGCGAAATTGCGGGGGATGAAAATCTTGAGGTTTTCTGCGTGACGAACGATATGACGGGATATATGGTTCCCGTGAACGATTTTATTCTTCACCCCACACAGCCGTATCTTTCAAAAGTGCGTGATAAATATGACCGAAACCACTATCACGAAACAAACGGTCTTGGTAAAGATATACCCCATGTTGTTGCCGATGTTTTCGGCGGCATTATGGAAAGTGTTAACAACAAAAACAAATAAATTCTGAAAGGAAGATTTATAAATGGCAAAAAACAGACTTGTCGGTGACTATCCCGTAATCGGTATTCGCCCCATAATCGATGCAAGAAGAGGCCCCTTAAAGGTAAGGGAATCACTCGAAGACCAAACCATGAATATGGCAAAGGCGGCAAAAGCTCTCTTTGAAGAAAACATTAAATATTCAAACGGTGAACCCGTAAAGGTTGTCATTGCGGACACAACAATCGGACGTGTAGGCGAAACAGCGGCTTGTGCGGCGAAATTCAAAAAAGAGGGTGTTGACATTACCCTTTCCGTTACACCCTGCTGGTGCTACGGCTCCGAAACTATGGATATGGATCCGATGACAATTAAAGGTGTTTGGGGACTTAACGCAACTGAAAGACCGGGTGCGGTTTATCTGGCATCCGTTCTTGCAGCTCATGCACAAAAGGGACTTCCCGCTTTCGGAATTTACGGAAAAGATGTTCAGGAAGCTGATGCAACGGAAATTCCCGAAGATGTTAAAGAAAAGCTTATCCGTTTCGGCAGAGCAGCCGTTGCCGCCGCTACGATGAGAGGTAAATCATACCTTCAAATCGGTTCTATTTGTATGGGTATTGCTGGTTCGAGCATCTGCCCCGAATTTATAGAGGAATATCTCGGTATGCGTGTTGAATCTGTTGACGAGGTTGAAATCATCAGAAGAATGACAGAAAACATCTATGACGAAGCCGAGTACCAAAAAGCACTTGCTTGGACAAAAGAGCATTGTCCCGAAGGCTTTGATAAGAACCCCGAATTTGTAAGATCTTCGGATGAGAAGAAAGAAAGCGATTGGGAATTTGTTGTTAAGATGATGTGCATTATCAAAGACCTTATGAACGGCAACCCCAATCTCCCCGCAGGCAGAGAAGAAGAAATGGTAGGCCACAATGCCATTGCGGCAGGCTTCCAGGGTCAGCGTCAGTGGACAGACTTTTATCCCAACTGCGACTTTGCCGAGGCACTTCTCAACACTACATTTGATTGGAACGGTGCAAGAGAGCCGTACATCCTCGCAACCGAGAATGACGTCCTCAACGGCATTTCAATGCTTTTCGGCAAGCTCCTTACAAACAGAGCGCAAGCCTTTGCCGATGTGCGTACTTTCTGGAGTCCCGAAGCTGTCAAAAAAGCAACCGGTTACGATTTAGAGGGTGTTGCAAAAGAATCACAGGGCTTCATTCATCTTATCAATTCAGGTGCCGCTTGCCTTGATTTCAGCGGTGAGAGTAAGGATGAAAACGGCAATGCCGTTATGAAAGAGTGGTATGATGTTACCGATAAGGACATCGATGCTATGCTCAAAGCAACAACATGGAATGCAGCCGATAACGGATATTTCAGAGGCGGCGGATTCTCTTCACGTTTTGAAACAAAAGCCGAAATGCCCGTTACAATGCTTCGCCTTAACCTCGTCAAGGGCTTAGGCCCCACGTTGCAGATTGCCGAGGGTTACACGGTACATCTTCCCGAAGAAGTTTCCGACAAGCTTTGGAAAAGAACCGACTACACATGGCCTTGCACATGGTTCGCTCCCAGACTTACGGGCGAGGGTGCGTTCAAGTCGGCATATGACGTAATGAACAATTGGGGTGCAAACCACGGTGCAATTACTTACGGTCACATCGGTGCAGACCTTATTACTCTCTGCTCAATGCTCAGAATCCCCGTAAGTCTTCACAATGTGCCGGAAGAAAAAATCTTCCGTCCCGCAGCATGGAATTCTTTCGGTATGGATAAAGAAAGCCAGGATTACCGTGCTTGTGCTGCATACGGCCCGCTTTATAAATAATTTAACGTAAAATTATTTTTCCGTTATTCGGAGCCTTTGGCATAAAGTGAATATAAAATCATAAAAATTCCCCGCCGAAATCTTTTGCTTATGTTTAAAGATGACGGCGGGGATGCTTTTTCTATGCTGTTATTTTACTTTTTACCGTTGTTTTATTTCACTGTTATTCTGCCTCTTCAGTGAAGAATCTGCTAAAGCATATCGCACAACTATGGCGAGATCTTTCGCATACGCTCAAGATGACAAGAACAGCCGTCATTCTGAACGTCAGTGAAGAATCTGCTAAAGCATACCGCACAACTATGGCGAGATCTTTCGCATACGCTCAAGATGACAAGAACAGCCGTCATTCTGAACGTCAGTGAAGAATCTGCTAAAGTAAAGCGAAACCCTCCCGCCGAGATCCTTTGTTTCAATTAAGAAGGACAGACGAGGGTTATTATTTTAATCTCAACAAGATTTTTTGTTAAACTCAAGATGACGTAAAAAATCAGGCAGTTGCTTAACACAACTGCCTGAAAATGTTTTTGTCTTGTTTGCTGCAAAGCTTGAAATTACGAACAATTATTATAATTTAATTTTAATCGTTTTAATTTCAAAGGGATGGAATGTAAGCGAAATGTTTCCGTTTTCGGCGGTAATTTCTTCTTCGTTTTCTTCCATAAGGTTTGTAAGATGAGCCTGCTTTACGTCACCGTTTACAGAAAGCACGCAGTTTGTTCTTCTGTTCCAGGTTTCATATGCACGAATGATAACTTCATCTGTGTCTTCCGCAATCTTAACCGTTTCAACAACGATGTTTGAAGCGGAGCATGAAACAAGAGAATAAACCTTGTCAAGCTTACCTGTGTGTGCGGACGTTTTAACGCAGTGCAGGGGAACGTTGAGTGAGAATGCACGGTCAACAACCTCCGATTCGCTTACAGAACCGGAATGGGGATAAAGTGCTGTAAGAATATGCTGCGGGCCTTTATCCTGGTCGTGGCAGGGTTCCATTGATGCACGGATGAGCGATGTTCTGACGTGACCGTCTTTTACATCGTGACCGTATTTTGAATCGTTGATAAGCGAGAAGCCGAATCCGTTTTCACTCAAGTCAATCCATTTATGGGCGCTTACTTCAAACTGAGCAAAATCCCAAAGCGTGTTTTCGTGAGCGTTTCTTTCGATGTTACCGAACTGGATATCAAACGTTGCCTTTGATGCGTTGACATCAACAGGGTTGTCAACCTTGATAAGAATATGTGTTTCTTTCCAGTCGAAGTCATATTCAACGTCGATTCTGTCTGTGTCGGCATAAGCGATAACATAAATGTTGAAAATCGTGCTTCTGAATTTTCTTACGATTTTGTAAACGGCACGCACGGAACCGTTTTCGATAATTTCGGCAGATTGAACATCATCTATATTCCAGGAAATTTCCTTGTAGAATGCTTTGATATCCCATGCTTCGTGGTTGTGCGGTCTGTCATCATAAGCGATGAGTCTGTTGATAACTTCGCCTGCGGGAACAACCTCTCTGCCCGTGCCTTTGTGAATAAGGCTTGAAATGTTGTAATTTTCGTCAAATTCCGCTTTGAGGAATTTTGTTTCAAATCCCGAAGCGGATGCATCTATAACGGAATTGTCGGATTTTTCACCGTCCTTGACAGCATAAACCTTGTAGCCCTTTGCGGGAACTTTTTCTGCAAGGAAGCAAAGCTTGCCGTCATATGTTTTTTGCCACTTCATTTCGTTGCCGTCTTCATCGACAATTATAAAGCTGTCGCTTTCGGGCATATCCGTTATAACAACATCGTCTCTCTCTTTGCCGAGGGTGTTGAAAACAACAAGAGAATTTGAATCTGTTGCAATGTTTTCGGCAATAAGAGCAAGAGTTTTGTTGAGCTTTTCTTTGCCCTCTTTAAGAAGTTTGCCGTAAGCCTTGTCGGAATCCTCGTAAACCTCGTTGATTGATGAGCCGGGGAGGATATCGTGGAATTGATGCAGGAGAATAACCTTCCAATCGGCAGTAAATTCATCCCTCGGATATTCTTCACCGAGTTTGATGTTTGCGATTGAAGCGATGGTTTCCAAATCGTGCAGAAGAATTTCGCTCTTTCTGTTATTTCTCTTGTTTGCCGCCTGCGAAGTAAGAGTTGCTCTGTGGAATTCGAGGTAAAGCTCGCCTACCCAAGTGGGAAGTCTGTCGGAAGAACCTACTTCTTTTTCAAGACGTTTGTAGAAATCAAGCGACGGCTCGTTTACGAATTTCGGACATCCGGGAAGACCTTTGTTAAGACGGTTGCCGTATTCGAGCATTTCTCTTGTCGGGCCTCCGCCGCCGTCACCCCAACCGAACGTCATAAGAACGTTGTTGTTAAGGTCTTTTTGAGAATATCTGTGCCAGCCGCCTATCATCTGAGCAGGTGAAAGGTATGCGTTGTATGTTGTCATAAAGCGTGTGCCTACGTCGTCACCGCTGCGGCTGGGTGAAAAGTGTGAAAGAACTTCCGTTCCGTCAATACCTCTCCACATAAACGTGTCGTAAGGTACACGGTTGTATTCGTTCCAGGAAATTTTTGTTGTCATAAAGTAGTCGCAGCCGCTCTTGCGTATAATTTGGGGCAAAGCAGCGGAATATCCGAAAACATCGGGTTCCCACATAATTTTGCAGTCAACGCCGAACTCTTTCTTGAAAAAGCGTTTACCTACAAGGAACTGACGGACAAGCGATTCACCGGAGGGTACGTTCGTATCGGGTTCAACCCACATACCGCCTTCAACTTCCCAGCGACCTGCCTTAACCATCTTTTTGATGCCCTCGTAAACTTCGGGATAATCCTCTTTGACAAATTCATAAAGCTGTGCCTGTGAGGACATAAATTTGTATTCGGGATATTCTTCCATAAGCTTGAGAACAGTTGCGAAAGAACGTCCTGCTTTTTCTCTTGTCTGTCTGAGTCTCCAAAGCCATGCAACGTCTATATGTGTGTGTCCGATACCCGATGTTACAACATCGAGGGTTGTTTTTCCGTAAAGGTTTGCATCAAGATAATCCATACATTTCTTTGCGGATTCCACAAGTTCTTCGTGTGTTGCGTCAACAACGAGCAGGTTTACGGCTTCGTTGAGAGTTTTGATTATGTCAACACGGTCCATATCATCCGGGCCGTACTGCTCTGCAATTTCAAGCGGTGTTTTAAGGTCGAAAATAAGCTTCCAGATAACAGGGTCTATTTGCTTTATTCTTGCCTTGAAAACTCTTTGACCTCTGTACTCATGCTTGTCAAGGTAAGCGTTAAGGTGCATATCGTAATGCTCGCCGCCCTGAGCGTTTTCGAGAAGCATAACTTCCTTGTGGTTTGAGTCACAGCCCTGAATGATTTTGCCGTTTGCGAAAATGATGAACTGAACGTCGCTTGTCCACCATTTTTCAACACCCGAACCGTAAATGGGCATTACCTCATAAAAGACATTTCCGCCCTTAAATTCTTCGGGTACATCAAAGCTGTGCTTAAAACGGCAGTAGTATTCGGGTGCGCCCCAGCGAGAGCCTTCGGGGAACTCTTTCCAATTGCCGTTGTTCTTGTTTTCTACTCTTTCCTGTCCTTCACAGAAATAGTAGTCATCGAGAATCGCAGAACGAACAACAAGCTTTCCTTCGATTGTTTCAATCATTCTTTTGATTCTTCCTGCGTACATGTAGCGTTCCGAGTTCTTATCACGGAACGGTGCATTGTATGTTGCCATAAATTCTCCTCCTTAGGAAAATAGATTTACTGATTTTTAGGTTCTTTCATTGTAAGAGAAATTCTCTTTTTAGCTTCATCAACGCCGAGTACCCAAACCGTTACGATATCACCGACTTTAAGGATTTCCGACGGATGCTTGATGAATTTATTTGTAATTTGCGAAATGTGAACAAGTCCGTCCTGATGGACGCCGATATCCACAAACGCACCGAAATCTATAACGTTTCTTACCGTACCTTTAAGCTGCATACCGGCTTTGAGGTCTTTCATTTCCATAACGTCTGTCCTCAAAAGCGGCGGCGGAAGCTCATCTCTCGGATCACGTCCGGGTAGGGAAAGCTCTTTTACTATATCGGAAAGTGTCGGCAGTCCGACACCGAGATGTTCGGCAACCTTTTCTTCCCCAAGTGTGCCGATTCTTTCGGAAAGCTCGGAGAGATTGCCGTTTGAGACATCTTCGAGTGTGTATGAACATATTTTCAAAAGCTCTTCGGCAGCCTTGTAGCTTTCGGGATGAACACCCGTGTTGTCAAGGACGTTTTTGCTTTCCGCAACTCTTAAAAATCCCGCACTTTGCTCAAAAGCTTTTGCACCGAGCTTAGGCACTTTTTTAAGCTCGTTTCTGCCCGAAAAAGCACCGTTTTCCTCACGGTAAACCACAATGTTTTTGGCAACAGCCGAGTTGATGCCCGATACTCTGGATAAAAGGGAGGGGGAGGCGGTGTTCAAATCAACACCCACGCTGTTTACGCAGTCTTCAACAACGCCGTTGAGAGCGTTGCCGAGTTCGTTTTGCGGCATATCGTGCTGATACTGACCGACACCGATTGATTTCGGGTCGATTTTAACAAGCTCCGCAAGAGGGTCTTGCAGACGTCTTGCTATCGAAACCGCACTTCTCAAAGAAACGTCGAATTGAGGAAATTCTTCCGCAGCAAGCTTTGAAGCGGAGTAAACCGAGGCACCGGCTTCGCTTACCACCATATAGGAAACGTTTTTATCAATTTCCCTCAGCAAATCGGCGGTGAAAATTTCCGTTTCTTTCGATGCCGTACCGTTGCCTATCGAAACGGTATCGACGTTATATTTGCAAATAAGCGATTTTATCGTAGCTTTCGCATTTTCTTTTTGTGCCTCGGAATGTGTAATGTAAATAACCCCCGTGTCAAGCACTCTGCCCGTGGGGTCAACCACCGCAACCTTGCAGCCCGTTCTGTATCCGGGGTCTAAACCGAGTACCGTTCTGTTCTTCACGGGCGGCTGAAGCAAAAGCTGTTTTAAGTTTGTCGAAAAGTTTTTTATTGCGGAAACGTCCGCTTTTTCCGTCAAGATGTTTCTGATTTCTCTTTGAACGCTCGGTTCGATAAGCCTTGAGTAAGCGTCAGCACCCGCTTCCCTTACAACGTCGGAGGAAAGGGAGTTTACGTTTTTCAGATAAGCTCTGTTAATGACTCCGAGAGCTTTTGTGATGTCGAGTTCTACCTTAACCTTTATAAAGCCCTCACGCTCCGCCCTGTCAATTGCGAGAACCCTGTGGTCGGCGATTTTTTCAACGGGTTCGGTGTAATCGTAATATTGAGTGTAGGGACTTTGAGCGTTTTCGTCCGTTGCGGATGTTATTATTTTTCCGCAGACCGAAAAAAGGTTACGGAGCCTTTTTCTTATTTCCGCATTGTCCGAAATAATTTCGGCAATTATGTCGGAAGCACCTTTCAGAGCCACTTCGGCAGTTTCAACACCTTTTTCCGAATTTATGTATTTTGAAGCTTCCGTCTGCGGTGACGGTGCGTTTTCACGCTGTTCGAGAATTTCCAAAGCCAAAGGTTCAAGACCTTTTTCTTTTGCAACCGAAGCACGTGTTTTTCTCTTTTGCTTGAAAGGACGGTAAATGTCTTCAAGCTCAACCAGTGTCAAAGCTTTTTCAATGGCACACGCAATTTCCTCGGTCATTTTTTCCTGCTTTTCGATTGATGAAAAAATTTCTTCTCTGCGTTTGTCCAAATTGCGTAAATAATCAAGCCTGTCGTTAACGGCACGCAGGGTTTGGTCATCGAGCGTTCCGTGGGCTTCTTTTCTGTATCTGGCAATAAAGGGAATTGTGTTGCCCTCGTCAATGAGCTTTACAACATTTTCAACCTGCCATTTTTTCAGTTTAAATTCATCGCATAAAGTTAAAATAATATCCATTAATGAACCTGCCTTTACTATATAATGTAGATTATACAGTAATAAAACACAAAAATCAATAAAAAGAGATTAATTTTATCAGATTTTGCGGTGCAAATTTAATACCGAAAAAAATTCAAAAAAACTATTGACACGCAAAAAAAACAGTGATATAATTTCATCATATTTTAAAAGCGATGACGAAGACGGTTGGTTTGCTTTAACTTTCAGAGAGCGGTTGTTCGGTGCGAAACCGCAGTGTGGCAAGTCGAAACCCATCACTTCCGAGCTGAAGATGCAAAAGATTTTTTCAAGTAGTGTCTTACGTGAACGCTGCGTTAGTGCGAAGGGGCTGTTGGGCTCTGCAGAGGGGTGTCCCGAATATAAGGGATGCAATTTGAGTGGTACCGCGGATTAAATTTTTATTCCGTCTCAAAGTTTTCGGAAACTTTGGGGCGGCTTTTTTTATTGTCTTAAAGTTTCAGCCTATCAAAAAACGGAGGTTATGAAAATGAAAAATCATTCATCGGACAAACTTTTGGAAGTTGTCGAAAGAATCAAGCTTATGCGTCTTGACGCAGGCTACAGCGTGGAGAAAATGGCGGAAAAAACAGATGTTTCCGTAGAAGAATATTTGACATATGAAGCGGGTAAGGCGGATCTTCCCTTTACTTTCATTCATAAATGTTCGCTTGCTTTCGGAATAGAGCTTGAAGATATTCTTGCAGGTCAAAGTGCAAACCTTACGTCCTACACCGTAACAAGAAGCGGCAGAGGACAGGTTACTGCGAGTGAGGACGGCATTGAAATTAAGAATTTGGCACCTCGCTTTAAGAAAAAACTCGGTGAGCCTTATTTTGTAAAATACGAATATTCCGCCGACCAGCAGGAAAAACCGATTCACACAACAACTCACGGCGGTCAGGAATTTGATATGGTACTCAAAGGTACATTAAAGGTTCAAATCGGTGACAATACGGAAATCCTCAGCGAGGGCGACAGCATCTTTTACAACAGCTCCGAACCGCACGGTATGATAGCTATCGGCGGGGAAGAATGTACTTTCCTTGCCGTTGTTTTTGCAGGTGACGATAAGCTTCCCGAAGAAGAAATGCGTTCAAGCATTGTTTCCGCAAGAAATACGGAAAATCTTATCTGCGAAAAGTTTATCCATACAACAGAGGATGAAAACGGTATGTTGACGGATATTTCTTTCACGGATGATGACAAATTCAATTTTGCGTTTGACGTTGTTGACGAAATTGCCGATAAATACCCCGATAAGCTTGCAATGATTCATGTAGGTCTTGACAAAACGGAGAGAAAGTTTACGTTCAGAGATATCAAGCTCGGCTCGGCTCAGGCGGCAAACTACTTTAAATCGCTCGGAATTAAAAAAGGCGACAGAGTTATGCTCGTTTTAAAACGTCATTATCAGTTCTGGATGTCGATTCTCGGTCTGCACAAGCTCGGAGCGATTGCAATTCCCGCAACTCATCAGCTCAAAGACCACGATTTTGAGTACAGATTTAATTCTGCCGGTGTCAAGGCGATTGTCTGCACCGCAACGGATAACACACCGGAGCAGGTAGATTTGGCAGCTCAAAATTCACCCACGCTTGAAACGAAAATTATTGTCGGTGACCACCGTGAGGGCTGGCACAATTTCGATGACGAGAGCGTTCTCTTTACCCGTAAATATGTAAGGGATGAGGATACCGCCTGCGGCAATGACCCGATGATTATGTTCTTTACATCCGGCACAACTGGATATCCGAAAATAGCGACACATTCTCATAAATATCCGCTCGGTCATTTCATTACCGCAAAGTATTGGCATTGCGTAAGAAAAGACGGCGTTCATTTCACAATTTCCGACACGGGCTGGGGCAAGGCTCTTTGGGGCAAGCTTTACGGTCAGTGGC
>CAYYRN010000016.1:0-24702 GCA_964474295.1 uncultured Eubacteriales bacterium
ATACGGCAAAATAGTTATTATGGCCGATGCCGACGTTGACGGTGCGCATATCAGAACATTGCTTTTGACTTTCTTTTTCAGATATATGCGTCCTCTTGTTGAAGAAGGACATATTTATATTGCACAGCCGCCGCTTTTTAAAATTTCAAAAGGCAAAAAAGTAAAATATGCTTTTTCGGATGAAGAAAGAAACCTTATAATAGAAGAATTCGGCGGAAATTGCGACATTCAGCGTTACAAAGGTCTCGGTGAAATGGATGCCAATCAGCTTTGGGAGACAACAATGGATCCGGCTTACAGAACAATGCTCAGAGTTAATATAGAAGATGCGATGAAAGCAGACGAAACTTTCTCTATTCTTATGGGCGATAAGGTTGAACCCAGACGTGAATTTATAGAAAAGAACGCAAAATATGTACAAAACCTTGATGTTTGATTTTAAGGAACGGTGAATGTAATGAGCGAAGAACATAAAATACAATCATTTGAAAACACAAAAGTAATAAACGTAGATATCGACAGGGAAATGAGAACTTCTTTCCTCGATTATTCGATGTCGGTTATAGTTTCCCGTGCTTTGCCGGATGTTCGTGACGGTTTAAAGCCCGTTCACAGAAGAATACTTTACACTATGCACGAAAACGGACTTACACCCGAAAAGGCATACAGAAAATGTGCCGACACCGTAGGTTCCGTTCTCGGTAGATATCATCCGCACGGTGACTCCTCGGTTTACGAGGCAATGGTAAGACTTGCACAGGATTTTTCGATGAGATATATGCTCGTTGACGGTCACGGTAACTTCGGTTCGGTTGACGGCGACCCTGCCGCAGCTTACAGATATACGGAATCGAGAATGAGCAAAATCGCACTTGAAATGCTTACCGATATCGATAAAGATACGGTTGATTTTTCAATGAACTATGATGACCGTCTTAAAGAGCCTACTGTTTTGCCGTCGAGATTTCCGAACATTCTTGTAAACGGCTCTATGGGTATAGCCGTCGGTATGGCGACGAATATGCCTCCGCATAACCTGCGTGAGGTTATTGACGGTATGTGCTGTGTTATTGATAACCCCGACGCTTCTCTTGATGAAATTATGCAGCACATCAAAGGCCCCGATTTCCCGACACACGGAATTATTATGGGAAAAGCCGGTATTCGTGCGGCATATGCAACGGGCAGAGGAAAAATTATAGTTCGTGCGAGAGCAGAAATAATAGAAAACAAAAACGGAAGATTTTCAATAAATATTTCCGAAATTCCTTACGGTGTAAATAAAGCAAGGCTTATTGAAAGTATGGCGGAGCTTGTAAAGGATAAGCGTATTGAGGGCATTGCGGATATAAACGATTATTCTTCCCGTGAGGGTATGCACATTCAAGTGGATTTAAAGCGTGATGCAAACCCGCAGGTTGTGCTTAACCAGCTTTACAGCTACACACAGCTTCAGTCAACATTCGGCGTAATTAACCTTGTTATCGTTGACGGTGTGCCGAAAATTTTAACTCTTAAAGAAATTCTTCAATATTACATTAAATATCAATGTGAAGTAATAACAAGAAGAACACGCTTCAATCTTAAAAAAGCACAGGAAAGAGCGCACATTTTGGAGGCACTCAAAAAGGCTCTTGATTTTATAGATGAAGTTATTTCAATTCTCAAAAAATCAAAAACGATTGCCGAGGGCAAGGAAGCTTTAATGCAGCGTTTCGATTTTGATGATATTCAGGCTCAGGCAATTGTTCAGATGCGTCTTGGTCAGTTGACAGGTCTTGAAAAAGAAAAAATCGAAGAAGAATTGAGTGTATTGGAAGAAAAAATAAGGGATTACCTCGACATTCTCGCAAACGAATCGAGAGTTCTTGCAATTGTTAAGGAAGAATCTCTCGTAATTCGTGATAAATTCGGTGATGACAGAAGAACGGAAATCGTAAATGTCAGCGGTGAAGTTGATATTGAAGATTTGATTCCCGAAGAAGAATGTGTTTATACGATGACAACTCTCGGCTACATCAAACGTCAGCCTATCGAAACTTATCAAATCCAGCGCAGAGGCGGCAGAGGTGTCAAAGGTCTTACAAGACGTGAAGAGGATATAGTGGAAACTATGTTTACCTGTTCTACGCACGATTATGTTGTGTTCTTTACAAATGCGGGCAGAACATACCGTCTTAAAGGCTACGAAATACCGGAGGGAAGCCGTACAAGCAAGGGTATGAACATAGTCAATTTGCTTCCGATTACACAGGAAGAAAAAGTTTCGGCTATGATTCGTGTAAGACCGGAAGAAGATGATGACAAATTCGTCTGTATGGTAACGAGAAAAGGTATTATAAAAAGAACGTCCGTTGATGAATATAAAAATGTACGCAAAAAAGGTATTATTGCCGTTAACCTTGATGAGGGCGATGAGCTTGCGTGGGTTAAGCTGACAAGCGGTAATGACGATTTGCTTGTTGCCACCAAAAAAGGTATGTGCATACGTTTTAACGAAAGTGATGCGAGAGTTCTCGGCAGAACCGCAAGAGGCGTTAAGGCAATTGAGCTTGCCGACGGCGATGAAGTTATCGGCTTTGATGTTTTGCGTGAGGGAACAACCGTACTTACAGTTAACGAAAGAGGCTACGGAAGAAGAAGTAATAATGACGATTACCGTATTCAGTCAAGAGGCGGTAAGGGTGTTAAGAATTACCGCACGGAGCAGTTCGGTGATGTAAGTGCAATAAGCGTTGTGAACGATACGGATGACGTTATTTTGATTTCTTCGGACGGAATAATTATCAGAATTTCCGCAAACGAAATCAGTACATTTGCAAGGCCGTCAAAAGGTGTCAGAGTAATGAAAGTTACAGAGGGCGAACGTCTTGCAACGATAACCACCACAGAGCATATTGAAGCTGAAGAAGAAACCGAAGAAAGTGAAAATCAGTCAGCGGAAGAAAATAATTAAAATATTTTTAGACGATACAATCATTTTAGTTTGATTGTATCGTTTATCCGAAAGGACAGTTTATATGCAGCTTAATATTAAAGCAATTAAGGGAACGCAGGATGTGCTTCCGACACAAAGCTATAAAAATCAATTTGTCGAAAAAACCGCACTTGAAATAGCGGAAACGTTCGGCTTTAAAGAAATAAGAACTCCCGTTTTTGAACAAACCGAGCTTTTTCAGCGTTCGGTGGGCGACACTACGGATGTTGTTCAAAAAGAAATGTATACATTCACCGATAAAGGCGGACGTTCCATAACTTTAAGACCGGAGGGTACGGCAGGTGCAGTGCGTGCTTTTCTCGAACACGGACTTTTTAACGATGCTTTGCCGCAAAAGGTTTGCTATGTAACCTCCTGTTACAGATATGAAAAACCGCAGGCGGGAAGATTAAGGGAATTTCATCAATTCGGTGTTGAATGTTTCGGAACGGCTTCCCCTGCCGCAGATGCGGAAATAATTTCGCTTGCAAACGAAATTTTCGGATTTTTGGGAGTTAGAAATCTCGAACTTCAAATCAATTCGATAGGCTGTCCGAAATGCAGAGCAGAATACCACAAAGCTTTAAAAGAATATTTTGCAAGCTACAAGGATGAGCTTTGCGAAACCTGCCTTGACAGACTTGACAGAAACCCGATGCGTATTTTGGATTGCAAAAGTCCCATATGCTCCAAAATTGCCGAAAAAGCTCCCGTAGTGCTTGATTATCTTTGTGATGAGTGTAAGGAGCATTTTGAAAAAGTAAAGAGCTATCTTGAAAGTATGAAAATCGAATATGTAATCAATCCTCAAATTGTAAGAGGTCTTGATTATTATACAAAGACTGTTTTTGAATTTGTTTCAAAAGAAATCGGCGCACAGGGAACTGTTTGCGGCGGCGGAAGATATGACGGTCTTGTTGAAGAAATGGGCGGCACACATACCCCCTCGCTCGGCTTTGCAATGGGACTTGAAAGACTTTTGCTTTTGCTTGAGGCTCAAAAAACAGAGCTTCCCGAATCAAGAGGCTGTGAAGTTTACATAGCTTCAATCGGTGAAAAGGCATCGCTCACTGCGGCGGAAATCGTAACCGACCTCAGAAGCGGAGGCATAAGCGCACAGTTTGATGTTGCCGGACGTTCCGTAAAAGCGCAGATGAAATATGCTGGAAAAATTAACGCACAGTATTCAATGGTTTTGGGCGACAGTGAAATCGAAAACGGAAAAGCTATGCTCAAAAATATGGAAAACGGCGATATGGCGGAGGTTGAGCTTGAAACCTTTGCAGAAGATTTTATGAACATTATGGTGCAAAATGCGGCTAAGGGACTTGGTGAATATATAGGCTCGCAGGATATTGATTTAAGCTCGATTATCTCATCATTTCCTCAAGAGTAATTTTTGAAAGGTTGAAAGCTATGGATACAATGACAGGCAAAAAAAGAACAGACTATTGCGGCAGCTTTACTTCAAAGGATATCGGCAGAAAAGTAACGGTTGCCGGATGGGTACAGCGTCAGCGTGATTTGGGCGCTCTTATATTTATCGATTTAAGGGACAGAACAGGTATTGTTCAGCTTGCATTTGACGATACAACCGACAGAGCTGTTTTTGAAAAGGCTTTTTCGTCAAGAAGCGAATATGTTCTTATGGCAAGCGGCGAAGTCAGAGAGCGTTCTTCAAAAAATACGGAAATTCCCACAGGCGAGATAGAAATTTTCGTTGACGATTTAAGAGTTCTTTCAAAAAGCGAAACAACGCCTTTTGAAATTGTGGAAAACTGTGCTACAAGTGAATTGACAAGGCTTAAATACAGATATCTCGATTTAAGACGTCCCGATTTGCAGAAGAATATTCTTATGCGTCACAAAATCACAAAAATTACCCGTGACTATTTTGATGAAAACGGATTTATCGAAATCGAAACTCCGATGCTCATAAAATCAACGCCGGAAGGTGCAAGAGATTTCCTTGTTCCGAGCAGAATACATAAAGGTTCTTTTTATGCGTTGCCTCAGTCACCGCAGCTTTACAAGCAGCTTTCGATGGTTGCGGGTTTTGACAGATATATGCAAATTGCACGCTGCTTCCGTGACGAAGATTTGCGTGCAGACAGACAGCCCGAATTTACACAGATAGACTTTGAAATGTCATTTGTTGATATGGAAGATGTGCTTTCAATAGGTGAAGGCTACATTAAAAGAGTTTTCAAAGAAGCTATCGGCGTTGAAATAGAAACACCTCTCAAACGTCTTACTTACAAAGAGGCAATGGAGCGTTACGGCAGCGATAAACCCGACACACGCTTTGAAATGGAGCTTGTCGATTTAAGCAAGACTGTTGAAAACTGTGGTTTCGGTGTTTTCACGTCTGCAATTGCAGGCGGCGGTTCTGTAAGAGCTATTACGGCAAAAAAAGCTTACGGTATTCTTACAAGAAAAGAGATAGACAAGCTGACAGAGTTTGTTAAAGGAATCGGTGCCAAAGGTCTTGCGTGGGCAAGAATTGCCGAGGACGGAAATATCGCTTCTTCTTTTGCAAAATTTATGACGGAAGATGAAATGTCCGCAATTAAGGAAGCTTGCGGTGTCGAAAACGGCGATGTAATTCTTATTGTCGGGGATGTTAAAAACTCAATCGTTCTTTCAACTCTCGGCGCTCTCAGATGTGAAGTCGCAAAGAAGCTTGATATTATCGATAAAACAAAATTCAATCTCCTTTGGATTACGGAATTTCCGTTCTTCGATTGGGATGAGGATACTCAGCAATGGGTTGCAATGCACCATCCTTTCACCTCACCTATGGATGAGTGTATTGAGTATCTTGAAACGGATAAGGCAAACGTCAGAGCAAAAGCTTATGACCTTGTGTTAAACGGAATTGAGCTTTCAAGCGGTTCAATAAGAATAACCGACCCCGATTTGCAAAACAGAATGTTCAAGCTTCTCGGCTTGAGCGAAGAAGAATCTTACGCAAAATTCGGTTATCTTACAGATGCTTTCAAATACGGCGCTCCGCCCCACGGAGGTATGGGCATTGGACTTGACAGACTTGTTATGCAAATGCTTCGCTGCGAAACACTTCGTGATGTTATAGCTTATCCCAAGGTTCAAAACGCAAGCGAGCCTATGACGGATTGCCCGTCGGAAATCGATACGGCACAGCTTGACGAGCTTGCAATTAAAGTTAATATTTCGGAAGAATAACAGTAAAAAAACCCCCTGCCGAATTTTCAATCGTTAGCTGAAGATTCGGCAGGGTTATTTTGTTTTATCGTTTATTATTTATTTTGTTCAAGCTCCGCTTTTCCTTCGGGAGTGTCACGGTAATAGTAAGTTTTCGTGTCACGGTGAGAAGTTGAGTTCCAAAGCTTTTCGGCTTCGTCTTTCCAAGCGGCGGCAAATTTGTCACAGCGAGAGCAAAGTGTTTCAACGTCTTCGGGAGAAATGAGGTCGGTAGATTTTGCACCCGTTTCTTTAATTATTTTTCTCAAGCAGTCGGGATTTTCAAGCATCGGACACGGACGCAAGTGGTTATCGTTAAACGGCTGATTCTTATAATAAGCTTTAAACAGCGGATTGTTAAGTGCCTCTAAAATTGTGTGAGTTCTGATGTTTGAATCGGAATAATGGATAAAAACACAGGGTTCGATGTCGCCTGCGGAATTAATGTGAAAATAATTTCTTCCTCCGGCAATACAACCGCCGACATATTCGCCGTCATCTTGAAAATCAAAAACGAAAATCGGTTTTCCCGTTTCGGAATTTCTCATTTTTCTGAGCCAGCCGTACATATATTTTCTTTGTTCGGGTGTCGGGATAAGCTCAGGCACTGCGTCTTTTCCGACAGGCATATAGTTGAAATACATACCAATCTTAACACCCAAATCAATCATTTTATCAATAAAGTCATCGCTTGTGACAAAATCGACATTTTTGCTTGTGTAGCAAACGGACATACCGAAGAAAATGTTATGTTTTTTAAGAAGCTTCATAGCGTCTATCGTTGTTTGATAGCTGCCCTCGCCTCTTCTGTCATCATTGCTTTCTTCCGTACCCTCAATGCTTGCCACGGGAACGAAATTGCCCGCTTCTTTTATAGCCTTGCAGAAATCATCATCAATGAGCGTAGCGTTTGTAAAAGCAAGAAAAACGCAGTCTTGGTGAAGATTGCAAAGCTTTACGATATCGTTTTTTCTTATAAGAGGCTCACCGCCTGTAAACATAAACAGATGTGTGCCGAGTTCTTTTGCCTGCTCTACAACGCCGTTCATTTCGTCAAATGTCAAGCTTTGAAGGTGGCCGTATTCGGCAGCCCAACATCCCTTACAGTTTTTGTTGCAGGCACTCGTCGGGTCCATAAGTATCAGCCACGGAATGTTACATTTGTATTTTTCCCTGTTTGCTCTTACGGCTTTTGTTCCGTGAACTCCGGCACCCAAGCCGAAAGCAAGCAGCATTTTTTTGACAATATTTTTATCCGTGTCGTTAATAATTGATTTTGAAAGCTTTACCCAAATGTTGTCGGGGTCTTTTGCACCTTTACGCATTGCTTCAAAATTTTTTTTCGGAAAAATCGAACCGACATACTTTTCCGCAAAATCAACGAGCTTTTCAATATTTGCATCGGGATTCTTTCTGACATAGTCCAATAGCAGGTCAAGAGCTTTTCCGACAGCCGCGCGTTCGCTCTTTTCACGAAATGTCATAAGATTACCTCCAGATTTTTCAATATACCCTATCATTTTACCATAGATTTTTTAAAATGTCTACAAATTAACTTGAAATAGAAATAAAAATAATATATACTTTTTAGTATTAACTTTTTCGGAGTGGAATATGAAAGAAAAAACAAGAGAAATTTTATCGCTTATTTTTCGCATAGGTGTGGCACTTGTAATTTTTGTTGCCGTTGTTTTAAATTATGACAGACTTGTTAATCTTGATTTGCGTGAGCTTGTGAGTTCTGCGAAAGTAATTTATTATGCTTATTTTACGGTAATCGGAATTTATGCGCTTAAAAGCGTTGCCTTTGTAATACCCGCTATGATGATTTACGTTTCGGTGGGAATTACTTTTGACACATACACGGCTCTGATTTTAAATTTTATAGGTCTTACGGTTGAGGTGACAGTGACATATTTTCTCGGAAAATTTCTCGGCGGTGAATATGTCGAAAGGCTTTTGAACAAAAACAAGGGCGGCAGAAAGCTTTTGAATATGAAAACAAAAACAAAAAATTCGTTTTTGTTTCTTGCAAGGGTAATTCCGGCTTTTCCGATAGATTTCACAAGCCTTTTTCTCGGCTCGTCAAATTACGGCTTCGGTTCGTACCTGTTTTTTTCCCTGCTCGGCATTTATCCGAGAGTGCTGCTTTTTACGATAATCGGTGACAGTATATATAAGTATATACCGAAAAAGCTTATCATTGAAATTATTATTGTCGCAATTCCCGCTGCGGTAATCGGATTTTTAATTTACAAGGCGGTAAAAAAGCACAAAAGCAAAGTATCAGACTGAACGCTTATGGAATACTAATACCGACGGCATCTTTGACGGAGGTATTTTTATGAAAGATAAAGACGAAAAAAGTAAAAACAGCAAAAACAGAGATATAATCGAAAGTATGATTAATGTTTGGGCAATTAACTCAACCCAAAACCCGATAGACGTTCTCGGAAGCTACAGCGGCACACCATATAGTAGCATGGACAAGGTTCCGGAACAAGATGCAGATGACCTTTAAATTATTTAAAAAAAGTTATAATTTTGCTTGACTTATCTTGATATTTGTGATATGATTATTACACCTCTGAAAGAGGGTTATTTTTTTGTGCCCTTTTGTGAGGGAGGCTAATTCTTATATCCGGTAAAATGGAGGTGCCGTCATGAGAGTAAAAATCACACTTGCTTGCACTGAATGTAAACAGCGCAACTACAACACAATGAAAAACAAAAAGAACACCCCGGACAGGTTGGAGATGAACAAGTACTGCAGATTCTGCAAGAAACACACTCTCCACCGCGAAACAAAATAAGCGGGAGGTAGTAAGATGTCAAAGCACGATAAGTCGGAAGCTGCTGCAAAGGTTGAAAAAGCCAAAAAGGTTAAGGAAAAATCTCCTAAAGCCAAAAAAGGCAACATCTTTGCTCGTATTGGTAAAACAATAAAAAGCTTTGTAAAAGACTTCCGTGGCGAAACAAAGAAAATTGTTTGGCCCGGAGCAAAAGAAGTCATCAAAAGCACAGGCGTAGTTTTGCTTGCCGTGGCTGTAATCGGTGCGGGTATCTGGCTTGCAGACTGGCTCTTGTCCCTCGGCGTGGACGGAGTTATGAATCTTGCGGAAAAATACGGAAAATCAGCCGGAAGCACGGCTGCAAATCTGTTCATTTCTCTTTGATAGGAGGAGAATAGATGTCCGCTAATTCAAAATGGTATGTGGTTCATACCTATTCAGGTTACGAAAATAAGGTAGCAACTAATATCGAAAAAGTCGTTGATAACCGTAAAATGCACGATCAGATTTTTGAAGTAAAAATCCCGACCGAAACGGTTACGGAAATCAAGGACGATAAGAAAAGAGAAATCGAAAGAAAAATTTTCCCCGGATATGTTCTCGTAAAAGTTGCTGTTACTTATGATGATGACGATCAACCCTCGATGTCTGACGATGCTTGGTATGTTATTCGTCACACAAGAGGTGTTACGGGTTTTGTAGGCCCTGACAGCAAACCCACACCCCTTTCAAACGAAGAGGTGCTTAAACTCGGTGTTGAAAAACACACGGTTGAGGTTAGCTATGAGGTCGGTGACCTTGTTAATATCATCGATGGTATTTTCGATGGTTTTTCAGGCGTCGTTGAAGAAATCGATACCGAAAACAATGTTGTTAAGGTTACGGTTTCGGCTTTGTTCGGCAAAGAAACACTCGTTGAGATGGAACTCGACCAGGTTGAAGTTGCCGAAGATTAATTTTGATAATTTACGGGTTTCCCGTTAAATTATGCACAGGACGCTTTAACTGTGTCCGACGTGGGAGGAGCGAAAATTTATCTCATCGCCCCGCAATACCACATAATTTTGGAGGTGCAAACAATGGCTCAAAAGGTAGTAGGCTTTATTAAGCTTCAGATTCCTGCCGGAAAAGCAACACCGGCTCCGCCGGTTGGTCCCGCTCTTGGTCAGCATGGTGTTAACATCATGGCTTTCACTAAGGAGTTCAACGAAAGAACAAAGAATGATATGGGACTTATCATTCCGGTTGTAATCACGGTTTATGCAGACCGTACATTCTCATTCGTTACAAAAACCCCCCCTGCAGCAGTTCTTATCAAAAAGGCTTGCGGTATCGACAGCGGTTCGGGTGTTCCGAATAAGACAAAGGTCGCAACAATCACAAAAGAACAGATCCAAAAGATCGCAGAGCAGAAAATGCCCGACTTGAACGCTTCGGATGTTGAATCAGCTATGAGCATGATCGCAGGTACAGCTCGTTCAATGGGTGTAACAGTAGTAGATTAATGCTCCCCCGTGGGAGGAAAAATCCGATTTAACCACTATTGGGAGGTAAATTATGAAACACGGAAAAAAATATGTTGACGGCGCAAAGCTGATTGACAGAACAAAACTTTATGAAACAGAAGAAGCTCTTGACATTGCCGTCAAGACTGCAACTGCTAAATTTGACGAAACTGTTGAAGTTCATGTACGTCTCGGTGTTGACTCACGTCACGCTGACCAGCAGGTTAGAGGCGCTGTAGTTCTCCCCAACGGAACAGGTAAGACAGTTCGTGTAGCTGTTTTCGCTAAAGGCGATGACGCTAAGGCTGCTGAGGAAGCAGGTGCCGAAGTTGTAGGCGCAGAAGACCTCGTAGCAAAAATTCAGGGCGAAGGCTTTATGGATTTCGACGTTGCAATCGCAACACCCAATATGATGGGTCTTGTTGGTCGTCTCGGTAAGGTTCTCGGTCCCCGCGGACTTATGCCCAGCCCCAAGGCAGGTACGGTTACTCCTGACGTTGCAAAGGCTGTTGCCGAAGCAAAAGCAGGTAAAATCGAATACCGTCTTGACAAAACAAACATCATCCATTGCCCCATCGGTAAGGCATCTTTCGGTGTTGAAAAGCTTCAGGAAAACTTCAACGTTCTTCTTGATGCAATCGTTAAGGCAAAACCCGAAGCAACAAAAGGTCAGTACATCCGTTCATGTGCCGTTGCTTCAACAATGGGCCCCGGCATTAAAATCAATCCCGGTAAGCTCGGCTGATTTTACGGCAAAATACTGTTGACAAAACGATTGTTTTGTAGTAAAATTTAATATGTCATCTGAGCCGAAGACAGCAGGTGCCTTTTAAGGTATAATGTTTTTAACGCCTGCCCAGGTAAGGAACAGCTCTTTCAGAGTATTTATGTCCCTTTCCCGTCTTTCGGGAAAGGGTTTAATTTTTACCAAAATCCTTGGCTCTCAGATATATATAATCTTTCAGGAGGTGAAATCTTAGATGCCAAGTGTTGCTGTATTAGAACAGAAAAAGAAGATTGTTGCCGATTTGACAAATGATATTGCCGAATCTTGCACAGGTGTTGTCGTTGACTACAAGGGTATTAACGTTGCCGACGATACACAGCTTCGTAAAGAACTCAGAGAAGCAGGTGTAAAATACACCGTTGTTAAAAACACACTTCTCAAGCTTGCTATTAAAGGTACAAGCCTTGAAGCTATGTCAGATTGCCTTGAAGGCACAACTGCCATTGCCACTTGTAAGGAAGACTATGTTGCCGCTGCCAGAATCCTCAGCAAATATGCTGCAAAGGATAAGGATAAGTTCAACATCAAGTCTGGTTACCTTGACGGCGAAATCATCAGCCTTGATAAGATTGACAGTCTTGCAAAACTTCCCTCAAGAGACGTATTGCTTGCAACTGTTTGCAATGTTTTCAATGCTCCCATCGCATCTTTCGCTCGCGCTGTTCAGGCTATTGTCGACAAGCAGGGTGAAGCTCCCGCAGCAGAAGAAGCTGCTGAATAATTAACGCTCAAAAGAGCAAAAAAATTTACTATTACTATATTATTAATTGGAGGAAATTTAAAATGGCATCAGATAAAATCAATGCAATTGTAGAAGAACTCAAAGTTCTTACAGTTCTCGAGCTTTCAGAACTCGTTAAAGCAGTAGAAGAAGAATTCGGCGTATCCGCAGCAGCTGCAGTAGCAGTAGCAGCTCCCGCAGAAGGCGGCGCAGCAGCAGCTGAAGAGAAAACAGAGTTTGACGTTGTTCTTGCAGAAGTCGGTTCAGAAAAAATCAAGGTTATCAAGGCTGTTCGTGAAATCACAGGTCTTGGCCTTGCAGAAGCAAAAGCTATCGTTGACGGCGCTCCCAAAACTCTCAAAGAAGCAGTTTCTAAGGAAGATGCTGAAGCAGCAAAAGCTAAACTTGAAGAAGTTGGCGCAAAGGTTGAACTTAAATAAGTTTATACTTACCGATAAAAAAACGAGCCTTGTCAGTTCAAGGCTCGTTTTTTTCGTTCATTTAACAACGGTAATTTTTATTTCTTCGCATTTGTAATTATATTCTTTATCGTAATCTTTCCCGTCAATTTTAAAAGACGAAGAAGTTTTTATAACATATTCCCCTGCCTCGTTCGGAACAAAATCAACATATTTTTCAGCTTGTCCGTTCGGTGCAATATCGATTTCCTTAACCTCCGAGGATGAAGTGCTGACGGCATTTTTATCCGAATTTTTTACAACGTACAAAGAAATCAGCTCATCAGAATATTTCAAATTAAAGCTTTTGGCGGAGGAATTTTTCAGAATTGCTTTGTAAGTTACTTTTTCACCGACTTTGACCGTTGATTGAGCAAAATCCATTATCAAAGAAAAAGTATCTTCTTTCGGGGGATTGGTTTTCGGTGTGCAGGAAGTAAAAATGAATACAAATGAAATGACGGCTAAAAACACAGCTAAGCTTTTTCTAAAAATTTTGTTTCGCATAAAAATTCTCCTTGCGTTTGTTATGAATAGATAATACCACAAAGTGAAAATTATTTCAATTTAATTCTAAATCCAATTTTTATCATATGTTAATACGGTCAGATTGTCATCTGCAAATTTAAACGGAGCTGTAAAACATAGGGTTCAACAGCTCCGTTGTTTTTATTTAACTTTTAACGTTTCGGTTAAAATTCTTTATTAAAGGTTTGTTATCAAATCATCAACCAAATCGTCGAGTTCCCTTATTGCATTTGCAATGTCGGAATCCGTAACCGTTGTGTCACTTATAAGTGCCAACGCTGTGTTTACGGCATTAAGAGCATCATTAACGCTTTTAACATCCGATTTGTAAGCATCGTACTTACTGTATTCTGTTTCGTATTTTTCAAGAAGAAGCTTTGCGTTTTCAAGGCTCGATTTTGCACCGGTGAGTTGCTTCTTTGCGTTTTTAATCAGCTCATCTCTCTTGTCCGTTGAACCCTTGGCATCCTCAAGTAATTTTCCTGCATTTGTGATTGCCTCAAATCCCGATTTTGCATCTGAAACGATTGATTCGACATCCTTGTCGAAATCGAGTTCGGGACAGTTAACCTTAATTTCCGCTGAAATTTCCTTATAATCGGCGTGCTGAACTTTCAAAACGCCCGAACCTGCGGCAAGTCTTGAAATTACAAACACGATTGAAGTGTCTGTTGATTTTTTTTCATCAATAGAGTAAATAAACTTTGCTTTTTTCAGGAAAGCCTCATAAGCTTCATCATTCTTAATAAGAAGCTCGGTAATTTCCGTTCCGTCAATGAAAAATCTTAAATCATCTGCGGTCATACCCTTTAAATTAAGCTTAACCGTTATTTCTTCGTAGTAATCTTTGAAAGTAATTTCAGTCGGTTCAAATTCCGCTTCGGGAAGTGTCTGATAATTTATAACCTTTACAGACTTTGCGGGATTACTTGCTTTTGTTTTTCCGCTTACGGTTTTATACGATTTTACGGTGTAATAGTAAACTTTTCCTTCTTCGACATCCGTGTCAACGTAACCTGTTTTGTTGTTGCTTGTGGTTATTTCGATTTTCGTCCACGTTTGTGCTTTGCCGGTTGTGCTTTTGTAAATGTAATAGCCTGCCGTTCCGGGAACCTTGTCGAATGTAAGGTAAATTCCGTCCGACTTTGCGGTTGCAGTGAGGTTTTGCGGCACGGCAACATCCATAATAACCATCTTGTATGCTTTTGATACGGATGTGTATGTGTTTTCGCCTATTGTCTTAAATACTTTAATGCAATAGTAGTATGTTTTGCCGATTTCGACAGCGGTATGTGTGAATGAACCTGCTGCGTTGCTGTTTACGGTTTTAATTCTTTTCCAGCTACCCGATTTACCGGTAGTGCTTGTGTAAATAATAAATCCTGTGGCATCGCTTCTCTTATCCCACTTCATAACAACGCCTTTACCGCCGTTGCCGCAAAGCGAGAAAGAGGGTTTTGCAAGAACGGTTTTAACGGTGTGCTTTCCGCTCATATCGGAAATGTATGTTGTGCCGTCTTTTTCCTTGTAGTAAGCCTTTACCGTGTAAACATATGTCTTGTTCGGAGCAACCGTCTTATCTGTGTAAGAAGTTGCGCCTGCTTTTGTTGTGGCAAGCTTCTTCCAAGTTCCGGCTTTACCGGTGCTACTTCTGTAAACCAAAAACTGAAGCTCGTCATCATCATGTTCTTCCCACTTGACTGTTACGGATGTACACGTTGCACTTATGCTTTTGAATTTAGGTGCCTCGTCGATATGTATTGTTTCTGCGGCAAATGCGGTAAGTCCCGAAAAAGCCGTAAGAACCGTGACAAGAACCATTACGATACTTATTATCGAAAATAATTTTTTCTTCATTTCTGCATCTCCTTTATGTTTTGTAATTATATAATATCACCGTATTTAAAAATTTTCAATAAATTTTTAAATAACTCCCGCTTTTTTCAAAATTGCATTAAGACTGTTTATGATTGTGGAAATGGCAGCATTGTTCACGGTATCTTCGTTAATAAACGAATTTATTATTTCCACAAATGACATAAGGCTCTTAATCAATTCGTCATCATTGCTGTAATCGCCGTATTTTTGTGCAAGCTCGTAAGCTTTTTCAAGCAAAGCGGAAGCTTCCTTGATTTTTTCCGTACCCTTCTTGATAAGGTTTGCCTTTTCGATTTCGGATATTCCGTCTTTTTGCGAATCCGAGAAAGCCTTCAACGCTTCCGAGAAGCACTCGTATGCTTCTGAAAGGTATTGCTTAGCCTGGATGTAATCGTCATCAAGGTCAAGCTTTTCGGCAGTAATACCTATTGTTACATCGGCATCGGGATAGTTGTCGTAATAAACTCTCAATGTAGTTTCGCCCGCACCTACTCTTGTAACCGAAAGGTCTATTGTGTTGCCGTTCCAATTGCCCCAAACCGCAGCCGCAACCGTCGGGTCGGCAATTTCAAATTTGAGCGTATCGTATTTCGGAGCGCCGTCAACGTAAATTCTTACCGTCTGCTTTTCGAGAAGCTCGCTGAAAACGATTTCGTTTACGGAAAGATTGATTGTAAGAGAACCTCTTTTGCAGGTTTCGCAAATGGCGGATGCCGGCTTGCTTGCGTAAGTAACGCCGTCAAGCACCTTATACGATTTTACCGTATAGTAGTAATCAACACCGTTTACAACATCCGTATCGACATAGGAGAGTGTGTTGTTGCTTGTGGTAACAGCAATTTTCTTCCACGTTTTGGCTTCGCCCGTAAAGCTTCTGTAAATAATGTAGCCTTTCGTTCCCGCAACCTTGTTGTATGTAATTTCCATACCGTCGGAGCGTGCGTTAACCTCGAAATTCTGCGGTACGGCAACATCGCTTATTACCTTTTTATATGCCTTTGAAGATGAGCTGTAATAATTTTTGTCATTTACCGTTTTATAAGACTTTATGCAATAATAATATGTTTCACCGATTTTTACCTTTGTGTCGGTGAAAGAACCGGCTTTGTTGTTTTTAACGGTTTTGATTTTTTCCCATGAACCGGCTTTGCCCGTTCTGCTGCGATAAATTATAACGCCCGAAATATCCTTTCGAGCATCCCATTTCATAAGCACGCCCGTGCCGCAGTTTCCGAAAAACGAAAACGACGATTTTGAAACAGCAGTGGTTACCTTCCATTTGGGAGCGCTTTCCGAAACGACCGTAATGCCATCTGCTTTATAGTAAGATTTAACGGTATAGTAGTAAGTTTTTGTCGGTGTTACCGTTTTGTCGGTATAGTACATAGCGTCGGTAACGGCAATTTTTTTCCACGTTTTAGCCTTACCCGTATCGCTTCTGTAAACATAAAATCCCGTAACTTCGCCGTTTTGGTCATACCAATCAAGTCTGACCGTAGTTGCCGTAGCTTTGATATCCGTTATTTCGGGCGGATAATAATATGCGTGGGCGGTCATACCGGCAAAAGTCGAAAGAATAACCGCAATAACAAGAACCGCACTGATTACCGAAAGAAATTTCTTTTTCAAAATAACATCTCCTTTGTATTTTCTTTTTTTATTATCATAACATAACCGCAAGGCGGTGTTTGTCGCCGTAGCGTTATGCTACAATGTTTTGTGAAAATATTATAGCACATCTTTGCCTAAATGGAAAATAAATACTATAAAAGTTTATAAAAAATTCTTAAAACTTCATCATCGACCTGATTTTATCGGCTCTTTTGTAAGCCTCGGACACAAAAGAATAAAAATCCATACCGATATAACGGTCGTGGGCATTTCTCTCAGGTCTGTTTTTGCTGTCAAGCTCAAATGTCAGACATTCGGGACAGGTTGACTTTTTCAATCTCTGCACGATTTCTTCCCAATCGGCATTTCCGTCAAACGGAAGAAGATGCAGGTCATCAAACCAGGTTTTTACTTTTTCGTCTTTCATTCCCAAATTATCGTTAAGGTGCGTGGCAAAAAGCCTGCCGCCGTAAAGGGAAAGCATATCACGGCTGAAATTGTAGCATCTTTCGTGTCCCGAATCAAAGCAGAAGCCGACGTTTTCCATATCCGCACATTCTTCGAGAACATATGCCAAATATTCTTCGCCCTCGGTGTTTTCAAAAGCTATTTTAATGCCGTTTTCTTTTGCATAAAGTGCAAGCTTTTTAAAACGCTGCGCACCCTTTTTGTTCGGAGTATGCTTCTGCATACCGATAATCACATGGCAAATAAGCAATCCTACACCTGATGCCTTGCAGGAATCCACGCAGGTCTTCAGCGTATTCAAAACTTCCTCCGCTTTCTCTTCATCATCCTCCCACATAACATCCATATTTCCGAACGGAGCGTGGGCGGACTGGTAAATCAAGCCTTCTTCTTTTGCAATTTCGGCATATTTTTTCATTTTTTCGGCACTGTCGGTAAGCGTAAAAAAGCCGTCAAATCCCGCTTTGCCGATTAATCTGATTTGTTCTTCTATCGGTACGGGAAAGCTCATTCCCGTATTGATACACAGCTTATATTCCATACAGCCTCCCAAAAACAAAGGCAGGTGAAAAACCTGCCCGAAAATTTATATAGCTGTCAGTGTGTGTGATCCTCATGCTTTACAATTTTAACGGCACCTTTAAGGTTTTCGGAGAGTGATTTTGCACTGTCTTCACCTTGAACTGCCTCGATTGACAAAACAATCTTTGAATCCTTAATAAGTAATATAATGTTTACATTGTCACCGCTTGTTGCAACAACAACGCTGTCATAAACCGTCTTTTTGCCGGAAAATGCCGCCGTTTGATCTTCTTCATAACTAAGCTCAATGCAGGATGCCTTGTTTTTAAGGTCATCAACATTCGGCTTTTTGTCCGAAACTTTAAAAACATCGTGAACTACGCTGTCGTTGAGTGCGGCTGTCGCAGCTCCGATTTTTGTTTCGCCCTCTTTATAAGTAACCTTTTTTCCCTTTGTCCAAACATTCATTGTTGCAATGTGGGAAAATCTTGTTTCTGCATTAAGCAAAGGAGATGTTGTCGTTTCGGCAACGGTTGTTTTTTGAGTTGTCGTTTCTTCTTCTTTGCCGCCGATTGAACAAGCCGCAAGAGATAACACAAGCGCCGCACAGGAAACAATTGCCGTAAATTTTTTAAACTTATTCATAGTGTAACATTCCTCTCATTTTATTAATTTAATTATATCATAACGTAAAACAAAGTCAAGATTCAAACATTAAATCTGAACAAAACAATGTCGCCGTCTTTCATAACATATTCCTTGCCCTCGCTTCTTACCAAGCCTTTATCTTTGCAAGCAGCCATTGAGCCGTTTTCGACCAAATCGTCAAAAGATACAACCTCGGCACGGATAAAGCCTCTTTCAAAATCGCTGTGAATTTTTCCCGCCGCCTGCGGAGCTTTCGTTCCTTTCTTTATTGTCCACGCACGAACCTCCGGTTCTCCTGCGGTAAGGTATGAAATAAGTCCCAGCAAATCGTAGCTTCTCTGTATGAGCAAATCAAGACCGCCCTTTTCTATGCCCAAATCGGAAAGGAACATCTCTTTTTCCTCTTTGTCAAGTGACGCTATTTCCGCTTCAAGCTCGGCACATATGGGAAGCACCTGAGAACCCTCGGACTGTGCGATTTTAAGGACTTCGCTGTAATATTTGTTGTTTTCGATTCCGTTTACGAAATCGTCCTCACCCATATTGCAAGCGTAAATTACGGGCTTGAGCGTAAGCAGAGCAACGGAAGAAAGTATTTCTTTTTCATCCTCGTCACACTCAATACTTCTTGCCGGCTTGCCGTTTTCCATTTCGGAATATGCTCTCTTGAGAAAATCCACTTCTTTGGCAAGCGATTTATCGCCCTTCATAGCCTTCGTACTTCTGTCGATTCTTCTTTCCATCATTTCCATATCGGAAAAAAGAAGCTCAAGGTTAATTGTTTCGATATCTCTTGCGGGATTAACGGAACCGTCAACGTGCATAATGTCATCGTTTTCAAAGCAGCGTACAACGTGGATTATAGCGTCAACCTCACGAATGTGAGAAAGGAACTTGTTTCCGAGTCCTTCACCTTTCGACGCACCCTTAACAAGTCCTGCGATATCGACAAATTCAATCACGGCGGGAGTTGTTTTTGCGGGCTTGTACATTTCCGTAAGTTTATCGATTCTTTCGTCCGGCACCGCCACAACACCGACATTCGGCTCGATTGTGCAGAAAGCATAGTTTGCGGACTGTGCCCCCGCATTTGTAATTGCATTAAAAAGCGTACTTTTTCCGACATTCGGAAGTCCCACGATACCTAATTTCATATATTTCAAAACTCCTTTGTTTTCAAATTTTTCGGGTAAGGAAAGTGTATACGCACCACAACTATTTACTTTACCACAAAAATGCGTTTTTTTCAATACCTTTTGCTTCTTTCCGAAATAAGACCGAAAAATTGTCCGAAAACGCAAAAAAATAAAAATTTTTTATTTTTTTGCGAAAAACGGCTCGAAAAGTTACGCTTTTGTTACGCTGACTGTGTTATAATGGGTTAAAAGCACGGCAAATGTAAAACAGGAACGGTGACAAAATGATGAAAAAATCATCCGAAAGCAAATTAAGAACCGCAAAAGGAATATTGATGGCGGCAGTTGGTGTTTTGGTAACGCTCGTAATGATTCTTTCTTTTTTCAGCCGCAACGATGTTACGGAAAGTCGCAGCAAGGGAGAATATACCGTTGCGGGCAATGTTTCCTCATCCCATATCGGCAGCGGCGACAACGCAAGGGACGAATACCGTTTCACGTTGAGTGAAATCGAGCATGCCGAAACCTTGGCATTTTTTGTCAACCATCACGATGTTAAAGTATATGTGGGGGATGAGTGTGTATACACGGTAACGGCATCAAAGGACAGTTCTTTTGCCACCACGGGCGGCACATGGATTATGATACCGCTGTACGAGGATGATATCGGCAAAGAAATCCGTGTGATTTTCACACCGCTTTATAAAAATTATCGAACGGATGATCCGGAATTTTTACTCGGTTCGGAAATCGCCGTACATAATTTTACACTACACCGTGCTTTGCCCGCTTTAATACTGTGCCTTTGCGTTATATTTGCGGGAGTTTTGCTGATTTGCCTTGCGGTTTACCACAACATTAAGGGCGATTTTTACGGCAGGCTGTATGCTTTGGGAATTTTGGCGATTTCCGCAGGCTTATGGAGAATCTCTTATGACCGTGTGGCTTACATTCTGTTTGAAAACAGTGAGGTGTTTATTTATACCCTATCCATAATATCTCTTATGACTATGGCACTTTCAATGTTAAACTCAATAGAAACAAATGAAAAAGGCAAAAATCTTATTAAAATATGTTCCTGCTGTTACAGTGTAATATACATTTTTCAGCTTGTGCTGCAAATTGCGGGCATTGCCGACCTTAGACAAACGCTCAAAGCAATACATCTTACCATTATAATCAGTGCAGCATTGTTTACCGCAAACAGCATCTTCAATCTTATTAAACACGATAAGCCAAAAGGAAGAAAAACCGACTTTTCGTGGCTGTTCGGAGTGGGAGTTGCAATAGATCTTATCACATACTATTTAAACGAAGATTCCCTGAATATGGTTTTTACCATTATCGCCATTTTGTCATATTCCGTGCTTGAGGGTGTAAGCCTTTTGTTTACTTACATCGAACAGAAGAACGCTTTTGAGGAAATGGAAACGCAGCTTACTCTCAGCCGTACCGCAACGATGATGAGCCAAATTCGTTCTCATTTTGTGTTCAATATTCTCAACGCTATCAGCGGTATGTGTAAGTATGACCCGGAAATGGCGGATGACACCGTTGTACGCTTTGCACGTTATTTGCGTAACAACATAGACATTATGGAAAAAGACGGAAACGTTGACTTTGAAACAGACCTGCGGCAGCTTGAAGATTATGTGGCATTGGAGCAGGTGCGGTTCGGGGATAAAATTGAGTTTTATACCGATATCGAAACGGACAAATTTTCTATACCGCCGCTTATTTTACAGCCCGTTGTCGAAAATGCGATAAAGCACGGCGTGAGCAAAAAGCAGGGCAACGGCACTATCATCCTGCGTACCCGTGACCTCGGCAAAAACATTGTCATAACCGTTGAGGATGACGGCGTAGGCTTTGATATGGCGGAATTGGATAAAGAAAAATCGGTAGGCATCAGAAATATCCGCTTTCGCTTAAAGCATTTGGCACACGGCAGCTTGGATATAGTAAGTGAAATCGGCAAAGGTACTGTCGTTACCATTAAAATCCCAAAGGAGAATAAGTAATGCACATCATTTATGTTGACGATGAAATGCCCGCAATCAACAACTTTCGTTTGACTACGGAAAATTTCCCCGAAATAAAAGAACTCAATACCTTTCAAAGCGGTGAAGAAGCTTTGGATTTTGTGAAAAACAATACTGTGGATGCCGCTTTTTTGGATATGGAAATGCCCGGAATACACGGCTTGGGACTTGCCAAAGCACTTAAATCATATGACCCCGAAATTCGTGTGGTATTCGTTACCGCTTTCGGTCAATACGCTTTGGAAGCTTTCGGAGTAGATGCTACGGGTTATCTTTTAAAGCCGTACACCGCTGCCGACATTCGCAAAGAGCTTGCAAAATGCGCTTACAAACCTCTGCCGTCGCATAGGGTGATAATCGAAACCATTCCCACTTTAAGCGTTACGGTTGACGGCACACCTCTTCATTTTTCGGGAGCAAAGCCGAGGGAGATGTTGGCTTTGTTGGTTGACAGCGGAGAACGGGGCTTTTCCGTCGGTGAATGTATTGCCCGTTTGTGGCCCGAACGCCCTGCCGATGCGGGAACGCAGTCCCTTTGCCGTATGACGTGGAAACGGCTGACAGACGTTTTTGAAAGCGTGGGTGCGGAGGATGTGTTGTACACCACGGATAACAGACGGCATTTAAAGACAGATGCCGTAAGCTGTGACCTTTACCGTATACTTGACGGTGACAAGCAAGCCGCAAAGAAATACAACGGCGAATATTTGTCGGAATATCTGTGGGCAGAGGAGCGAAATGCACAGCTTGATAAATTACTCAACAGTATTTAAAACGACGGTAAAATAAAAAAAGAGAATCATTTTCATATTTTCTTTTTTCTGATAAATATTTCGGACAGGCGATACAATCAAGGCATAAGGATTGTATCGCCCGAATTGTTTTTCAAAAAATAACCTGTAAAATATTGTACAGCCGAGGTTTTTAGTGTATAATAAATTAAATATGTATGAAAGAG
The DNA here is from genome assembly GCA_964474295.1 of uncultured Eubacteriales bacterium. Taxonomy (GTDB): domain Bacteria; phylum Bacillota; class Clostridia; order Oscillospirales; family Acutalibacteraceae; genus SIG575. Next base: position 22,254 of record CAYYRN010000016.1, read on the forward strand.
GTGCTTAAACCTATGAAAAATATACTCGTCACCGGTGGTGCCGGATTTATCGGAAGCAATTTTATTTTTTATATGTTCAAAAAACATCCCGATTACAGAATTGTCTGTGTCGATAAGCTGACCTATGCGGGAAATCTCCATACACTTCAAAGCGTTGCACAAAAAGAAAATTTCCGTTTTGTTCGTGCCGACATTACAGACAGAAAAGCGATTTTCGCACTCTTTGAGAAAGAAAAATTCGATGCCGTAGTCAACTTTGCGGCGGAAAGCCACGTTGACCGTTCAATCGAAAACCCCGAAGTTTTTCTTAAAACAAACATCCTCGGAACACAGGTTCTTCTCGATGCCGTCAACAAATATTCCGTTGAGAGATATCATCAGGTTTCAACAGATGAGGTTTACGGTGATTTGCCGCTTGACAGAAAAGATTTGTTTTTTACGGAAAGCACACCGATTCACACCTCGTCGCCTTACTCCGCATCAAAGGCTTCTGCCGATTTGCTGGTTCAAGCATATATCAGAACCTTTAAAACTCCGGCTACGATTTCGAGATGCTCAAACAACTACGGCCCTTATCAGTTCCCCGAAAAACTCATCCCTCTTATGTTCGTAAAAGCTTCGGGCGATGAAAAGCTTCCCGTTTACGGCGAGGGTGCAAACGTAAGAGACTGGCTTTTTGTGGATGACCACTGCAAAGCGATAGATATGATTCTCGAAAACGGAAAAATCGGTGAGGTTTATAATATCGGCGGTCATAACGAGAGAACAAACCTTGAGGTTGTAAGGACAATACTTCACGCTCTCGGCAAAGGCGAGGAGCTTATAACCTACGTCAAGGACAGACCGGGACACGATATGCGTTACGCAATTGACCCCCAAAAAATCAAAGACGAGCTTGGCTGGTATCCCGAAACCGATTTTGATTCTGGCATTGCGAAAACAATCGAATGGTACAAAAACAACACCGAATGGTGGGAAAATGTTTTAAGCGGAGAATACAAAGAGTTCAACGAAAAGGAAGGTAAATAATTATGGCTGTTTTGAAACCTCTCAAAGCAATAAGACCTAAGCCGGAATTTGCCGAAAAGGTCGCAGCACTTCCTTATGACGTTATGAACAGTGAAGAAGCCCGTGAAAAAGTAAAAAACAACCCCTATTCGTTTTTGCACGTTGACAAAGCCGAAGTGGATTTGCCGCCGGACACCGATATTTATTCGGACGAGGTTTACCTGAAAGCAAAAGAGAATCTCGAAAAATCCGTAAAAGACGGAATATGTATAGATGACACGCAGGCAAAGTATTATATTTACCGTCAGATTATGGACGGAAGAAGCCAAACGGGTATAGTCGGATGTGCTTCAATTGACGATTACATTAACGGAAACATAAAACGTCATGAGTTTACCCGTGCCGACAAGGAGCAGGACAGAATACGTCACATCGACACCTGCAACGCCAACACGGGACCGATATTTTTAACGTACAGACATAAGAAAAACGTTTCCGACTTCATAAAAAATTACTGCGATGCAAACACACCGCTTTATGATTTTGAAAGTGACGGAGTTTCGCAGACGGTTTGGATGATAGATGACGTTTCCGTTAACGAAAAGCTTGAAAATATGCTTTCCGATGTCGGAGATTACTACATTGCGGACGGGCATCACCGCTGTGCTTCTGCGGCAAAAGTCGGCATCAAGCGGCGTGAGGAAAATCCCGATTTTGATTCGACAGAGGAATTTAATTTCTTCCTTGCCGTGCTTTTTGCTGACGAAGACCTCGAAATTCTCGATTACAATCGTGTAATAAAAGATTTAAACGGATTAAGTGAGGAAGAATTTTTAAATAAAATCAAAAAAAGCTTTACTGTTGAAAGGCAAACATCTTCAAAGCCTTTCAAGCCGAGCGAAAAGCATACGTTCGGACTGTATATGAATAAAGTCTGGTACAAGCTTGAGGCGAAAGATTTTATTTTTGATAAGGACGATCCCGTTGCCCGTCTTGACGTTTCGATTTTGCAAAACAGCTTAATTTCCCCGATTCTCGGAATCGATGACCCCAGAACGGATAAAAGAATTGATTTTGTCGGCGGAATAAGAGGTCTTAAAGAACTTGAAAAAAGAGCAGAAAGCGATATGAAAATCGCTTTTTCGATGTTCCCGACAACGCTTGACGATTTGATGAGCATTGCGGATGCGGGAAAGGTTATGCCCCCGAAATCAACTTGGTTTGAGCCTAAGCTTTTAAGCGGGCTTTTCGTTCATAAACTCGGATAAAAGGTGATACTTTTGAAAAAAGAAAACATCAGAAATTTCTCGATTATAGCACATATCGACCACGGCAAATCCACCCTTGCCGACCGCCTTCTCGAAATTACGGATTCCGTTTCAAGGCGTGAAATGACCGAACAGATTCTTGACGATATGGATCTCGAAAGAGAGCGTGGAAT
>CAYYRN010000016.1:24802-40007 GCA_964474295.1 uncultured Eubacteriales bacterium
ATAGGTCTTGACTGCGAAAACGCACCCCGTGTCAGTGCAAAAACAGGCGAAAATGTCGAACAGGTTCTTGAAAGAATCGTTGCAGATGTACCTGCACCTGAGGATAACGATTCAAAGCCGTTGCGTGCGTTGATTTTCGACTCCGTTTATGACAGCTACCGAGGTGTAATTGTATATGTTCGTATTGTTGACGGAAAAATCAAAGCGGGCGACACTATGCGTATGATGGCAACGGGTGCCGAATTTACCGTTGTGGACGTAGGATATATGAGAGCGCAGCAAATGGAAAGCGCCGACGTTTTGACATCGGGTGAAGTAGGTTATATAACAGCCTCGATAAAAACCGTAAGCGATGCACGGGTCGGTGACACCGTAACGCTGGCGGAAAATCCCGCAAGCGAGCCTTTGCCCGGCTACCGACAGGTTCAGCCGATGGTTTTCTGCGGTGTTTATCCCGCAGACGGTGCCGATTACGAAGCTTTGCGTGATGCACTCGAAAAGCTTCAGCTTAACGATGCCGCACTCTCTTATGAACCCGAAACTTCGGGTGCATTGGGATTTGGCTTCAGATGCGGCTTTTTGGGACTTCTGCATCTTGAAATCATTCAAGAACGTCTTGAACGTGAATATGACCTTGACCTTGTGACGACAATTCCGAGCGTAGTTTATAAAATTTATCTCACGGACGGCACGGTCACGGAAATAGATAACCCCACTCATTACCCCGACCCTGCGCTTATTGACCACTGCGAAGAGCCGATAACAAACGCTCACATTTATTCTCCGAGCGAATATGTCGGCACGATTATGGAGCTTTGTCAAGACAGGCGAGGTGTTTTTAAGGATATGACTTACATTACCTCCGACCGTGTTGATATTCATTACGAGCTGCCGCTGAATGAAATTATTTACGACTTTTTCGATTGCCTGAAATCCAGAACAAAGGGTTACGCTTCTTTTGACTACGAAATTAAAGGATATGTTCAGTCGAAACTTGTAAAGCTCGATGTTCTTCTCAACGGAGATATTATCGATGCGCTTTCGTTTATTATCCACTCGGATAAAGCTTACGCAAAGGCGAGAAAAATAGCCGAAAAATTAAAAGACAATATCCCCCGCCAAATGTTTGAAATACCCGTGCAGCTTTGTGTCGGCGGCAAGGTAATAGCGAGGGAAACAATCAAAGCGATGAGAAAAGACGTTCTCGCAAAGTGCTACGGCGGTGACATTACCCGTAAGAAAAAGCTTCTCGAAAAACAAAAAGAGGGCAAAAAACGTATGCGCCATTTCGGTACGGTAGAAGTTCCGCAGGAAGCTTTTATGGCTGTTCTTAAACTTGATGAATAAATTTGAAAGGACTTTTTCAATGAAAACACCCGATATACTTTTGAAAAAAGCAGATGAGCTTGAAAAGAAAATGCAAAAAAATTATCCGAGCCTTGCACCGCTTGCAAAGCAGTGCTTTCTCAACACAATCGAAACCACAACACAGGAGCTTGCTGACGGCAGCTACTTTGTAATCACGGGTGACATCCCCGCAATGTGGCTTCGTGACAGTGCGGCACAGCTCAAGCCTTACATAAAATACGCTTCGCAGGATGAAGACCTTAAAAAAATCATAAAAAGCGTTATCGCAAAGCACGCTTTTTACGTCAACCTTGACCCCTATTCAAACGCTTTCAACGCAAAGCCCACAAAAGAAAGCTGGAAAGACAGAACGGACTTTGAGCATGAGCTGATTTGGGAAAGAAAATATGAAGTGGATTCCCTTTGTGCCTCGATTTATCTTTCGTATGAATATTACAAATCTACGGGCGACAAGGAAATTTTTACCCCCGAATTTGAAAAAATGCTCGAAACAATAACTGACCACTTTATTAAAGAGCAGAATCATACGGAAAATTCAACCTACTTCTTTGACCGTGACACTTCAAGAGCCTCGGACACTATGGCTTTTTCGGGAAAAGGAAGACCGGTAAATTTCACCGGAATGACATGGTCGGGTTTTCGCCCGTCGGATGACAGTTGCATTTTCAATTACCTTGTGCCGTCAAATATGATGGCTGTGGTTGCAATGAAATATGCTGCGGAGATGGCAGAAGACGGTTTGAAAAACAGTACCCTCGGCTCGAAATGCAAAAAGCTTTCTTCCGAAATTGATGACGGCATCAAAAATTACGGAATTTACGTTCATCCGAAATACGGCAAAATTTACGCATATGAAACGGACGGTTTCGGAAATTTCAATTTGATGGATGATGCAAATTCACCGAGCCTTTTGGCGGCACCTTATTTGGGATATTGCGATAAAGAAGATGAAATTTATCAAAATACGAGAAAATTCATCCTCTCAAAAGATAATCCGTATTACTTCGAGGGCAAAGTCGCAAGAGGTGTCGGAAGTCCGCACACGGCAAAAAACAGCATTTGGCACATCGCTCTTACAATGCAGATTTTGACAAGCGGTGATAAAAACGAAATTTCCGATTGCCTTGAAATGATTTCCAAAACCCATGCCGGAACAAATTATATGCACGAATCTTTTAATGTGGATGACCCGACGAAATTCACAAGAAAATGGTTTGCGTGGGCAAACACCCTTTTTGCGCAAATGCTTGAGGGATTGGAGTTTTAATTTAAAAAAGTAAATTATATAAACCCCGCCGTTTTTTCAGACGAAGATAACACGGCGGGGTTTTATACTGTAAGTTATTTTGATTGTATTGTCCTGTTTTAATAATAATCGTGTCTTTGTTTAAAAATTCTGTTATATTCTTCTGCTGTGGGGTAGTTATCCTCATCCTCAAAGTTTTCGGATTTATTTTCGTCAAACAAATCATCTTCCTCAATTTCGTCATAATAATCGTAATAATCTTTTTCCATAAACTATCACCTTTCCGACTGCCGATATTTTTGAAAAATTTATTTTTCGCCGCAGTCAAACAAAAAATTTTTCAAAATAATTATGTGCATCTTCCGTTTAAATAATCACCGATTTTGTTGATTTTAAATACGACATATGATAAAATTGTTTCAGTAAAAAAGAAAGGAATTTTTTATGAAAAAATCGATAAAAATTTTGTGTATATTTTTATGCTTTTCTGTAATCTTTTCTTGCGTATTTTTTGCCGAAAGTTCGGAAAAGAAACCTTTTGAAAACAGCGAATTTTTTGAATACGGCGATTATTCCGTGCATTACAGACGTGTTGTTCCCGACGGTGAAATAAAGGGAAGAATCATAATGCTTCACGGTTTTGTTTGTTCGACATATGCCTGGAACAATATGTCAGCCGAAATGCAAAAAATGGGATATGAATGTTTGCTCATTGACCTGCCGGGTTTCGGATACACGACAAGAGAAGACGAAAACACCGATTTTGTGCCGAGAGAAACTCTGGTAAAAGAGCTTGCTCAAACGATAGCTCCGATGAGCGAATGGATTGTTGCGGGACACTCTATGGGCGGCGGTGTGGCAATGAATATTGCAATTGAAAACCCCGAAATAAAGGCACTTCTGCTCTACTGCCCTGCTCCGATAAACGAAATGCCCGAAAGTCTGAAAGGTTTTATGACGGGGAAGTTTATGTCGGAATTTATGAATAAAATTACACCGATTGTCACCAAGCTTACCCCTGTTGTAAGGGCGGCGCTTCTTATGGCGAGTATGGATTGGAAATTTACCGAAAGCTACGATTTATCGGGCATTACCGAGCCGATGTCACTTCCGAAAACGGGCGGGAATCTTTTCAGAACATCATTCACGGCAACGGTAACGGATTTTGAAAAAGTCAAGGAACTCAAAATACCGATTTTGCTCGTAAACGCTTCAAAGGATTTAGTTTTGACAAACTCAATGAAAAATCAAATTAAAGAAAATTTGAAATATGATGAGTTTTACGAAGTTGATACGGGACACTTCTGCATTGAAAACAGAAGCTCGGAATTGTCGGAGGTTACAAATAATTTTCTTGATAAAAATGTAATTAAGTAATAAAAGTTTTGTAAAAACTATTGACTAAATCAAAAACGGATGATATAATTTTACGGTAGTCGGTCGGGGAAAGTACATAAGCTCGGCGGACGGGTGCTTTTTGTAACGCACCGATTAAATACAACAAAAAATCACTTAGTGTATTCCATACGGGGGTATAGCTCAGCTGGGAGAGCGCTTGAATGGCATTCAAGAGGTCAGCGGTTCGATCCCGCTTATCTCCACCAACTTCGGGTACACTAAGTGATTATTTTTTTGTCTTTTTTATTATAATATAAACATTTCTATCACGAACACAACGGCGCAGGCTGTGACCGAAACCGTAAGCAGACTTCCTCCGAACCAGGCGACAAGTACACCTATGACAAGTGCTGCCAAGCCCGACCACACACTTCCCGTAGCTTCCAAAATAGCGGGGAAAGTCATAACGGTCAGCGTAACATACGGCACATAATAAAGAAATGAGCGTATAGTTTTATTCTTTATTTCTTTCCTGAAAATCGTCATGGGAAGAACACGCATCAAATAAGTTACAAGTGCCATAATTCCGATGTAAACATAAACATTATTCCTCATTTTCGTTTTCCTCCTCCTTTACAGGGAAAAGAACAGCCGCCACCAAAGCGATTACCACGGTGAGGATTATGGTTTTTGTTCCGTCCGAAAGCGAATCGAAAACGGAAATGTTATAAAACAAGTAGCTCGCAGCCATAGAAACCAAAACAACGCCGAAAAGAACTTTATTTCTTTTTGCGGCGGGAACAACAATTGCTATGAACATTCCGAAAAGACCTACGCTCAATGCACTTACAACGTTTTCCGGCAAAACGTTACCCATAATCACACCGAGGCAGGTTCCGAGCGACCAACCGGGTATTGCGACCGAAAAAGCACCGTAAGAAAAATACGGGTTAAGCTTGCCGGGTTCGGCAATCGAAATTCCGAAAATTTCATCTGTCAAATCGAAAGCGACAAGAAGTCTATGGTGAAGCTTCATATCGGGAGATATTTTTTGGCTCATCGCAAAGCTCATCAATAAATATCTTGCGTTTGCGACAATCTGCATTACCGCCATTTCCAAATATCCTGAATTTGAGGCGATAACCGTAAACCCTGCGTATTCGCCTGCGGAGGCATTGTTTGTAAAGCTCGCAAGCGTAGCTTGAAAAGCAGTCAGACCTGCGTTTGCCGCAGAAATGCCCAAAGTGAAAGCTACCGCAAAATACCCCAAAGCGATTGGGATGCCGTTTCTTGCACCTTTTTTAAAAGCCTGTTTGTTTTCTCTTTTCACCGTTTCACCTCTTAAAAACATTATTTCAGTTTAAGGAGCTGTAAAAAAACTTACGTTTTTTTACAGCTCCGAAAGTTTGAGTTTATTTATCAAACAAATTTGTTACTGCTTTAATCGGTATTGTAATACCCATTAATGCCATATCCCAAATAAACCTGATGCTGTCAATATAGAAAACTATTTTGCTGTACGTACTTGTGCAGCAGTGGTCAAGATATGTAACCATTTCGGTTTCGTAAACGGAGGTATCGTTTTCGTTAATTGTAATCACACGCACACCTCTGTTGCTTGAGCCGTATGAACCGAAGCCTGCCGTGGGAGTGTTTACGATGTCAATGCCTTTGTAGCTTATTTCAAAATCATTTGAGTGGTCGTGTCCGAAAAACATCGCTTTAACATCGCCCTGGGCAACCATAGCCTCAAACTGATTTCCCTTAACGGTTGCGGGACAGGGAGCTTCTCTCAAAGAACCCTTTGCACCTTCGGGCAAAACGTAATAATTACCGTATTTTGAAACAGAATCCGCTGTGCCTTTTTCAACCTGTGTCAGCGCATCGTAAACTTCTTTTACGATAATGTGCTGGAAAACCATTGAGGGTACGGCTTCACCGCCGTTTTGTTTTTTAAGCTCTTCGGAGGTTTTTACATACCACTCAACCTGATCCTCATGAACATAATCGTAACCGCCGTTTTCATCATCATACATATTGGAATCAAAAAGCCAAATGTTGTAGGCAATCTTTTTGCCGTCCGAAGAATATACGGGCAGATTATATGTACCGCAGCCGTAAAGACTTTCGCCCTCATCAACAGCTACGCAGCAGTCATACTGCATATAAATTGCCATCTGTTCCTCTTTGGAAACAAGACCTTCGGCATCGTGATTTCCGAAAAGAACCGCAACGGGTACACCGATTTCCTCAAAAACAGACATAAAGGCATCTATTGCCTTGGCGACTCTTTTCAAAGCATTGGCTTTTGTATAACCCTTGCCGACGGATTCGGAAATGTTGTCGCCCGTAAGAATAAACAAATCGGGCTTTTCTTCTTCTGCTATTTGCTTTACATACTCAAAAGCGATTTTTGCGGGTGTTGTATTATCCTGAAAATCCGCAACCTGAATAATTTTAAAGCTGCCGTCCGAATTAAAGCTGAGCTTTGAAGTCTCTGAATTTTTCGGAGAAGTTTCGGCTCCGGCACAAACGGCAAACACATTCAAGCACATAACGAGTGCAAGAACAACGGAAATAAACTTTTTCATTTTGATAACCTTCTTTTTCTTATTTGTATACAATTATATACTTCTGTTTCCTCATTGTCAACTTAATATATTGATTTTTGAAACGGGATTATGTATAATTATGATAACAATAAAACCGAGGGGTGTTGTTATATGAAAAGATTTTTTTGCATTGCGGCGGCACTGTCGGTTTTTGTTTTGCTTGCCTCCTGCGGACAAAAAGAGCAGAACACGTCCTCTGCCGTTTTTTTCGTAAACGGCGAAGCTGTCACCGAAGAAGAAATGAATTATTTTAAGGAAAAATACAAAGCCGAAACAATTAACGATTTTATCGAAAAATACACAGCCGAATATACGGAGGATTTTTGGCAGACCGAATTTGACGGAAAAACTCCGAAAGAAGCGTTGAACGAAAAAGCAAAATCGGAATGTATAAAGGCAAAAATACAATTTGTGCTGATGAGGGAAGAAAAAATTTACGATGAAATAACATATGAAGCTTTGTACAATAAAGCCGAAAGCTTTAACAAAGAAAACGAAAGCAAAAAAGGTACGGTCGGCATAAAATCGATTAATATGTCCGAATTTTATACATACTATCTCGAAAACGGAATTATGGAGCTTAAAAGCATTTATGCCGAGGGAAAGCTGAAACCCGATGAAAAAGAAATCAAAGAAAAAATTTCGAAACTGAAATCTCAAGCCGAAAATTCCAACGGCATTTCGTATTCCGAAAGCTATTGGGAAGATGCGGCAAAAAATAAACTTAAAGAAGAAAAATATGAGGCTTACATCACACAGCTTTGTGAAAAAGCCGAAATAAAAAAGGTGATTTAAAATGGAAAACAGAGTTGAAAAAGCAGTAGAACTTTTTTCAAAAGGCTACAACTGTTCACAGGCGGTATTTTGTGCATTTGCCGACAAATACGGCATTGACGAAGAAACGGCAATGAAAATTTCCCTCGGCTTCGGCGGCGGCTTCGGCAGACTGCGTGAGGTTTGCGGAGCTTTCAGCGCTTGCACAATGCTTGCGGGACTTGAAAGCCGATGCGACCTTTCCGACGCTTCCGATGCCAAAATGCAGGTATATAAAGAAGTGCGTGACTTGAAAGAAAAGTTTGAGGAAAGAAACGGAGGAACGTTTATTTGCCGTGAGCTTTTGGGAATGGACGGCCCTTCAAGCAGTCACGTCCCCTCGGAAAGAAACGAGCATTACAAAAAAACACGTCCGTGTGAAGAAATCGTAAGACAAGCGGCTATGATTATGGAAGAATATCTTAAATAATTAAGGGGCTGAATGTGATGGGAAAGAAAGCGTTATCTTTGTTCTTGACATTTGTTTTGGTTTGCGGATGCTTTTCGATTTTCGGGGAAGCTGTATCAAGCTCAAAAATAACGAACAGCTTAACCTTTGCGGAGCTTACAGAAGAACAGCTTGAAACCGTCAACAACGGCGGAAAAGTTTCCTCCGTTTATACCTCTCGGATGTCAAAAAAAGCAAAAACAAACAAAAATGGTAATCTTCCCGCAGAATTTACTTTATCCTCAGACACTGAAATATCGGCAGGTAACCAAGGAAAACTTGCTACCTGCTGGGCTTTTTCCGCGCTTGTTTCAAGTGAAACGGGATTAAAGCAAAAAAACATCGACACAAACCTGTCGGAATCCCATCTGGCGTGGTTTTCGTATTCTTCCGAAAATCAGCAAAAATCATTCGCATACATTTTTTCCGATTACGACCCCTTTATGAACGGCGGGTTCGACTATACCGCCACCGACTGCCTTGCCAATTGGTACGGCCCTGCCGATGAAGAAAGCTACCCTTATTCAAACAGTGTCATTTCCGAAGATGCCCGCTTTGACTGCGTTGCGCATTTGCAGAATGTTATTTCGTTCCCCGAATATGAATACGAGGATGAATCTCAGCAAAAGCTTGCCGCAAAAACTCTTGTAAACCAAGTCAAAAGCGAAATGTACAAAACTCGTCAGGCTGTTGATGCTTCTTTCCTTTCGAGCAGTTTAAAGCAGTGCTTTAACAGTGAAACAAACGCGTGGTACAATCCCACGGGCAGCCACACAGACCACGCCGTTTCGATTATAGGCTGGGATGACAATTTCCCGAAAGAAAATTTTAACAATTCCGATTCGATTGAAGAAGACGGAGCATGGCTTGTTGTCAACAGTTGGGGAACCGATTGGGGCGATGACGGACTTTTTTGGCTTTCTTACGAAGATGTAACAATTGACTATGACGGAATTTATCTTTACGAAAGCCGTGCGAATTACGAAAATATTTATTCTTATGATGAAAGCATACAGTATTCCCCTATCGGCTTTGACGATTCAACGGAAATTTATATGTCCAATGTTTTTTGTGCGGAAAAGGACGAGGTTCTCGAAGCCGTTTCGTTTTATACAACAGATGTGGAAACACAGTATACGGTCAAAATTTACACCGAACTCGAAAACGGAGAAAATCCGTCCTCCGGCAAGCTTGAAGCCGAATTTTCCGGAATTAAATCTCTGCCGGGCTACTATACCGAAAAGCTGACAGAGGGCATTTCACTTAAAGCGGGCGAAAAATTCAGCGTTGCGGTTTACCTTAAAAATCCCACTCAAATTTTGACGGCGCAGGTTGAAGCGATATATATGGATTACAAAATCCAAAGCAGTGAGGATGTCGGAGAAAAAGGCGAAAGCTTTGTCAGTCGAGACGGTGAAAGCTGGGAGGATATTTACGGAAAAACCGTAAAGGGATTTGACGGAAACGCCTATATGCGTTTGGGAAACTTCGCAATTAAAGCCTTTACGAGCGAAGATAAATATGTGAAATTTTCCGTTGACAGCGGTGAAATTCCTTTCACCGAAAAGCTTGAGCTTCAATGCCTGAGCGCTGATGAAATTTATTACACAACAGACGGCAGTGACCCGAAAATCGACGGTATTCTTTATACCGAGCCTGTTTCGGTATTATGCAAATCGACTGTGAAAGCAGTGGCAAAACGTGACGGTGTTTTCGGCAAGGTTTATTCGAGAACATATTCGCAGGCGGCGGCAACGCTGACGAGTCTTGTTTTTTCAAGTGCCTATTCAAAAACCGAAGTTGATGTGAGCGAAAACAACATAGGCGATATTTTGGTGGATAATTCGTGCCGAGAGGTTGAAATAACCGCCGTTTCGTCTCACAATATTTCAATCAACGAAATGCCTGTTCAAAGCGGCGAGACGGTAAAGCTTGCTTTGGAGGAATATGAAGAAAACAAAGTTGTCATAACCGTAAGCGAAAACGGTTACAGGGACAGAACGTACACTGCGGCGGTTTTTATAAATCCTATCGGGTATGATTACGAAAACGAAACCGTATTTTTTGACGAAGAAAAAGTCACCGTTCAAACAAAATACTATCAGCCGGTAAAAAACGGACAAAGTGTCACACGGTGGCTTGATGCAAGTTATTCTATGACTTTCTCGGTTGAGCTTGAGGAAAAATCTCTCCTGGTCAATCTTCCCGAAAGAAAATCTCTGCCGATGCCCGACATAGATTATCTGAACGAACGTTCCGTGCAAAAATACGGAAGCCGTGTATACTATAAGCTTTCGGAAGACGAAAGCTTCGATGAAGAACATTATGCGGAAAACGGTTATATTCCCGCATTTCCGGGAAAAACCGTGTATCTTTACAGAAAAGCCGGCAACGGAAAATTTTCATCGAAAACGGTTGAATGGGTAATACCCGAAAGACCGTCTTTGCCCGATGTTCAGGCGGAAAAGGTAAAGAAAACCAAAGTAAAGCTGACTTATTACGAAAATCTTTCTTATTCCTGCCTTGACGAAAGCGTAAAAATATCCGAAGGAACATTTAAAAATCTTACTCCGGGGGAAAACTATTTGTTCGAGGTGTTCATTCCCGCAACAGATAAATCTTTTTCTTCGGAAATTCGGTATCTTGAAATCACATCAAAAACGGATAAGTGGTTTGAGAGCTTAAAAGAAAGCATTAACAACGAAAATAACGGCGATTCTTTTTTAAACTCCGTAAGGGTGTTTTTTGCAAAAATCATTTATAATGTCAGAATCTTTTTATTAAATATTTTTGAATAATATAAAATTATTATAAAAAATAAAGAAAAATTTGACGAAACGGGAAAAAAGTTTTATAATGTGTTTGTATGCTACCGAAAATTATTTTTTTCAAGCAAAGGAGCGTGTTTAAGTGAAAGGAATTATTCTTGCCGGCGGTTCGGGAACAAGACTGTATCCCCTAACAATGGTTACGAGTAAACAGCTTTTACCGGTTTATGATAAACCGATGATATATTATCCGCTTTCGGTATTGATGTTGGCGGGCATCAGAGATATACTTATAATTTCCACTGTTGACGACACACCTAAATTCAAAAATCTTTTGGGTGACGGCAAGCAATTCGGCTTAAAGCTTTCTTACGCTGTTCAGGAAAAGCCGGAGGGACTTGCACAGGCATTTGTTATCGGTGAAAAGTTCATCGGTAAAGACAACGTTGCGATGGTGCTTGGCGACAACATCTTCTACGGCAGCGGTCTCGGTCATATGCTGCGTCAGGCTGCAAGACGTGAAGAAGGTGCAACTATTTTCGGCTATTACGTCGAGGATCCGAGAGCTTTCGGCGTTGTGGAATTTAATAAAAAAGGACAAGCTGTTTCTATTGAAGAGAAACCGCAAAATCCGAAATCCAACTATGCCGTTACGGGGCTTTATTTCTACGATAACAAGGTTGTCGAATACGCAAAAGGACTTAAAAAAAGCGAAAGAGGCGAATATGAGATAACCGACATCAATAGGATGTATCTTGAAGCGGGAAACCTTGAGGTCAAAACAATGGGCAGAGGCTTTGCGTGGCTTGACACGGGAACCGTCGATTCGCTGATGGATGCCGGTAATTTTATAAAGACCATAGAAACCTTGCAGGGAATAAAAATTTCGGCTCCCGAAGAAATTGCATACAATATGCGTTGGATAACGAAAAATAAGCTTATCGAATCAGCTAAAAAATACGGTAAATCCTCCTACGGTCAGCACCTTATGCGTGTTGCGGAAGGAAAAATTCTCTATGCGGATAAACCCGGTCAAAGACCGCATTGGGGACGTGAGGATGAGAACACAACAAAAAGCTGACAGAGTGAAAGGAACAATACCGATATGAACATTACCGAAACCTCACTTGCGGGTGCTTTTATTATAGAGCCGAAAGTTTTCGGTGACCACAGAGGATGGTTTATGGAAAGCTATAATAAAAACATTCTTTCGCAGGCAGGCATTGACATAGATTTTGTGCAGGATAACCGTTCTTTTTCGCAAAAAAAAGGAACACTCAGGGGCTTGCACTGTCAAAAAAATCCGAATAGTCAGGCAAAACTCGTAACTTGTATAAAAGGTGCAGTGCTTGACGTTATTGTCGATATAAGAGAGGGTTCTCCGAGTTATCTTAAATGGATATCCGTTGAGCTTACGGAAGAAAACAAAAAACAGCTTTTTGTTCCCAAGGGTTTTCTTCACGGTTTTGTAACGCTGAGGGATAATACCGAGTTTTCCTATAAGGTTGATGATTATTATTCGCCTGAAAACGACAGGAGCATTTGCTTCTGCGATGAAATTTTCAGTGTCGATTGGGGCATAGAAAACCCCGTTTTAAGCGAAAAAGACATCAAAGCACCTAAATTTGAAGACAGCGACGTAAAATTTTTCTATGATGATTTTGTCAAAAAAGCCGAGGTTTTGAAATGAAAATTCTTGTAACGGGTGTTTGCGGTCAGTTGGGGTATGATGTTGTTAAGGAACTCGAAAAAAGGTCAATTGAATATGTCGCCTGCGACAAAAAAGATTTCGATATAACGGATAAAGCTTCAACGGAAGAATTTATTTTAAAAAACAAACCCGACGGTGTAATCCACTGTGCGGCATATACGGCTGTCGATAAAGCGGAAGAAGATGAAGAAACGTGCCGCAGGGTGAATTCGGACGGCAGTTTGAACATTGCCAAAGCCTGCGAAAAGGCAGGTGCAAAAATGATTTATGTAAGCACCGACTACGTTTTCGGCGGTGACGGAAACGAGCCTTATGAAGTGTTTGACGCAAAAAATCCGCAAAACGTTTACGGAAAAACAAAGCTTGACGGCGAAGAAAATGTGCTTGAAAATTGTTCGAGAGCCTTTGTTGTGAGAACATCGTGGGTTTACGGATTGAACGGGGCGAATTTTGTAAAAACAATGCGTCGCCTTGCACAGACTATGGATGAAATAAACGTTGTTGCCGACCAAATCGGCTCCCCAACTTATACCCGTGATTTAGCCGTCTTGCTTGTGAATATGATTTTAAGCGAAAAATACGGCGTTTACCACGCTTCAAACGAGGGATTTATAAGCTGGGCTGATTTTGCGGAAAATATAATGAAGAAATCGGGGCTTTCCGCAAAAATAAACCGTATTTTAACATCCGATTATCCGTCAAAAGCAAAAAGACCTTTAAATTCACGTCTTTCAAAAAAATCCCTTACCGATAACGGCTTTGAACTTTTGCCGTGTCAGGAGGATGCCTTGAGTAGATACATAAAAGAGCTTGACGAAAATCAGCAATGAGCAAAAAAATAAAAGCAATCAAGCCTAAGCTATTGCCCTAACAGACAGTAGCTTAGGCTTATTTTTTGTTTTCATAAAAGTTAACAGCAAAAAATTCCGC
Source organism: uncultured Eubacteriales bacterium (assembly GCA_964474295.1). Classification (GTDB taxonomy): domain Bacteria; phylum Bacillota; class Clostridia; order Oscillospirales; family Acutalibacteraceae; genus SIG575. The sequence continues at coordinate 38,037 of CAYYRN010000016.1, forward strand.
CCATTTTCGTGAACGGAATTTTTTTGGTCGAGGTGACAGGACTCGAACCTGCGGCATCTTGCTCCCAAAGCAAGCGCCCTACCAGCTGGGCGACACCTCGAAGTTATTTTACTGACCTGTATATTATACATTAAACAAAATTCCTTGTCAACGATTTATTTTTTGTTGCAATAAATTAATATAAATGGTACAATGATTTTATCACGAAGAGGGAGGAAGATAAAATGAATAAGCGTAAAGACTACATATCGTGGGATGAATATTTTATGGGCGTTGCTCAATTGGCTTCGCAAAGAAGCAAAGACCCGAACACTCAAGTCGGGGCTTGCATTGTTGACAGCAACAACAAAATCGTGTCGGTAGGTTACAACGGCTTTCCGATAGGCTGCAGTGATGATGATTTTCCCTGGGCACGTGAAGGTGACGAATACGAAACGAAATACCCTTATGTGTGTCACGCAGAACTCAACGCAATTCTTAATCACCGAGGTTCAAGCCTTGAAGGGTGCAAGGTTTATGTTCCGCTTTTTCCGTGCAACGAATGTGCCAAAGCCATTATACAAAGCGGAATTAAAGAAGTGATTTATATTTCCGATAAATATCACGATTCCGTAGGCACGAAAGCTTCAAGAAGAATGCTTGATGCCGCGGGAGTTTATTATCACAAGCTTGAAAGCAAGCGTATGGAGCTGATAGTCGATTTCAGGGAAGAAAACATCTGATTTCTATTGACAAATTTGCTTTTATGTAGTAAATTATAGTTTGAGGGCAAATAATTTTTGTCTAATTACACAATAACCGAAAAGGGGTAATTTTACAATGAAAAAGTTTTTAGCACTTCTTATGGCTGCGGCAATGCTTTTCTCTTTTGCTGCTTGCGGCGATGATAAGAAAGACGGTGAAACAACGACCGAAACCACCACGGCAGAAAGCGTTGCAGCCGGCAGCGAAGAAGAAACAACTGCCGACACAACAAGCGAAGAAGAGGAAGAAGTTACCGAAGAAGTCACAGAGGTTGTGACAGACAAAGACGGTGAAGCCGTAACTGACAAAGAAGGTCACGCAGTTACCGAAAAAGTAACAAAAAAAAGGACAGAAAAACAGACAAAGAGAACAGAAGAAAAAACTTCCAAAAAGCAAACAACTCCCGTAAAAACGGAAGACCCCTCAAAGTGGTCAACGGCAAAAGTGCTTGAGTATTATCAGACAGCTACGGCAAAGGTTGTTTCTTCAAAACCCGGTTATACAAAAACAAGATCGTCAACTCTCAACGGATACAAAGCAGGTGCTATTTTGACAGCATCGAAAAGCCTTGTTCTTAAATTCCTCGGTGTCGGTGATGAAAACAAATTTGAAGCTAAGGTTACAAAAGGCACAAACACAACAGATACAAAGTGCGGCGATTTCCTTAGAAAGAGTACCCTTACAACAAGCGATGTAAACTCCGCAAAAGCTGTGAAGAACGGTTCAAATTACGTTATCACAATAAGCATCAAGAACGGTTCAAGCTCGATTTCCGGCGGTTCAAACGCAAAGAACAATTCACCCCTTGACAAATGCGGCATTTGTGTCGGAGAAACGGACAGATCGGGTTATGACCACAAAACATCCATCATCTGCTACAACGCTCTTAAAGACATTGCAAGCGGTATGGTTATGTCCGAAAAAACATCAAACTGCAAAGCCGTTGCAACCGTTAATGCAGCAACAGGCGAAATTTCAAAGCTCGTTGTTTCTTGGGATGCAAGTGCGGAAATTTCAAAGGTTTACGGTTCGGAAGCTACACTCAGCGCTTCAACGACAGTTACTTACTCAGGCTTCGGCTGGTAAAATTCGATACATTTCGGCATTTTAAAAGTCAATAAAAATGCTGAGCGAATAAAATATAAACAGGATTCTTTTGGTGTAAAATCCAAAGGAATCCTGTTTTACTTTCTGTACTCACTCGGTGTACATCCGTAGAGCTTGCGG